>DASSJT010000025.1:0-2896 GCA_035691065.1 Dermatophilaceae bacterium
CACGTGGGTCGTCGAGAGCGACAGCCCGAAGTGGCTGGACGCCAGGATCACCGCGGCCGACGACGACTCCGCGGACATCCCCTGCGGCGACTCGATCTCGACCAGGCCCTTGCCCAGGGTGCGGATGATCCGCCAGCCACCGACGTACGTGCCGAGCGCGATCGCGGCGGCACACGCCACGACCACCCAGAACGGCACCGAACCACCGGGGGCGACACTGCCGTAGGCGATCAGGGCCAGCAGGATCACGCCCATCGTCTTCTGCGCGTCGTTGGTGCCGTGCGCGAGCGAGACCAGCGAGGCCGAGGCGACCTGCCCCCACCGGAAACCCTGCTCGCGGTTGGCCTCCGGCACCCGGCGGGTGGTGCGGTAGACCAGCCAGGTGCCGATGCCCGCGACGAGGCCCGCGATCACCGGGGCCATCAGCGCCGGGATCACCACCTTGCTCGCCAGTCCGGTCCAGAGCACGCCGCTGGTGCCGACGCCCGCGATCATGGCGCCGACGATGCCGCCGATGAGCGCGTGGGACGAGCTCGAGGGCAGCCCCAGCAGCCAGGTCAGGAGGTTCCAGGTGATCCCCCCGACCAGGCCGCAGAAGATCAGCGGCAGGGTGATCGCGCCCTGGTCGACGAGGTCCTTCGCGATCGCCGCGGCGACCGCGAGCGAGAGGAAGGCCCCGACCAGGTTGAGCACGGCCGAGAGGGCGACGGCCACCTTGGGCTTGAGGGCGCCGGTGGCGATCGAGGTCGCCATGGCGTTGCCCGTGTCGTGGAACCCGTTGGTGAAGTCGAAGGCCAGGGCCGTCGTCACCACGAGGACGAGGATGATCAGCTCGGTCACGTACACCAGCGTGGCGGGTCGCGCGACCTGCTCAGAACCACCTACGCGCCGCGTTCATCTGATGTTCACCATGGGGACCACCAGTGTTCCCCCAATGCCCGGAGGAAGGGCCAGCGAGCGCTACTCGAGGTGGTCGACGTCGCGGAACCCGGTCGCCTGCGACCGGAGTGCGCGGTTGGTGAACCAGGTGATCACCCACAGCACGACACCGAGGGCCAGGAGGCCGAGCGCGATCTTGTACTGCGCCTGGTTCTCCTCGCTGCGGGCCCAGGGGCCGGCGAGGAACGCGCAGGCGACGGCACCCACGAGCGGCAGCCAGGTCGGGGTCCGGAAGTGGTCGTGGGCGACGTCATCCTTGCGCAGGATCAGCACCGCGATGTTGACCACCGAGAACACGAGCAGCAGCAGCAGCGCGGTGGTGCCACCCAGCAGCGCGACGTTGGCGGTGCCGTCCTCGGTCCCGCTGGCACGCACCACGTAGACGATCAGGCCCACCGCGATCGCGGTGGTGAAGATGATCGACACCCACGGCGTACGACGGGCCGGGTGCACCTTGCCGAACGCCCGCGGGAGCACGTCCTGGTTGGCCATGCCGTAGAGCAGCCGGCTCGCCATCAACATGTTGATCAGCGCCGAGTTGGCCACCGCGAACATGCCGATGAACGGGAAGATCGTGTCGAACGGCAGGCCGGGTGCGCCCGCCTCGACCACCTGGGTCAGCGCCTGCCCCTTCTCCGTGTCGGTCAGGTCGCCCACCGGCACCAGCGCCACCGCGGTGATCGCGACCAGCACGTAGATCACGCCGGTCACCCCGAGCCCGGTGAGCATCATCTTCGGGAAGTCACGACCGGGGTCCTTGCACTCCTCGGCCATGTTGACCGAGTCCTCGAAGCCGACCATGGCGAAGAACGCGAGCGCGGTCGCCGTGGCCACCGCGATGAACGTGCCCTTGCCCTCGGCCGACTCGAACACGACGACACGGTCGAAGTCCGCGTTGCCTTGGGTGATCGCGTAGAGGCCGATGAAGATCACCAGCAGCAGGCCGGACAGCTCGACCATGGTGAGCACCACGTTGAGCTTGACCGACTCGCCCACGCCGCGGAAGTTCACCAGCGCCAGCCCCACCATGAACCCGATGGAGATCAGCATCAGAGCGCCACCACCGGTGGGCAGGTCGAGGGCGAACCCGTCGTTCAGGAAGCTCGCGAAGGCGTACGACGCCGTCGACGCAGAGGTGATGCCCGAGGACATGACCGTGAAGGCGACCAGGAACGTCACGAAGTGCACGCCGAACGCCTTGTGCGTGTAGAGCGCGGCACCGGCGGCCTGCGGGTACTTCGTGACCAGCTCGAGGTAGGAGCAGGCGGTGACGGTGGCGACCGCGAACGCGACCAGGAACGGCGCCCACGAGGCACCGCCCACCTCGCCGGCGACCGCGCCGGTCAGGGCGTAGACGCCCGTGCCCAGGATGTCGCCGACGATGAAGAGCAGGAGCAGCTTGGGCCCCATCACCCGGTTGAGATCCGGCTCCGGTCCGTTGTAGTCCTCGATGACCGTGGCTCTGGAGTCGCTCATGGGGTGCCCCTTCCCGGATGGTGACCTGGGTCACAGTGTCACACAGGGGCGGATCTGGGGGCACGTCGCCGATCAGCCGAAGAAGACCTCGGCCTCGCCGTACTGCTCGGGCGTCACCAGCTTGAGCTCGCCGGTGCCCTCGATCAGCGGCACCCGCACGATGTCGGTGCCGCGGAGCGCCATCATCGTGCCGAAGTCGCCCTCGGACACCGCCGCGATCGCGTGCAGCCCGAACCGGGTCGCCAGCCAGCGGTCGAACGCGGTGGGCGTGCCGCCGCGCTGCACGTGGCCGAGCACCACGGCGCGAGACTCCTCGCCGGTCCGGGTCTCGATCTCCTTGGCCAGCCGGTCGCCGATGCCGCCGAGCCGCACGTGGCCGAACGCGTCCTTCTCCCCGGAGACCAGGGTCATGTCGCCACCCTCGACCGGGACGGCACCCTCGGAGACCACGATGATCGGCGAGTAGTGGCTCTTGAAGCGC
>DASSJT010000026.1:0-2932 GCA_035691065.1 Dermatophilaceae bacterium
AATCGTCGTCGGGGTCAGGGGAGCCGCGAAGTTCGTGACCGAGTCGCTGCGCTACGACCGGGGCGACGTGGGCTGGCTCGCTGCGTGGCCGCGGGCGATCTTCAACGGTCGCTTCCCCACCCACCAGGGGCACTTCGACCCAGGTCAGCGACTGGCCAACCTGGCCATGCTTGTCGCGTTCGTCGCCGTCACCGCGAGCGGCATCGCGATGGCGATGCTCCATGGCGGCCCGGCCTTCGTGTGGCTGGTCCCGCTGCACCAGTGGTCCACCTACCTGTTGATCCCGCTGCTGGCCGGCCACATCGCCATCGCGTGCGGCATCCTGCCGGGCTACCGCGGCGTGTGGCGGTCGATGCACCTGGGTGGTCGACTCGACGTCGCGGTTGCCCGGCGGCTCTGGCCCGGTTGGCTGGACCGGCACGAGCAGGACGAGGTCTGAGCGACGTACGACGGAATATGCCTAGTCCGCCTCGCGTTCACGCTCCAACCACTCCGACGACTTGAGGCATGATTGGGCCATGGGGGCGATGACAGACGCGAGGAGCGACTCGCTCCGTGTCCGTCTCGCCGCCGATCCCGTCAGCGTCTCGGCCGCGCGGCGCTTCGTCACCGACGGTCTGGTGGCCTGGCAACGTGCGGCCCTGATCGACAGCGCCACGCTCTGCGTCAGCGAGCTGGCCGGCAACGCCGCCCTGCACGCCGGCTCCACGTTCATGGAGATCGCCCTGCAGCCGCTCGGCAAGGCCGTCCGGGTCAGCGTCGAGGACGACGGCGCGGTGCCCGCCGAGGTGGTCTCACCGCGAGCCACGTTCGACTGGGGCGACGACGGCTTCTCCCTCGAGGACGAGCCGACCACCGGTCGCGGGCTGGCGATCGTGTCGGTCCTGGCGCGCGATTGGGGAGTGGAGCCCACGTCCGAGGGCAAACGGGTGTGGGCCGAGCTGAGCGAGCACGATCCGGACCACGACGTCGTGCCCCCCACCACCGCTGCTGTGGAGGATCCGGCTCCTCCGGAGGGCGCTCTCCCGCCTGGCTGGGCACTGGTCCGGCTGGTCGGGTGTCCGGTGGAGCTGAGCCTGCGCCAGGACGAGCATCTCGACGAGCTGGTCCGCGAGCTGCAGCTGATCTCCGCGGGTAGCGGCGACAGTCGCTCTCAGGCCGTGGCCGCTCAGATCCAGGACCTGCTCATCAGCCCCGCGCATGCCCGCTTCACGGGTCGCCGGCAAGCCGAGAAGGCGCTGGCGGAAGGTCGCGACACGCTCGATGTCGAGATGGCCATGCCCCATGAGTTCAGCCCCATGGTCCAGCGACTCCAGCAGGCCGTGCACGCGGCCGACGAGCTGTGCGAGCAGATGCAGCTGCTCACGCTGGCCTCCACGCCCGAGCTGAGGGAGCTCCGGGCATGGATGACCCATGAGCTCATGGCCCAGATCGAGCACGGCGAACCGCCCGTGTCCTGGGCCGACTGGCTCCGCAGCACCGCCTGACCGCTGGTCGGGCCCGACTGTCGGTGGGCGGTCCTAGGCTGCGCTGATGGAGATGAGACTCGAGGTGGTGACGGTCCCGGTCACCGACATCGACCGGGCCAAGGAGTTCTACCTGTCGGTCGGGTTCAACGCCGACCATGACCACACCGTGAGCGACGACGTCCGCTTCGTCCAGATGACGCCGCCCGGGTCCGGCTGCTCGATCGCCTTCGGCAAGGGCCTGACCGAGATGACGCCCGGGTCGCTCGACAACGTGATGATGGTCGTGCCCGACGCCGACGCTGTCCGTGCCCACCTGCTCGAGCGCGGGATCGAGGCCAGCGAAGTGGACGAGCAGGCCTGGGGACGCTTCGTCTACTTCGCCGACCCCGACGGCAACCGGTGGTCGCTCCAGCAGCTGCCCGAGTGGACCGCCGGGTAGCCGCGTGGCCTCAGTCGACGACGACCGGGGGCACGCCCTCGTCGTCGAGCAGGTGGGCCTCCTCGCGCTTGCGGGGGAGCATCAGCGCTGGGATCAGGGTGAGCACGACCAGCACCCAGGCCACCCAGTAGGTGTGCGCGAACGCAGCGGCGGCATCGACCAGACCCTGGGCCACCGCGGCCGGGTCGAGGTCGAGACGAGCGAACTCGGTCGGGTTGGTGTTGGAGAGGATCGCCGCCTGTGTCTCGGTGAGACCCTCGGCGAGGCCCGGGATGTTCTCGGTACCGGGGATGACCGGGGAGTCGTTGAGCTGGTTGGTCAGGATCACCGACATCAGCGCCACCCCGCAGGAGGACGAGACCTGCTGGGTGATGTTGAGCAGCGTCGAGCCGCGGGCCACCTCGTGGTTGGCCAGCGTCTTCAGCGCTGAGGTGAACGTCGGCATCATCGTGGCGCCCATGCCGAGACCCATCACGAACAAGGTGATGATCAGCTGGGGGTACGGCGTGGTGGCGGTGACCTGGGTGAGGCCGAACATGCCGATGATGATGCCGAGCAGGCCAAACGGCACGATCCGGCCGACCGGCATCTTGTCGACGAGGCGACCGGCGATCGGCATCGTCACCATGGCGCCGATGCCCTGGGGAGCGACGAGGAGCCCGGCGTCCAGCGTGGACTCGCCGCGGATCTGCTGGAAGTACGTCGGCACCAGCAGCAGCCCGCCGAAGAAGGCCGCGGCGAACATGAACATCATGACCACCGAGACGGTGAGGTTGCGGTTCCGGAACAACCTCAGGTCCAGCAGCGGGTGCTCCGGACGGAACGAGTGCCACACGAACGCGAGCATCAGCAGGACGCCCACGAGCATCGAGACCCAGACCCGCGGCGCGGTGAAGTCGCCACCTTCGGTCGGCAGCGACGAGACACCGAACAGGAACAGCGCCAGGCCGGGCGACATCAGCGCCATCCCGACGAAGTCGAAGGACTCCGAAGGCTGGGGGCTGTCCTTCGCGAGCACGGCCCC
>DASSJT010000027.1:0-16972 GCA_035691065.1 Dermatophilaceae bacterium
CGGCAGGGTCACGTTGGTCAGGGCGTAGGTGGAGGTGTGCGGCACCGCCCCGGGCATGTTGGCCACGCAGTAGAACATGCTGTTGTGGACCTGGTAGGTCGGGTCGGCGTGGGTGGTCGGGCGGGAGTCCTCGAAGCAGCCCCCCTGGTCGATCGCGATGTCCACCAGCACCGAGCCGGGTCGCATCCGGGCCACCTGCTCGTTGCTGACCAGCTTGGGCGCCTTGGCCCCGGCGACGAGCACCGCCCCGATCACGAGGTCGGCATCGGCGATGGCTCGGTCGATCTCGTAGGCGTTGGAGGCCACCGTCTGGCAGTGGCCCTGGTAGATGGCGTCGGCGTGTCGCAGCTTCGCGATGTCGCGGTCGAGGAGGAGCACCTCGGCCTGCATGCCCAGGGCGATCGCCGCGGCGTTCATGCCCGAGACACCGGCGCCGATCACCACGACCTTGGCGGCGTAGACGCCGGAGACCCCGCCCATCAGGATCCCCCGCCCGCCCTGGCCCCGCATCAGGGTGTGCGCGCCCACCTGCGGGGCCAGCCGGCCGGCGACCTCGCTCATCGGCGCCAGCAGCGGCAGCGACCGGTCCGGCAGCTCCACCGTCTCGTAGGCGATCCCGGTCACCCGTCGCCGGGCGAGTTCCTCGGTCAGCGGCCGGTCGGCGGCCAGGTGCAGGTAGGTGAACAGGGTCTGGCCCTCCCGCATCCGGTGGTACTCCGAGGCCACCGGCTCCTTCACCTTCAGGATCAGCTCACCGGTGCCCCAGACGTCGTCCGGGCCGTCCAGGATCTTGGCCCCAGCGGCCACATAGTCCTCGTCCTGGATCGAGGACCCCACCCCGGCCTCGCGCTCCACGAACACCTCGTGCCCGTGCACCACCAGCTCATGCACACCCGAGGGCGTGATCGCCACTCGGTACTCGTGGTTCTTCACCTCGCGCGGGATACCGATCCTCATGCCCCTCAGCCCTTCCGACCGCCTGGCAGACGACACTCTCGTGTCCGGACCACAGGCGGCGAGCGTGCCGGCCTGCTGCCGTGCGAGTCTAGTCCGGGCCGTGTCGCGCCCAGTGTGACTTGCGTCGACCGACAGGATGGGGGCCATGAAGCTCTATGCCGACCTCCCAGGGCGCCGGGCCGCCCAGGTGCTCTCTGATTTCTTCATGCTGGCCTGGGTCGTGCTGTGGGTCTGGCTAGCCCGCAAGGTCTATGACGCCACCATGCTGCTCGCCGAGCCGGGCCGCCGGCTCGAGGGCGCGGGGTCGGGCTTCCGCGGAAAGATGAACGGTGCGGGAGATGCCGTCGACAACCTTCCCTTCGTGCAGAACCGGCTCGCCGATCCGCTGCGCAACGTGGCGGGGGTGGGCACGTCGATCGAGGACGCCGGTCGCCAGCTCGTCGATGCCGTTTCCCGGCTGGCGTTCGCCCTCGAGCTGGTCACGGCCCTGGTGCCAATCATCTTGGTGACCTCCCTGTGGTTGTTCCTGCGCGGACGGTTCGTGCTCCGGGCTGCCGCGGCGCAGCGCCTCATCGATGAGGATTCCGACCTGGACCTGTTCGCCCTGCGCGCCATGGCCCACCAGCCGATGCGCAAGCTCGCCCGGGTGACGCCGGACCCAGCGGGAGCCTGGCGGCGTGGCGACACCGCGCAGATCCGCGAGCTCGCCCTGCTGGAGCTGCGCGACAGCGGCCTGCGGCCGCCGCGTCGCCATCCCGCCCCAACGTAGTGCTGACGGCACGCAGGGCCGTCTGGTCCGCGTCGCCAGCTCACCCAAGTGCAGCAGTAGCGACACTGCCCGGGCTTACCGAGAGGTGACCAGCTGCGGAACGAGGTCGTCGGCCGGGGGCATCCAGCTCGCCGCGTCGGCGTCCACCTGCTCACCGGAACGGATGTCCTTGACCTGGTCTCCGCGGTCTGGGCCACCCGGGAACCAGACGTACGGGATGCCGCGCCGGTCGGCATACCTGATCTGCTTTCCGAACTTGGCCGCCGCGGGGGCCACCTCGCACGAGACGCCGCGAGCTCTCAGCGTGCTGGCGATGGCCAGAGAGGAGGCACGGCTGCCCTCGTCGTTCAGCGCGACCAGCACTGCCGCCGGCGTGGACCGGCTCGCGGTGAGGCCGCGCCGGCCGACGAGAAGGCTGAGCAGGCGGGTGAGCCCGATGGAGATGCCGACCCCTGGGTAGGTCGTGCGGCCGTCGGAGGCGAGGGCGTCGTAGCGGCCGCCCGAGCAGACCGAGCCGAACGACTCCTCCCCCACGATGTGGGTCTCGTAGACCGTGCCGGTGTAGTAGTCGAGGCCACGGGCGATCCGCAGGTCGGCAACGAGCGCACCCGGCGCGTGGTCGAGAGCGGTCTGGATCACCGCTGAGAGTGCTGCCAGGCCCTCGTCGAGCACAGGGTGGGCGATACCGAGCTTCTTCACCTCGTCGACGAACGACAGGTCCTCCGACCGGATCTCGGCGAGGGCCAGGCACTGGTCGGCCTGCTCCGGGGTCGCGCCGGCCCCTACGAGCAACCCGTGCACCTTCGCCGGGCCGATCTTGTCCAGCTTGTCGACGATGCGAAGGGTTCCCACGACGTCGGTGAGCCCGATCCCGAGGTAGAAGCCCTCGGGGATCTTGCGGTTGTTGACCTGGATGCGGAACTCGCCAACCGGGAGCCTGCGGAAGACCTCGGCGATCACCAGCGGCAGCTCGGCCTCGAAGTGGGGCGACAGCTCACCGGCGTCGACCACGTCGATGTCGCACTGGGTGAACTCGCGAAAGCGGCCCTCCTGCGGCCGCTCCCCGCGCCAGACCTTCTGGATCTGGTAGCGCTTGAACGGGAAGGCGAGGTGGCCGGCGTTCTCGAGGACGTAGCGGGCGAACGGCACGGTCAGGTCGAAGTGGAGGCCCAGGCGCATCTCGCCGCCGTCGTCTCCGCCCAGCCGCTGCACGCCGTAGATCTCCTTGTCGACGTCCTCGCCGGCACCGGTCAGGCGCTCGACCGGCTCGACCGCGCGGGTCTCGATCGACGCGAAGCCGTGCAGCTCGAACGTCTCGCGGATGACGTCGAGGAAGTGCTGCTCGACGATGCGCTCGGCGGGGAGGAACTCCGGGAACCCCGAGATAGGGGCCACCCTGGCGGCGCGGTGCTGGTTCACGCGGCCAATCCTTGCAGGTACGGGTTCGTGGCCCGTTCCCGTTCCATGGTCGTCGCGGGACCATGGCCCGGCAGCACGAGGGTGGTGTCAGGCAGCGGCAGGACCACGTCGCGCAGGGACGCCCGCATGGCCACGTCGGATCCCCCGGGCAGGTCGGTGCGCCCGATCGACCCGGCGAAGAGGACGTCGCCCGAGACCACCGTGGTGTCCAGGCCCGAGTCGGAGCCGATGGCGTCAGGCACGCCTGGGAGCCGGAACAGGACCGACCCCTCCGTGTGCCCCGGGGCATGGGCCACGCGGACCTCCAGGCCGGCGAGCGAGAGAGTGCTGTCGCCGTCGATCTCGACGACGGTCGACGGCTCGGCCCAGCTGGCCCGCCGGCCGAACTGCTCCTCGATCATCGCCAGGAGGCCGGCGTTGATCGTGCCCAGGGGGTCGGCGAGCCGATAGCGGTCGTCCTTGTGGATGTATGCCGCAGTGTCACCGCCGCACACCGGGGTCACCGAGTAGATGTGGTCGACATGCCCATGGGTGAGCAGAACCGCGGCCGGCCGGAGCCGGTGCTGCGCGAGGACCTCTCGAACCCGGTCCTCGACACCGATACCGGGGTCGATCACCAGGCACTCCTCGCCCGCGGCGGGCGCGACGATGTAGCAGTTGGTGCCGAGGAGCGCGGCGGGAAACGCGATGGTGAGCACCACCTGAGCCTATCGAGCGTGGCTGGCCCCTCCTTGGGTCACAGCACAGCCACGGTCCGTGACTCGGGTCCGGGCGCCGGGAACGCAGTCCCTAGACTTGCGCCGGCTGGCCCGAGCGTGGCTCGGGCCCATGGTGACAAGGTCGGAGGGATCCGGTGACCCGGGAGCAGGAGCGGGCTCGCGCACGACGGCGGTACGAGCGTCAGATGGCGGCTGCCGCGGCGCGCGAGGCCGAGCGGGAGCGCAACAAGAGAGTGGTCGTGGTGGTCGCGCTGGTGCTCGTCCTCGTCGCGGGCTTCGTCGGCCTGACCAACGCCCTCGGCAAGAACGACTCGACCAGCAAGGCGACCGGTGCTCCATCCTCCGCCACGGCCCCGGTGTCGGTCGCGGGCTGCGCGCCACCGCCAACCGGCATCGGCACGTCGGCCCAGCTGAAGCTGCCGGACAAGAAGGCGGTGGAGGGCAAGACCTACACGGCTGTCATCACGACGAACTGCGGTGACATCACGGTGGAGCTCGACGGCTCAAAGGCCCCTCAGGCCGTGGCGTCCTTCAAGAGCCTCGCCGAGAAGCAGTACTGGCTCAACTCGGCCTGCCACCGGCTCACCACGCAGGGAATCTTCGTCCTGCAGTGTGGCGACCCGACCGGAACCGGTTCTGGAAGCCCGGGCTACGGCTTCGCCGTCGAGAATGCCCCGGCGAACGGCAGCTACCCCGCGGGAGCGCTCGCCATGGCGCGCACCAACGACCCGAAGACCGGCAACGGCGGCCAGTTCTTCATCGTGTACAAGGACAGCTCGCTGCCTACCGACACCGGTGGCTACACCATTTTCGGCAAGGTCACGGGCGGAATGGATATTGTCAAGAAGATCGCCGACGCCGGAGTGCGGGGTGGCGCCACCGATGGCGCGCCTGCAGCTCCCATCAGCATCCTGCGGGTTGCTGTCACCGAGAAGAAGGCCTGAACCGTGAGCGACGAGAACGCACCAAAGCCCTCGCCCCCGAAGCCCAAGCCGGGTCCCGTGCCCACGCCTGCGGCGCTGCGCGCGACGGTCCATGCTCCGTCGCCTGCAGCACCCGGTGCCGGGCCGTCGGAGTCGGCCAAGTTCGGCCGGGTCGACGACGATGGCAGGGTTTTCGTCAAGGAAGGCGACTCCGAGCGCGAGGTCGGCTCCTACCCGGGAGCGACTCCCGAAGAGGCCCTGCAGTACTTCGCCCGCAAGTACGACGACCTGTACGCCTCGGCCGAGCTCCTGCACCAGCGCTTGACCTCCACCGACATCTCCAGCCGCGACGCGGCGGACGGCCTTGCCAAGCTGCGGGAGCACACCGCGGAGCCCAACGTGGTTGGCGACCTCGCTGCTCTCGCCGACAAGATCCGCCAGATCGAGGCCGCCCTGGGCGCCAAGCGCGAGACCGAGGCGGCCGAGCGAGCCGCCGCGCGCGAGGTGGCCCGAGCCGAGCGCGAAGCCATCGTGGCGGAGGCCGAGCGGATCGCCGCCCAGCCCGAGGAACGAGTGCAGTGGAAGGCCAGCGGGGCGCGCATGCGTGAGCTGCTCGACCAGTGGAAGGCCCACCAGCGGGGTGCCGCCAAGCTCGACAAGGAGACCGAGAACGCCCTCTGGCAGCGGTTCAGCCGAGCCCGCAACTCCTTCGACAAGTCCCGCCGGGTCCACTTCGCCCAGCTGAGCACCACCCAGTCGGAGGCAAAGGAGGCCAAGGAGTCGCTCGTCGCCGAGGCCGAGGCGCTGGCCGCCAGCACCGACTGGGGTCCCACCGCCCGGGCGTTCAAGCAGCTCATGGACCGCTGGCGGTCCGCCGGCCGGGCCGCGCGCTCCGATGATGACGCCTTGTGGGAGCGTTTCAAGGCCGCCCAGGACGGGTTCTTCGCGGCCAAGGACCAGGTGGCTGCGGCGGAGGACGAGGAGTTCCGGGCCAACCTGGCCGTGAAGGAGAGCCTGCTGCGCGAGGCGGAGTCGATCCTCCCGGTCACCGATCTCGAGCAGGCGAAGGCCCAGCTTCGCCTGATCCAGGACAAGTGGGATGCCGCGGGCAAGGTGCCCCGTGCCGACCTCGAGCGCATCGAGAAGAGCCTGCGGCGGGTTGAGGGCGCCGTGCGCGATGCGGAGGAGAGGCGCTGGACAACCACGAACCCCGAGGTCGCCGCCCGCGCCAACAGCTTGGTGACGCAGCTGGAGGACGCCATCGCAGGACTGCGCGAGGACCTGGCCAGGGCGGAGGCGTCCGGCAATGCCCGCAAGGTGGCCCAGGCCCGGGAGGCCTTGGAGGCCCGCGAGCAGTGGCTGGCGCAGGCACGGGCCGGGCTCGACGAGTTCGGCGGCTGACGCCAAGCGGCAACCGGAGGTGAGGGCCGGCGTCGGCGGTCTTGTCCGGCGGTGGGTCAGTCGTGCTTGGGCGACTTGCCGCCCGTCACGCGGTAGACGTCGAACACGCCGTCGATGCGGCGGACGGCGTTGATGACGTGGCCGAGGTGTCCGGGGTCGCCCATCTCGAAGGTGAACTTGGAGATGGCGACCCGGTCGCGCGAGGTCTGAACGCTCGCCGACAGGATGTTGACGCTGTGCTCGGAGAGCACGCGGGTCACGTCGGCCAGCAGCCGGTTGCGGTCGAGGGCCTCCACCTGCAGCTGGACGAGGAACACGCTGCTGGCCGAAGGGGCCCACTCGACCTCGATCATGCGGTCGGACTGGGCCTGCAGCGACTCGGCGTTGGTGCAGTCGGCCCGGTGGACGGACACGCCGTTGCCGCGGGTCACGAAGCCGATGATCGGGTCGCCGGGAACCGGCGTGCAGCACCGCGCGAGCTTGATCCAGACGTCGGACATGCCCTTGACGACCACGCCCGGGTCGCCGGTGCGGCGGCGCATCTGGCGCGAGGGCGGGGTCGTCGCCTCGGCGAGGTCCTCGCTGGCGCTCTCCTCGCCGCCGATCGAGGACACCAGCCGGCCCACGACGTGCTGGGCCGAGATGTGCCCCTCGCCGACCGCGGCGTAGAGGCCCTCGATGTCGGGGTAGCGCAGGTCGCTGGCCAGTGCGGTGAGGGCCTCCACGGACATGAGCCGCTGCAGGGGCAGGCCCTGCTTACGCATGACCTTGGCGATCGAGTCCTTGCCGGTGTCGATCATCTCCTCGCGGCGTTCCTTGGAGAACCACTGCCGGATCTTGTTGCGCGCCCGGGGCGACTTGACGAACGTGAGCCAGTCTCGTGAGGGCCCTGCGCCGTCGGCCTTCGAGGTGAGGACCTCGACCACGTCGCCGTTCTCCAGCTGGCTCTCCAGCGGCACCAGGCGGCCGTTGACCCGCCCGCCGATGCAGTGGTGGCCGACCTCGGTGTGGACGGCATAGGCGAAGTCGACCGGCGTGGACCCCGCCGGAAGGGCCACGACCTGCCCCTTCGGCGTGAACACGTAGACCTCGCGGGCGTTGATCTCGAACCGCAGGGAGTCGAGGAACTCCCCCGGGTCGGCGGTCTCCTTCTGCCAGTCAAGCAGCTGGCGCAGCCAGGCCATGTCGTTGATGGGGCCGGTGTCGCCCTCCCGGGCCGGACCGCTGCCGCCCTTGGCGAGGGCATCCTCCTTGTACTTCCAGTGCGCGGCCACGCCGTACTCCGCCCGCCGGTGCATCGTGTGGGTGCGGATCTGGATCTCGACCGGCTTGCCCTCCGGCCCGATCACCGTCGTGTGCAGCGACTGGTACATGTTGAACTTCGGCATCGCGATGTAGTCCTTGAACCGGCCCGGCACCGGGTTCCACCGCGCGTGGAGAGCACCGAGGGCGGCGTAGCAGTCGCGCACCGAGTCGACCAGGACACGGACGGCGACGAGGTCGTAGATGTCCTCGAAGTCGCGTCCGCCGACGATCATCTTCTGGTAGACGGAGTAGTAGTGCTTGGGCCGGCCGGTGACGATCGCCTTGATCTTGGCGGCCTTGAGGTCGGCGCCGACCTGCTCGCGCACGCCGGCGAGGAACTCCTCGCGGGCGGGCGCGCGCTCGGCCACCAGACGCACGATCTCGTCGTAGACCTTGGGGTAGAGGGTCTGGAAGGAGAGGTCCTCCAGCTCCCACTTGATCGTGTTCATGCCCAGGCGGTGGGCCAGCGGCGCGTAGATCTCGAGGGTCTCGCGCGCCTTGCGCTGCGCGGACTCGCGGGAGACGTAGCGCCACGTGCGGGCGTTGTGGAGCCGGTCGGCGAGCTTGATGACCAGCACGCGGATGTCGCGTGCCATGGCCACGACCATCTTGCGCACGGTCTCGGACTGCGCGGCGTCGCCGTAGGTCACCTTGTCGAGCTTGGTGACGCCGTCGACCAGCATCGCGACTTCCTTGCCGAAGTCGGCCTCGAGCGCCGGCAGGCTGTAGGCGGTGTCCTCGACCGTGTCATGGAGCAGTGCGGCCGCAAGCGTCGCTGGCGTCATGCCGAGCTCGGCCAGGATCGTCGCCACGGCCAGCGGGTGGGTGATGTAGGCGTCTCCGCTCTTGCGGAGCTGGCCGTCGTGGGCCCGATCCGCAACGGCATACGCCCGCTCGATGATCTCGACGTCGGCCTTCGGGTGAGTGAGGCGAACCGTCTGGAGCAGCGGCTCCAGGACCGGGGTGCGGACCTGCCTGGGCCCGCTCAGGCGCGCCAGCCGGGCCCGGGCGCGCCCCCGGGCAGACACCGACCCGCCCGCAGCCGGCTGCGGCGTGGCGAGGTCCTCACTCATGCAGAAAGCCTAGTTGATGGCACCAAATCGCCCGGGCGAGTCCACAGCCGCTCGCGGCTGGCAACGCACAGCGCCGTGGCCGGGTGCTTGCCTCTGCCTGCCGCCGCCCGCGCCCAGCCATCGACCTAGACGGTCAGCAGGGCGTGCACCGAGCGGCTGCCCAGCCGCTCGCGGCCGGGAAGGAAGGACAGCTCCAGGATCGCCTCGAACCCCACGACGGTCCCGCCGGCGCGCTCGATCAGGTCCCACGCGGCCGCGGCCGTCCCCCCGGTGGCAAGCACGTCGTCGACGAGCAGCACGCGCTTCCCCCCCTCGAAGCTGTCGGCGTGCACCTCGATGGTGGCGCTGCCGTACTCCAGGTCGTAGGACACCCCGATCGTGTCCCCCGGCAGCTTCCCTGCCTTGCGGACCGGCACGAAGCCAATGCCCAGCTCGTGCGCGATCGCGGCGCCGAAGATGAACCCGCGCGCCTCGATGCCGGCCACCAGGTCGACCGCCGGCCCCGAAGAGGTGGTATGCCGGCCGGCCACGTCACGGGTCACCGCGCCGAAGGCTGCCCCGTCGGCCAGCAGCGGTGTGACGTCCTTGAACAGGATTCCCGGCTCCGGGAAGTCGGGGATGTCCCGCAACCGCGATGCGACGAGCCCACCGATGCCGCCGATGCCCTCGCTCACACTGCCTCCACACTCTGCCCCACCGGGGCCGTTGGGTCCGCCGGAACTGCGTCCGCAACCCGGGTCAGCCACGACCTCGGGTCACCGGCGACCTCAGGTCGCTAGCGCCGCGACTTGGGGTTGCGTTTCGGCTGGTTGCGCGGCCCACGGGCGTAGGGGTGCAGCTCGCGCTCGCGTGGCGCGGCGCCTGCACGCCCGGCGGTCACGGGCTCGGTGCGCGCGGTGCCCCGCGGCTCCGTTGCGGCTCCGCCGACGTCGCCGTCGGCCACGGCCGGGACCGGCTCAGCGGCTGCGGCGGTGCCCCGGGCGTTCTTGGCCTGGAACCGAGCCGCGCGCTTCGCCAGCTCGCGCACGGCGGGCTCGCCGCGCCGCAGCTGGGCCAGCAGCGGGGTGGCGATGAAGATCGAGGAGTAGGCGCCGACTGCGATGCCGACGAACAGCGCGAGGGCGAGGTCGAGCAGGGTGCCCGGCCCGAGCAGGGTGAAGCCGACGAAGAGGATCGACGCGATGGGCAGCAGCGCCACGACGGTCGTGTTGATCGACCGGACGAGGGTCTGGTTGACCGCGAGGTTGGCGGCCTGCGTGTAGCTCATCCGGCCGTTGCCCAGCGCCTCGGTCGTGTTCTCGCGCACCTTGTCGAAGACCACGACCGTGTCGTAGAGCGAGTAGCCCAGGATCGTAAGGAACCCGATCATCGAGGCAGGGGTCACCTCGAAGCCGAACAGCGCGTAGATGCCCACGGTGATGACCAGGTCGTGGAGGAGCGCGACCAGCCCGGCGACGGCCATCTTCCACGTTCGGAAGTAGATCGCCATCACGAGGGACACGAGGGCAAGGAACACCAGCAGGGCCTTGAGCGCCTTCTGGCTCACCGAGGCCCCCCAGGACGGGCCGACGAAGGACGCGCTCACGCGCGACTCGTCGGTGTTGAACGCCTTGGCCAGAGCGGTGCGGACATCGGCCGACTGCCCCGCGTTGAGCTTCTCGGTCTGCACCCGGACGGTGTTGCTGCCGACCTTGGTGACCGAGGAGGGGATGCCGCTTTCCACCGAGGACACGGCATCCTTGGCCTTGCCCTCGTAGTTGCTGACGGCGCTCGAGGACACCTCCGACACCCGGAACTCCGACCCGCCGCGGAACTCCAGGCCGAACACCAGGCCCTTCCAGATCAGCCCGATCGCGGCCAGGGTGAGGAACACGCCGGAGAGCACATACCACGTGCGGCGCCTGCCGACGAAGTCGATCGAGCGGTCGCCGGAGTAGAGCTCGTTGCCGAACCTGGCGAGGTTGAACATCAGGCCTTCCCCTCCGCCGCGGCACGGCGGCTGTCAGCAATGGTCACCCGGCCGCGACCGGCATACCGGATCTTGGCGCCCAGGCGCTCGGGGTCCAGGCCCGACCAGCGGTGTCCGCCGCCGAAGAACTCGGTGCCGGCGAGCAGGGCCACCATCGGGTGGGTGAACAGCATGACCACCACCAGGTCGATGATCGTCGTGAGGCCCAGCGTGAAGGCGAAGCCTCGCACGTTGCTGGAGGCCAGGAGGTAGAGGATCGAGGCGGCGAGGACGTTGACGCCGTCAGCCGCCAGGATGGTGCGCCTCGCCCGGCCCCAGCCGGCCTCGACAGCGGCCCGCAGCGGGCGGCCCTCACGCACCTCGTCACGGACCCGCTCGAAGTAGACGATGAACGAGTCGGCGGTGACGCCGATGGCCACGATCAGGCCGGTGACACCGGCCATGTCGAGGCGCAGGTTGTGCGACCACCCGAGCAGCGTGATCGTGCCGTAGGTGAAGCCGGCGGCGATCACCAGCGACGCGACGGTCACCATGCCAAGCGCGTGGTACTGGAACAGTGAGTACATGACGACGAGCAGCAGGCCGATCAGGCCGGCGAGCAGGCCCAGTCGGAGCTGTTCGCCACCGAGGGTGGGGCTGATCTGGGCTCGGGTCTGCAGGTCGAAGGACATCGGCAGCGCGCCGAACTTGAGCTGGTTGGCCAGGGCACGGGCGCTCTCGATCGAGAAGCCGCCGGTGATGCTGGCCCGGCCGTCGAGGATGGCCGACTGGAAAGCCGGCGCCACGATGACCCGCGAGTCGAGGGTCGCTGCGAGACGGTTCTGCGGGCTCGGCAGGCTGACCATCTTCGTGCTGTATTTGGCGTAGGCATCCTTGCCCTTGCCCTTGAGGGTCAGCGCGATCTCGACCACGCTCGTGGGCTGCCCGGTCTGGCTCGTCTGGTAGCCGGCCGAAGCGTCGCCGATCTGGTCACCGCCCACGACCACGGGGCCGAGGATGAACTTCTCGTAGCCGGTGTCGTCGCATGTGACCAGGGGTTTCGCCGGGTCGTCGACCAGGTTGTCGAGCGCGCCCGGCTTGGTGCAGTCGAGGGCCGTGAACTGGGCCTGGAGCTCGGGGGTGATCCAGGCCAGGTCCGTGGCGTCCTTGGGCGCGGCAGACCCGGTTGGCGCGCTCTTCGACGCGCTCGGGGCGGGCGTCGCGGTCGCCGTCGGCGAGCTCGTGGCCGCCAGAAGGGAACCCGGCAGGGCGCTCTTGCTGCTGCTGGTCGTGGCCGAGGAGCTGGCCTTCGGCACGGTCGCGGTGCCGGTGGGCGACGTGGTCGCCGTGCCCGTGCCCGTCGCCGACGAGGTAGGCGTGGGAACGGGCGCACCCGAGCCGGCCGCGAGCACCGGCCGGAACTGCATCTGGGAGGACTTGCGGATCGCCTCCTCGGTGGCCCGGTCGGGAACGCCCGGCATGCTGACGATGATGTTGCGGCCGCCCTGGGTGGTCACCTCGGCCCCGGAGATACCGTTGGAGTCGACGCGCTGCACGATGATGTCGCGAGCCTGGTCGAGCTGGGACTGCGTCACCGTCTGCTTGCCGACCAGCCGCGGCTCCAGCACCATCTGGGTGCCGCCCTCGAGGTCGAGCCCGAGCTTGGGGGTGAAGCTGCCGGTGCCCCACGTCGAGGCCGCGACGATGACGCCGTAAAGGGCGACGATCAGGGCGACCAGGACGGTGAGGGTGCGCAGCGGTTTGCGACTGCGTGCTGAGATGGCCACGTCCGTGCCTTACTCGCCCGCGCCGCTCGGCGACGGGGGCGTGAGGTTCTGCTTGATGCCGATGGCCCGCCGGTCGAACCGAAGGCGCGTCCCCGGGCTCACCTCGAGGGTAGCGACCTTGTCGTCCAGCTCGACGATCTTCCCGAAGAGTCCCGAGGTGGTGCACACCTCGTCACCCACCGCCAGCGCGCTCTGGAGCTCGGCGGTCGCACGCTGCCGGCGGCGCTGCGTCATCACCAGGAAGGCGATCAGCAGCAGCGGTAGCGCGAGGATCAGGAGGTTGCCGAGGGCGGCACCTGTCATGCGTGTCTTCCTAACGCTCTGGCCTGGAGGTAGGGCATCGGTGAGTTCGTGTGGCCGCGGCGCGGCCGAGCGGCGCACCGGTAGGGCGCACAGCACAGTGGCCCGGCCGCAGCCGGACCATCGCGTGAGTCTAGGCGACGCACCTGCGAGCAACCAACGCGGTCGGCGCATCGGCTCCGATCCGTGACCTTTGGGTATGCCGGCCGGCCGGCTCCTGCGGACCCGTCGCCGAGCCCGGTGTTGCGGCTCAGCTGCCGAACCGGCTCTGGGACTCCTCGAAGGGCAGTGGGACCAGCTCGGGCGCTGCCTGGGGCGGCCTGAGGCCGAGGTGCTGCCAGGCCATCGCGGTGGCCGCTCGTCCCCTCGGGGTGCGCACGATGAACCCCTCCCGCACCAGAAACGGCTCGGCGACGCTCTCGACCGTGTCGGCCTCCTCGCCCACGGCGACGGCCAAGGTGCCAAGGCCTACCGGACCCCCGCCAAACCTCCGGCACAGGGCGTCGAGGACGGCGCGGTCGAGGCGGTCGAGGCCACGCTGGTCGACGTCGAAGAGCTCCAGGGCCGCCTGGGCTGCGCCCAGGTCCACCCGCGACTGGCCGTGGACCTGGGCCCAGTCGCGGACTCGCCGGAGCAGGCGGTTGGCGATGCGCGGGGTGCCCCGGGAGCGCAGGGCGATCTCCTCGATACCCGGGTCGTCGGCCTCGACGGAGAGCAGGCGCGCAGACCGGTGCAGGATCGTCACGAGGTCGTCAGCGGCATAGTAGTCCAGGTGGGCGGTGAACCCGAACCGGTCGCGCAGCGGTGCCGGCAGCAGACCCGACCGCGTGGTGGCCCCGACCACGGTGAACGGCGGCAGCTCCAGTGGGATCGCGGTGGCTCCGGGCCCCTTCCCCACGATCACGTCGACCCGGAAGTCCTCCATCGCGAGGTAGAGCATCTCCTCGGCGCTGCGCGACATCCGGTGGATCTCGTCGAGGAAGAGGACCTCGCCCTCCATGAGGGAGGACAGCACCGCGGCCAGGTCGCCCGCGTGCTGGATGGCCGGGCCGCTCGTGACTCGGATGGGGCGCTCGAGCTCGGTGGCCACGATCATGGCCAGGGTCGTCTTTCCCAGCCCGGGAGGCCCGGAGAGCAGCACGTGGTCGGGGGCCGCTCCTCGGCGCCGGGCGGCCTCCAGCACGAGGCCGAGCTGGTCGCGCACTCGGGGCTGCCCAGGGAAGTCGTCGAGGCGGCGGGGCCGCAGGGCCGCCTCGACGGTGCGCTCGTCATCAGCCCCGCTGGCATCGATGATGCGGGCGGTGGGGTCGAACGACGTGTCCCCGCCGGCTCCAGAGTGGACCTCAGAGTGGACCTCAGCGTGGACCTCGGCACGGACCTCGGCACGGAGCTCGGAGTCGAACCCGGAGGCCACGGCTATCGCCCCAGCTCGCGCAGGGCCGCCCTGAGCAGCTCTGCCACCTTGGGTGTCTCTCCGGCCGCCGGCGCGACCCGCTCGACGGCGTCGGAGGCCTGCTTGGCCGACCAGCCCAGACCGACCAGGGCCTCGGTGACCTGCTCGCGCCATACCGGGGCCGCGCCCGAAGCGGGACTGCTCCCTGCGATGGCTCCGACCGCGCCGATGCGGTCGCGCAGCTCCAGCACCATGCGCTCAGCGCCCTTGCGGCCGATGCCGGGTACCTTGGTCAGCGCCACGACATCGGAGCCGGAGATGGCCCGCCGGATGTCGTCGGGGCCCAGCACCGACAGCATGGCGAGGGCCAGCCGCGGCCCCACACCCGAGACGGTCTGGAGGGTCTCGAACATGTCGCGCTCGTCGGAGCCGGAGAAGCCGAACAGGGTCAACGCGTCCTCGCGAACCACCAGCGACGTCGCCAGGGTGGCCTCGCTGCCCCGGCGGCAGGCAGCCGCGGTGGCCGGTGTCGTGTGAACCAGCATGCCCACTCCCCCGACCTCGACCACGACGCGGTCGAGGCCGGCGTGCTGGACCGACCCGCGGACCGTGGAGATCACCGCACACCTGCTCTCGTCGCAATGGGAGTTCCACCGCGCGAAACCTGCTGCAGCCGCGCCCGCTCGCGGGAGGCGAGCTCGACGAGTCGCTGCTCCGCCCCGCCGCGCCACAGGTGGCAGATGGCCAGGGCCAGGGCGTCGGCGGCGTCGGCCGGCCGCGGGGCGTGCTCCAGCCGGAGGATGCGGGTGACCATGGCCGTCACCTGTGCCTTGCCGGCCCGCCCGGTGCCCGTCACGGCGGCCTTCACCTCGGTGGGGGTGTGCAGCGCGACCGGGAGCCCGCGACGTGCGCCGGCCAGGAGCGGGATCGCCGTGGCCTGGGCAGTCGCCATGACCGTGGCGACGTTGACGTCGGCGAAGACCCGCTCGACCGCAATGGCGTCGGGGCGGTGCCGGTCGAGCCAGCGGTCGAGCTCGTCCTGGAGACGGGCGAGGCGCTCCCCTGTCTCGACGTCGGAGCCGGTGCGCACGACGCCCACGGCCACCAGCCTCGCCCGCCCGGGCGTGCCGTCGACCACGCCGATGCCGCAGCGGGTCAGTCCCGGGTCAACGCCGAGTACGCGCACGTGCAACCGCTCCTTCGATGGCCGAGGACCGGATCCGTCAGCCTGGCGGCGCTGGCGCATCCGAACACCTGTTCGGTCGAACGCTACACACCGGCGAGAGGCCCAGGCCGCACCAACACGCCCACACCGCCAAAGCGACGGGGAGGTATGCCGGGCGTCCGGCTACCTCCCGCGTGCCGTCCGGGGGCAGCTCAGTCGTCGTCCTCCAGCTGGGCGAGCACGTCGTCGGGGATGTCGCCGTTGGCGAAGACGTCCTGCACGTCGTCGGCGTCCTCGAGGGCCTCGACCACGCGGATCATCCTGCGGGCGCCGTCCAGGTCGAGCGGTACCTGCACGCTGGGGACCCACGAGGCCTCGGCGGAGTCGTAGTCGATGCCGGCCTCCTGGACCGCCTTGCGGACGGCGACGAAGTCGGACGCCTCGGAGATGATCTCGAAGGAGTCGCCGAGGTCGTTGACCTCCTCGGCCCCCGCGTCGAGCACCACCTCGAGGATGTCGTCCTCGCCCTGGCCGTCCTTGGGCACGATCACGACGCCCTTGCGGTTGAAGATGTAGGCCACGCTGCCCGGGTCGGCGAGCTGGCCGCCGTTGCGCGTGAGCGCGGTGCGGACCTCCGCGGCGGCCCGGTTGCGGTTGTCGGTGAGGCACTCGATCAAGAGCGCGACGCCACCCGGCGCGTAGCCCTCGTAGGTGATGGTCTGCCAGTCGGCTCCCCCGCCCTCGGCACCGGAGCCGCGCCTGACCGCGCGGTCGATGTTGTCGTTGGGGACCGAGGACTTCTTCGCCTTCTGAATCGCGTCGTAGAGGGTCGGGTTGCCGGACGGGTCACCGCCCCCGGTGCGCGCCGCGACCTCGATGTTCTTGATGAGCTTGGCGAAGAGCTTGCCGCGCTTGGCGTCGATGGCCGCTTTCTTGTGCTTCGTCGTGGCCCATTTCGAGTGGCCGCTCATCCCATGACTCCCAACCGAATGTCCCTCACGATTTCGCCGTACACATCTGGACGAACAGGGCGTGGACGCGCTCGTCCCCGCTCACCTCGGGGTGGAAGGAGGTGGCGAGCAGCGAGCCCTGCCGAACCGCGACGATCCTACCCGCGGCCGGTCCTTCCTCGACACGCGCGAGGACCTCGACGCCCTCCCCCACGTCCTCGACCCAGGGTGCCCGGATGAAGACCGCGCGCACGAGGCCGTCGAGCCCCTCGAAGTGGATGTCCTCCTCGAAGGAGTCGACCTGCCGGCCGAAGGCGTTGCGGCGCACCGTGATGTCGAGGCCGCCGAGGGTCTGCTGGTCGGGCCGCCCGTCGGCGATCCGGTCGGCCAGCATGATCATCCCGGCGCAGGAGCCGTAGACCGGCATGCCGTCCTTGATCCGCGCCCGGATCGGGTCGTAGAGGTCGAAGGCCCGGACCAGCTTGTCCATGGTGGTGGACTCCCCACCCGGGATCACCAGCGCGTCGACCTCGTCGAGCTCGCCGGTGCGACGCACGGTAGAGGGCCGCGCGCCGACCTCGGCCAGCACCCGGAGGTGCTCGCGGACGTCCCCTTGGACGGCCAGGACGCCGATCCGGGGATGGCCGGAAGGGTTGGCAGGTGCGGAACGGCTCACCGTCCAAGGCTAGGGTCCGGGCCAGACCCGGCTTGACGCGGGGATGCCCAGCCACCAGTCGCCGTGGGTGCAGGCGAGTGCCCGCGAGCCGAGCGCCGTGCCGGAACGCAGCCACCCGGCATACCGACGAAGGGGTATGCCGGGTGGCTGGGACGTGGGTGCCACGCCGACTGGCCGCCGCTGGGCC
>DASSJT010000028.1:0-15184 GCA_035691065.1 Dermatophilaceae bacterium
GGTCGGACGGGCCGCGGGCGCAGTCGTCGGGACTCAGAAGTACCACGGGAAGGGCGACCAGTCCGGGTCGCGCTTCTGGAGGAACTGGTCACGGCCCTCGACCGCCTCGTCGGTCATGTAGGCCAACCGCGTCGCCTCGCCGGCGAAGACCTGTTGGCCCATCAGGCCGTCGTCGGTGAGGTTGAACGCGAACTTGAGCATCCGCTGGGCCTGGGGGCTCTTGCCCATGATCTCGCGCGCCGCCTGGAGCGCGGTCGTCTCGAGCTCGGCATGGTCGGCGACCAGGTTGACCGCCCCCATGCGGTGCATGTCCTCGGCGGAGTAGGTGCGGCCGAGGAAGAAGATCTCCCGGGCGAACTTCTGCCCCACCATCTTGGCGAGGTAAGCACTGCCGTAGCCGCCGTCGAAGCTGCCCACGTCGGCGTCGGTCTGCTTGAACCGGGCGTGCTCCCGGCTGGCGATGGTCAGGTCGCAGACCACGTGCAGGGAGTGGCCGCCGCCGGCCGCCCAGCCGTTGACGACGGCGACCACCACCTTGGGCATGGTGCGGATCAGCCGCTGCACTTCGAGGATGTGCAGCCGCCCACCCTCCGCCTTCACCCGCCGCTGGTCGACCGTGTCAGCGGTCTCGCCCGAGGCGTACTGGTAGCCGGAGCGGCCGCGGATGCGCTGGTCGCCCCCGGAGCAGAAGGCCCGCTTGCCGGCGCTGCCGGTCCCCTCCGGCCCGGGACCGTTGCCGGTGATGAGCACGCAGCCCACGTCGGGCGTGCGCCGCGCGTGGTCCAGCGCCTGGTAGAGCTCGTCGACGGTGTGCGGGCGGAACGCGTTGAGCACCTCGGGCCGGTCGAAGGCGATGCGTACCGAGCCCACCTCGCGCGCCCGGTGGTACGTGATGTCGGTGAAGTCGAAGCCTGACACCGGGTCCCACGCCTCGGGGTCGAAGGTCTCGCTGACGATCCGCTGCTCGCTCACCTGCGCGAGCCTAGCTTCGGCGGGCGGCAGGCGGCAGGCGGCGTGCGGTGGGCGAGGGGCGACGGGCGAGGGGCGGCGCGGCAGTCGGCGGCAGGCGCTAGCGTCGGGTCATGGCCCTGCGGTGGTACCACCTCGTCGTCGACTCGCACGACCCCTCCTCGCTCGCCCGGTGGTGGGCCGGCGTGCTCGGCTGGGAGGTGGTCTACGAGGACGACGACGAGACCGACATCGCGCCGGGATGGGCGGGCGAAGAAGGGCTCGAGTGGCAGCGGCAGCGGCCGCAGATGGCCTTCGTGCCGGTCCCGGAGGCCAAGACCCTGAAGAACCGGCTCCACCTCGACCTCGCACCGCACCTCGACGACGACCGCGACGCCGAGATCCAGCGGCTGCTCGACCTCGGAGCCACCCGGGTTGACGTGGGTCAGGGCCCCGACGTCTCGTGGGCGGTGCTCGCCGACCCCGAGGGCAACGAGTTCTGCGTGCTCTCGTCGCGGGCCGAGTGAGGGTGGCTGAACGAGGGTGGCCGAGTGAAGGCGGCCGCGTGACCGGCGACCGGGTGAGCCCCACAAGGGAGCGAGCGGAGCGCGTGATACCGCCGCTCCCGCCGCTCCCGCCGCTCCACGAGCTGCTCGAGGGCCTGCGCGTCGTGTCCATCCCGATGCGAGTGCGGTTCCGAGGACTCGCCACTCGCGAGGCAGCGCTGCTGCGCGGGCCCGCTGGCTGGGGTGAGTTCTCGCCGTTCCTCGAATACCCGCCCGCCGAGGCTGCGCGGTGGCTGGCCGCTGCCTGCGAGGCGGCGTGGCTCGGCCCCCCGCCCGCGGTCCGCACCAGTGTTCCGGTCAACGCCACGGTTCCCGCTGTGCCCCCGGCCCAGGTCCTCGATGTCATCTCGCGGTTCGACGGATGCCGCACCGCCAAGGTGAAGGTCGCCGAGCCGGGCCAGCCCCTGCGCGACGACGTCGCCCGGGTGGCCGAGGTCCGCCGCCTGCTCGGCAGCGACGCCCGGATCCGCGTCGACGCCAACGGCGCCTGGTCGGTGGGCCAGGCGAGGGACGCCCTCGCGGCCCTCGCCGCCTACGGCCTGGAGTACGCCGAGCAGCCGTGCGCCACCGTAGAGGACCTGCGGAGTCTGCGGATCGCCTTGGCGCGCAACCACATCGACGTCCCGGTCGCCGCCGACGAGTCCATCCGCAAGGCCGACGACCCGCTGAGGGTCGCCCGCGAGCAGGCTGCCGACCTTGTCGTCGTCAAGGTGTCACCTCTGGGTGGCGCCAGACGAGCCCTCGAGATCGTTGCCGAATGCGGTCTTCCGGCCGTGGTCTCCTCGGCCATCGACACTTCGGTCGGCATCGCCGCCGGTGTGGCGCTGGCGGCGGCCCTCCCCGAGCTCGACCACGCCTGCGGCCTCGGCACCGTGAACCTCCTTGCCGGCGACGTCGCGGCTTCGCCGGTCGTGCCGGTCGCCGGGTCGATCCAGGTGGCTGTGGCTCGCGAGGCCACGGCCGACCCGCAGCTCCTCGAGCGTTGGGCGGCGCCCCCAGATCGAGTCCAGTGGTGGCGCGCCCGGGTGGCCGCCTGCCACGCCGAAGTCGCAGGAGGGGCGGTGTGATCGACTTCGGCTGGCCGGAGAGTGCGCCTTCTGGTCGAAGCTCACCGGGTGGGCGGTCGCGGGCAACGCCCGACCGGAGTTCCATCGGCTGAGGCGGCCGGCCGGCATACCCCCCTCAGCTGTCCCGAGCGCGCGCCTGTGCACAGGCGCGTCGCTCGGGCCCCACCGTCCACAGGAGCTCGTCCGAGCCACGTAGGGCGAGCCGGCTTCCGATGTCCTTGAGGCATGCAGATGGGGGAGGCGCAGGAGCTTCGGCAGCGGGCTCGCGAGCTGCGCCGGCTGGGGGAGGAGGCCCGGCAGCGCGCCGGCCGGCTCCAGGCCCTCGAGGACCTGCGGTGGCGGTCCCGTGCCGCCGAGCTGTTTCGCAACCGGGTCCACAGCCGTTTCTTCGCGCAGCTGTCACTGGCCGCGAGCCTCGAGGAGGCTGCCGCGGCCTTCGACCGGCTCGCCGCCGCGCATGAGCGTGGGACCGACGAGCGGGGGACCGGGCGATGACGACGGCACCACGGCCGTCCGGCGGCCTGGAGGTCCGGGGCGGGTCGGGGGGCCTCTCCGTTGCCCTCGCGGACCTGTGGGCAGCCGCCGGTGTGCTCCGCACCGAGGCTGCCGAGGTGGGCCATGTGGCCCGCCGGCTCGCCCAGATGGCGGCCTCGTGGGATGCCGTGCGGCTCGTCCTCGAGTCGGCCCTGCCTCCTCTGGCGTTGCATCCTCCCGTCGCGGCGGTGGCGGCACTGGCGGAGGTCGAGTGGCGGCTGCTGCGCGCGGCGGGGCCGTCCGGGGCGGCAGGTGAGGAGGCGCACCTGCTGGGGCTTGCCACGTCAGTGGCAGCGGCGGTGCGGGCCTACCAGTCGGCCGAGGCCGTCGCGGCGGCGACGGTGGGGCTCGGGCAGGACCTCCTGATGGGGGCGGCCGGCGTGGCGTGGCCGCTCACACTCGTGGGTGCCGTGGGCTTCGGCGTGGTCACTCTGGCTGGCCATCCGCTCGGCGGGGGCGACCCGCTCTTCGAGCATCCCTGGCTGGTGGGCTTGGCCAGCGGCGGCGTCGAAGGCCTCGTGGCCGGTGCGTCCGCTTCGGACCCGCGCGTGCTGGCCCTGGTGGTGCTCGCGTCCCTCGCCCGGGGCCGGCCCTGGCCACCCCAGGGCTACGAAGCGGCGCTGGAGGCGATCGCGGCGCTGGCCGCGGCGGCCGGCTGGCTGCGCGAACCTGGCCGGTTCCGGGTCTCGCGCGTGTCCAGCCAGGGGGTCCTGGCCCCGCGAACCCTGGGTGGCCTGATGTCGGGACAGGAGGCGCTCGGGGAGTCGCCCCCAGGCCGGGTGCGGGTCGTGCAGGTGCCGCAGCCCGACGGCTCGTCGGCGTGGATCCTGCAGGTCCCCGGCACCCAGCAGTGGCGCCCAACGGCTGGGGCCAACCCCCTTGACCTCACGTCGGACGTGCGCCTGATGGCGCAGCAGACTGCGGTGCTGACGCGCGCGGCCGGCGAGGCGCTCGACCGGGCAATGGCCGCCGGGGGCCGAGCGCGCAGTCGCGACCCCGTCATGCTGGTGGGTCACAGCCTCGGAGGCATCGCGGCGGCCTCGCTGGCGTGCAGCCCGGAGTTCACGGCCGCGCACCGCGTGACCCACGTCGTCAGCGCCGGGTCGCCCATCGCCCGCTTCCCGGTGCCGCCGGAGGTGACGGTTCTCTCCCTCGAGCACCGCCAGGACGCGGTTCCCCACCTCGAGGGCTCGCCCAACCCAGACCGGCGCTCGTGGGTGACCGTCAAGCGGGACGTGGCCTCCGATCCGGAGGTGCGAGGTCGTCTGGTCGGGGCCCACGAGGTCGGTGAGTACGCCGAGACCGCGCAGCAGGTCGACCTGGCGGTGCGGCAGGGATCGAGCCCGTCACTGGTCGACTGGGCAGCCGGCAGCGGGGCGTTCTTCGCGGGCAGCACCAGTGGGCCCGCGGTGGTCCGCGAGTTCCTGGTCGAGCGGAGCCGGCCATGACGGTGGGACACGCGGGCGTGGTGGCCGGGTGGGGCGGTGACAGAATCCGAGGCGTGAACCCGTCCAGCGCGCTCGCCCACGTCCTCGTGGACGAGCTCGTGCGACACGGGGTCCGAGACGTGGTGCTGTGCCCGGGGTCGCGGTCGGCACCTCTGGCGTATGCCGTCCAGGAGGCCGAGCGCAGCGGTCGCCTGCGGCTGCACGTCCGGGTCGACGAGCGCTCGGCGGGGTTCCTGGCCCTCGGCCTGGCCAAGGCGAGCCGGGTGCCCTCGGCGGTCGTCACGACGTCAGGCACGGCTGTGGCAAACCTCCATCCCGCTGTGCTCGAGGCCCACCACGGGGTGGTGCCGCTCATCGTGCTGTCGGCTGACCGCCCTCCGGAGCTGCGGGGCACCGGGGCCAACCAGACGACGACCCAGCCCGGGATCTTCGGCGAGGCGGTGCGCTGGAGCCACGAGCTGGGGGTGCCGGAAGTCCGGACGGGGCAGGTGCCCGGCTGGCGCGCCACGATGGCTAGGGCAGTGGCTGCGGCCGTGGGAGCCCTGGGCGGCATCCCTGGGCCAGTGCACCTCAACGTCCCCCTGCGGGAGCCACTGGTCCCCACCGACGGTGACTGGCCCGAGCCGCTCGACGGTCGCCCCGACGGTCGGCCTTGGACGGCGCTCGCCGGCGCCTCAGGCGCCTCGGGCTCCGACCGCCCGGCTGCCGCCACCGCAGGGTTTCCTGGGTATTCCCTTCCCGATGAGCGGCGGACCCTGGTGGTCCTCGGCGACCTTCCATGGCCGGCTCAGACGGCGGTGGTGGTGGAGTGGGCGGCCCGCCGAGGCTGGCCGGTCGTCGCCGAGCCGTTCGGAGACCCGGTGCGACGGGGCCCAGGCTCGGGGGTCGTCCCCCATGGATCGCTCCTGCTGACCTGCTCGGAGTGGCTCGACGCCCACCAGCCCGAGCGCGTGGTGACCGTCGGCCGGATCACGCTGTCGCGCGCGGTGGCGGCCCTGTTGCGTCGGCCAGGGGTGCGGGTCGAGAACGTCGCGCCGATCCCCCAGTGGGCCGACCCGTCCGCGGTGGTGGCCGAGGTCCACCCGTGGAGCGTCGTGACGCAGACCGGCCCGGGTGCAGCCAGCCCCGGAAGAGGCATCGACGACACGTGGGCGACGGCTTGGCACGACGCCGGAAGTGCCGTGGCGAAGGCCGTTGTGGCGGAAGGCTTTCCGTGGCCGACGGCCCTCGCTGTGGCCTCGACGGTGGTGACCTCGCTGCCCCGGGGAGCCGCCCTGTTCGTCGGGTCCTCCAACGCGGTGCGCGACCTCGACCTGGCGGCCACCGAGTGGGCCGACGACGTCGCGGTCTACGCCAACCGCGGCCTGGCCGGCATCGACGGCTGCGTGTCCACCGCAGCTGGTTTGGCGCTGGGAGGCAACCGACCGGCATACGCACTGCTGGGCGACCTGACCTTCCTCCATGACACCAACGGCCTGCTGATCGGGCCGGCCGAGCCGCTGCCCGACCTGACCATCGTGGTGGCCAACGACGACGGGGGCGGCATCTTCACGCTGCTCGAGCCCGGCGAGCCGGAGCGCGCCGCCGACTTCGAACGCGTCTTCGGCACGCCCACCGGGGTGGCCCTGGAGGCGCTGTGCCGAGCGCACGGTGTTGGCCATGCGCTGGCGACGTCGCCGGAAGCACTGGCCGAGGCCGTGTCGGCCCGTCCTGCGGGGATCAACGTGGTCGAGGTGCGCATCGACCGGACCGGCCACCGTGCCGCCCATGGCCGGCTGCAGCAGATCGCGGCGACGGCACTCGCGCCGCTGACGGCGAGCTCGACAGACCGGCCGTAGCCCGACCGGACGTCCGACGGAGCGTCCTGCTAGAACATCACGCCGGGGGTGGGCGCGACGGGGGTGGCGACGATCGCCGAGAACGCTGACAGAGCACCTCGTCGCTGTTCGGCGACCAGCCCCTGCTGGGCCAGCGCGCCGGGCGTGCGGCCGCCGGTGAAGACCGCGCCCACGGCCTGCACGTCGAGCGACAGGTCGGCCGGGTCGGTGGTCGGCGCGCACTTGGCCGTCCCGTCTGCGGCCGTGGAGAGTCGCCAGCGCCGGGCATTCCACGGGCAGCGCTCGTCGGCGACCTCCAGGACGAGGTCGGCCTCGCCCGCGTAGCCGCGCCGCTCCAGACAGGCGCCCACGTCAACAGGACGCAGCCACACGCCGTCGGACGTGTGCTTCACGCAGGAGCGCGGGCCACCCAGCCACCAGATCGCCGGGCTGTCGACCGGGATGCCCCAGACCTCGACCGTGGCGACGAGGTCGAAGTCGACCAGCCGGCGCAGGAGGGCAAGCAGCACCGCAGGATCGGCCGCTGCGATCTCCGAGCACCGCAGGGTGCCGCGCGGCCCGCCGTCCTGCCACTTGGGGGTGCGGCGCAGGATGGCATAGCCGGACGGCCGGCCCTCGCGCTCGGCAAACAGCACGCGGGACCTCTCGGCGCCTCGAAGGCTGGCGGCGTTGTCCATGTAGACCAGCTCGGCCTGCTGCCACGGCCTGGCCACCTGTCCCAGCGTCGTCCGGGCCAGCTCGCGGTGCAGCTCCCACACCTGCCTGGCCAGCCCTTCCTCTCCAAGTGTGGCCAGCCGGGTGGTGATCCCGCTGGTGTCGACAACCGGTGCGCGCAGCTCCGCCCCCTTGCCGAGCTCCAGGATCCCGTCCAGCGCGGAGACGGCGTAGCCGAACCGCCCGTAGATCCCGGTTTCCGACGCGTGCAGGCCGGCGAGGGGCTCGCCCCGCTCGTGGAGGTCGCGGAAGTGGTGGTCGAGCATCGCGGTCAGCACCCCGCGCCGGCGGTGGTCAGGGTGCACGCCCACCCAGGTCAAGCCCGCCATCGGCATGGGAGCGACCTTGCCGCCGGGTGCCGGGATCGTGATCTCCATGTCGAAGGAGGCGTAGATGCCGGCGAAGGGCGGCTCTCCGGTCGCGGTTGCGGCGAACGCACGACGCAGATCCAGGGCGCGGCTCCAGTCGGGGTCGGCGGGGTGCACCTCGTCGAACCAGGTCAGGTGGTCGACCTCCTGGAAGTCGGCTCGCGTTTCCTCGGTGATGCCGACGACGCGGTATGCCGGCCGGTTGCCTGCGCGGTCGGAGGCTGGGGTCTGGGAGGCCATGGCTCCCATGGTTGCGTGGCCACCGTCCCGCTGCGAGCGATTTCCCGCAGGGTCAGACCACGGTCAGACCAGGGTCAGACCACGGTCAGGGCACGGTCAGGGCATCGCGCATGGGCACGAGCTTGGCGTCGGACTCGGCCACCTCCGCCTCCGGGTCGGAGCCGGCGACGATCCCGCACCCGGCGAACAGACGCATCCGCGAGCCGTCCGCCGGCTCGAAGGCGCCACACCTCAGGGCGATGCCCCATTCGCCGTCGCCACTGGCATCCATCCAGCCCACCGGCCCGGCGTAGCGACCGCGGTCCATGCGCTCCAGCTCGGCGATGGTCCGGTCGGCCACCGCCGCCGGCGTGCCGCAGACCGCGGCCGAGGGGTGGAGCGAGGCAGCCAGGGCGAGCGACGTGGAGTCGTCGGACAGGACCCCGGCCACGTCGGTGGCCAGGTGCATGACGTTGGTCAGGTGGAGGACGAAGGGGGACTCGGGGACGTTCATCGACAGGCAGTGGGGACGCAGCGCCTCAGCCACGGAGCGGACGGCGTACTCGTGCTCCTCGAGATCCTTGGAGGAGCGGGCCAGCGAGCCTGCGAGTGCGAGGTCGTGGTCGTCGTCACCGCTGCGCCGGATCGTGCCCGCGAGGACCCTGGAGGTGACCAAGCCCTTCTCGAGCCGGACCAGCATCTCCGGGGTCGCTCCCACCAGCCCGTCGACGGCGAAGACCCACGTGTTGTCGTAGCGGTCGGCGAGGCGGGAGAGCAGCCAGCGGACGTCGATGGGGGCCCGCGCCAGCACCTCGAGGTCGCGTGCCAGCACGACCTTGTCGAGCTCGCCCACCGTGATGCGACGAACCGCCTCCGCCACCGCCACCTCCCAGTCGGCCGCGCTCAGCGCCCCGTCGGCGAAGCTGACGCCCCGGGGCGGGGCGGGTTCGGCCTGGCGGCGGGGAAGGACTGCCGCCGGCATCGACCCGTCGCCGCTGATCGCGGTCACCCAGGAGGTCCCGCCGCGCTTCCCGACCACCACCTGGGGGACGACGAGGGTGCCGCCGGAAGGCGACTCGCCGGCATACGCCATGGAGCCGAAGGCGACCGGTCCTGTGCCCGGCAGGTGCACCTCGTCGCGGACCACGGCACTGGACGTGAGGTCGCGCCACCAGGCCTGGGCCTCGGCGAACCGGTCCGAACCCGCGGAGTGGAACGAGGCGGCGCGACCCCAGCCGACCAGGCCGTCGCCGCGGCGGATCCATGAGCTGAGGACCGCGGGGTCGAGCACTTCGGGGAGGAGGGCCAGCAGGTCGCCGGTGACCGACGGGTCGAGGGCGACAGTGCGGGCGACCAGGGGTGCCGGCGCCGGCTGCTCGCTGTAGGGGACGGTGGTCATTGCCCTCCAGACTACGGTCCTGCCCGGCGGCCCCGTGTCCGGTGGGGTGCGCAAGGATGTCGGCATGAGCCGAGCCAGCCTCGACAAGGACCCTCGCGACGTCGCCGCGATGTTCGACGACGTCGCCACCAAGTACGACGTGACCAACGACGTGCTCTCCCTCGGCCAGGACCGGCTGTGGCGCCGGGCCGTGCTGCGCGCGGTCGACGCGCGGGCGGGGGAGCGAGTCCTCGACATCGCGGCGGGCACCGGCACGTCGAGCGAGCCGTTCGCCGACAGTGGGGTTTTCGTGGTCCCTGCCGATTTCTCGCTCGGCATGCTCCGGGTCGGGGCACGACGCCGTCCGGACCTGGGCTTCACTGCCGCGGACGCCATGCGGCTGCCCTTCGCCGACGCGTCGTTCGACGCGGTGACAATGAGCTTCGGGCTGCGTAACGTCGCCGACCCACTGGTGGCGCTCGCCGAGTTCCACCGGGTGACCAGGCCTGGTGGACGGCTCGTGGTGTGCGAGTTCAGCCACCCGGTCAACCGGGCGTTCCGCAAGGTCTACACCGAGTACCTGATGCGGTCGGTGCCCCCGATCGCGCGGCGGGTGAGCTCGAACCCGGAGTCCTACGTCTACCTCGCCGAGTCCATCCAGGCGTGGCCCACGCAGCGGGAGATGGCCGAGCGGATCTCGGCAGCCGGCTGGGAGGACGTGGAGTGGCGGAACCTGTCGGGCGGCGTGGTGGCGCTGCACCGGGCCAGTCGGCGCTGACGCCGGTCGCTACTGGTCGCGGCGTTCGAGCAGGCGGTTCATGAGGTCGTCGATCTCCTCGTCGAGGTCCGGCCAGGCCAGCGCCGCGGCGATCGCGGTCGTCGCCCTCGGCCTCAGCGCCAGCGTCGTCGCGGCCACCACCTACATCGCGCTGTACTTCGTCAACACCCTCGGCCTGACGCCGTTCCAGACCGGGCTGCGCTTCCTGCCCTTCACCGGCGCATCGTTCCTGGCGGCACCCGTTGCGGCACGGCTCAGCCAGCGCATCCCACCGCGGGTGCTGGTGCCCGCCGGCTCCGCGCTCATCGCGGTGGGCATGTGGCTGATGACCGGACTCGACGGGGCGAGCGACTGGACCCACCTGCTGCCGGGCTCGATCATCGCCGGGCTCGGCCTCGGCACCACCTCTGCCGTCCTGTCCCAGGCTGCGCTCTCGGCCGTCGAGCCCGAGCGAGCCGGCATGGCCACCGGGGCCGCCAACACGTTCCGGCAGATCGGCCTTGCCGCAGGTGTCGCCGACCTGGGGGCCTTGTTCGCGCACTCCAGCACCCAGGACGTCCAGACCCAGCTGGCCGGGCACGGCATACCGCCTGAGTCCGTCGGCCGGCTCGCCGACGCCGTCGGCAACGGTGCCGGGGTCCAGGTAGCCGCTGGCCTGACCGGCCAGGCCGCCCCCGTCGGGGCGGGCGTCGCGCGCGCCGCCACCGCAGCGGGTCTGGACCAGGCCCTGTGGGCCGGCACGATCATCGCCACGGCGGCAACACTGCTGGCCGTCGTGATGCTCGCGGTGCGGCCGGACTGAACAGGAGCCCGAGAGAGCCGGGCCGCCTCGTCCCACCGTCTGGAGGAGGCGGCGCGGTGCGCCCCCCTGGATACGACATGGCGGTATGCCGGGCATAGACTCCCGCGGAGAAGTTCGTGAACCACTTCACAAGCGTCCAGAGGCAAGGGTTGTGAGCCAGATCGTCACCCAGGATCGCGGGGCCGATGCAAGCGCCGACGATCGCCCCCACGAGCGCGCCGACGTCATCGTCGTCGGCGCCGGGCCGGCCGGTTCCGCCACCGCCGCCTACCTCGCGATGGCCGGTCTCGACGTCCTCCTGCTGGAGAAGACGGCCTTCCCCCGGGAGAAGGTCTGCGGCGACGGGCTGACCCCGCGGGCGGTCAAGGAGCTCATCACGCTGGGCATCCAGACCCCGGCGGACGAGGGCTGGATTCGCAACCACGGCCTGCGCATCATCGGCGGCGGCATGCGCCTCTCCCTGCCCTGGCCCGACCTCGCCAGCTTTCCTCCCTACGGCCTGGTCCGCACCAGGCAGGACTTCGACGACATCCTCGCCAGGCACGCGGTCAAGCACGGGGCGCGGCTGCGCGAGCTCACCAACGTCACCGGCCCGGTCCTCGACTCCTCGGGGAGCATCGTGGGGGTCACCGCCAGGTCGGTCGACGAGAAGGGCCGGTCCGCAGGTGGCGAGCTGGTCTACCGCGCCCCGCTCGTCGTCGCCGCGGACGGCAACTCCTCCCGCCTGTCGCTGGCGATGGGCCGCGAGAAGCGCGAGGACCGCCCCATGGGGGTAGCGGTCCGCACGTACTACACCAGCCCGCGCCACGACGACGACTACCTCGAGTCATGGCTCGAGCTGTGGTCCACTGACGCGCAGGGCAAACGCGTCCTGCTCCCCGGGTACGGCTGGATCTTCGGCGTCGGCGACGGCACCTCCAACGTCGGTCTGGGCATCCTCAACACGTCGTCGGCTTTCGGCAAGACCGACTACAAGGACGTCATGCGCCGCTGGGTGGCCACCATGCCCAGGGAATGGACGTACAGCGACGAGACCATGGTCGGGCCCATCCGGGGCGCCGCGCTGCCGATGGGCTTCAACCGCCAGCCCCACTACGCCGACGGTCTCCTGCTCGTCGGCGACGCCGGTGGCATGGTCAACCCGTTCAACGGCGAGGGGATTGCCTACGCCATGGAGTCCGGCCGGCTGGCCGCCGACGTGATCGCCCAGGCCTTCGCCCGCGGCACCGATGCCGGCCGGGAGCGTGTGCTCCAGTCCTACCCCACGGTCATGGGCGACGCGCTGGGCGGCTACTACACGCTGGGGCGCTACTTCGCCAAGATGATCGGCAACCCCGAGGTGATGCGGCTGGCCACCAAGTACGGCCTGCCCCGGACCACCCTGATGAAGTTCCTGCTCAAGGTGATGGCCAACCTCGCCGAACCCCACGGGGGCGACGCGAGCGACCGCCTGATCAACGCGCTGTCGAAGATGGCTCCTGACGCATGAAGCGGCCCCAGCGTGACAACGGTCACACCGGCCCTAGGATTGGGGCCGACCTGAGGGCCTGCCCCTGGGCGGCCGGAGGCGCTGCGGCCGCACCGCACGACGACACGACCGAAAGGGGAGCTGTTCGCCAATGACCAACCCCTACGTCCCCCTGCTGTTCTTCGCCGGCATCGGCGGCTTCTTCGCGGTGTTCTCGGTCTTCGCGGCGGCGATCGCCGGCCCCAAGCGCTACAACCGCGCCAAGCTCGACGCCTACGAGTGCGGCATCGAGCCGACGCCCCACGCGGCCGGCGGAGGGCGGGTGCCGGTGAAGTACTACCTCACGGCCATGCTCTTCATCATCTTCGACATCGAGAGCGTGTTCCTCTACCCCTTCGCCGTGGCCTTCGAGCGGCTCGGCCTGTTCGCGCTGGTCGAGATGGTCCTGTTCATCCTCACGGTGTTCGTCGCCTATGCCTACGTCTGGCGGCGCGGCGGGCTGGAGTGGGACTGACGGCGACGGCACAGAAGGTCACACAGAGCCACACGGACGCATGCCACGGACGGCACTCGCCCTTCCGCACACGAGGACTGATCACTGATGGGTATCGAAGAGAAGCTCCCGGCAGGGTTCCTGCTCACGACGGTCGAGCAGCTCGCCGGCTACATGCGCAAGAGCTCGGTCTGGCCCGCGACCTTCGGGCTGGCCTGCTGCGCCATCGAGATGATGGCGGTCGGCACCCCTGACTACGACATCGCCAGGTTCGGCATGGAGCGGTTCTCGGCCACGCCGCGCCAGGCCGACCTCATGATCGTGGCCGGACGGGTGAGCCAGAAGATGGCCCCGGTCGTGCGGCAGGTCTACGACCAGATGCCGGAGCCGAAGTGGGTCATTTCGATGGGCGTCTGCGCGAGCTCCGGCGGCATGTTCAACAACTACGCCATCGTCCAGGGCGTCGACCACATCATCCCGGTCGACGTCTACCTCCCCGGCTGCCCGCCGCGGCCGGAGATGCTGCTCAACGCGATCATCATGCTCCACCAGCAGATCCAGGGCTCCAAGCTCGGCGTCAACCGGGTCGCGGCTGCCCGGGCCGCGGAGGAAGCCGCCCTCAGCGCGACTCCGCTGGAGCTCATGCCGCAGACGCACGACCACGGCCTGCTCCAGCCGAGCTTGAGCGACTCGACCACCGGAAAGAGCCTGCTGGCATGAGCGACGAGAAGAGCGACGACCTGACCGACACGACCGCCGGCGACTCGAAGGGCGACACGCCCGGCGACACGCGCGCCAACACGCCCGGCGACCGCGGCGAGGACAAAGCACCGCCCGCCGGCGAGCACGTGACCGTCAAGGGCGGCGAGCCAGCGGCGGAGATCGGCGGGAAGACCACAGCAGACGACACTGCGCCGCAGGCGCCCACCGAGGCGGCGCAGGAGACCAGTGCGCCCGACCTGACGGCAGGCGACAACCTGCCGGCGGCCCCCGGAACCCTGCCCGAGCCGGTCAAGATCGGGGAGCGCCACGGCATGTTCGGCGCCAGCAGTGGCCAGGACACCTCGGGCTATGGCGGCCTGGTCACGCCCATCCTGTTCCCGGCCGCCGCCCAGCGTCCCTACGGCGGTTACTTCGACGAGGTGGCCGACCGGCTGGAGGTCGCGCTGGGAGCCGGCGAGATGCCGTTCGGCACCGCCATCCAGCGGGTCGTGGTCGACCGCGGCGAGCTGACCCTCTTCGTGCAGCGCGAGCACCTGCTCGCCGTCGCCCGCGCGCTGCGCGACGACCCGAGCCTGCGCTTCGAGATCTGCACCGGGGTGTCGGGGGTGCACTACCCCCACGAGGAGGGCCGCGAGCTGCACGCGGTCTACCACCTGCTGTCGATCACCCACGGTGGCCGCCGGCTGCGGCTCGAGGTCACGGCGCCCGACGACGACCCGCACATCCCCTCGGTCGTGTCGGTCTACCCGGCCAACGACTGGCACGAGCGCGAGACCTGGGACATGTTCGGGATCGTCTTCGACGGCCACCCGGCCCTGACGCGCATCCTGATGCCGGACGACTGGCCCGGTCACCCGCAGCGCAAGGACTACCCCCTCGGCGGAATCCCCGTCGAGTACAAGGGCGCCACCGTCCCGCCGCCGGACCAGCGGAGGTCTTACAGCTGATGAGCACGACACCCGACGTCTTCGCCACCTCCCTCGCCGACGAGGCCGACACGCAGGGAGCCCGCGTCTTCCACGCGTCCGGCGGCGACTGGACCGACATCGCCGACGAGGCCACCGCCCTCAACGAGGAGCGGATCGTCGTCAACATGGGCCCGCAGCACCCGTCCACCCACGGTGTGCTCCGGCTCATCCTCGAGCTGGACGGCGAGACCGTGACCGAGGCCCGGGCGGGGATCGGCTACCTGCATACCGGTATCGAGAAGAACATGGAGTTCCGCAACTGGACCCAGGGGGTGACGTTCTGCACCCGCATGGACTACCTCACCCCGCTGTTCAACGAGACCGCCTACTGCCTGGCGGTGGAGAAGCTGCTGGGCATCACCGACCAGATCCCGGAGCGGGCCAGCATCATCAGGGTGCTGATGATGGAGCTGAACCGGATCACCTCCCACCTGGTGGCCATTGCGACCGGCGGCATGGAGATGGGCGCGACCACGGTCATGACGGTCGGCTTCCGCGAGCGGGAGCGGATCCTGTCGATCTTTGAGATGGTGACCGGGCTGCGGATGAACCACGCGTATGTGCGTCCGGGCGGGGTGGCTCAGGACCTGCCGCCGGGGGCGATCGACCGGGTCCGGGACACGGTGCCGCTGGTGCGGCGGGGGATCCATGAGCTGGAGCTGTTGCTGAACGAGAACCCGGTGCTGAAGGGGCGCACGGTGGGGGTGGGTTACCTGGACCTGACCGGGTGCATGGCGTTGGGGATCACCGGGCCGGTGCTGCGCTCGGCGGGGTTCCCGCTGGACCTGCGCCGGCTGGCCCCGTACTGCGGGTATGAGACGTATGACTTCGAGGTGGTGACCCGGGAGTCCGCGGATGCGTATGGGCGGCTG
>DASSJT010000029.1:0-38387 GCA_035691065.1 Dermatophilaceae bacterium
GCCGGTCGTTCTGGAGTCGGGCGTTCTGCGGTCAGACCACGGCGCGGTTGTCCGTGCCGGGCCAGCTCACCACGTGGAAGCCGTCGTCGCCGATCGCCACCTCCGCGGTCGCGCAGTTGGGCAGGTACTGCTGCGCGGCCAGGTCGTCGCGCACGTTGGCCCCCAGCCGCGGGATGCACAACGACATGACGCCGCCATGCGAGAACACCAGCACGGTCTCGCCCCGGTGGAGGTCGGCGATGCCCTGGAGCGCCTCGCTGTAGCGCTCGATCACCTCGGTGCCCGACTCGCCGCCGGGGATGCGCATGCCCACATGGCCGGCCAGCCATGCCGAATAGACCCCTCGCAGCTCCTGGTCGTCATTCTCCCGGCCGGCCAAGAGCCCCACCGAGTACTCCTCGAGCCCTTCGACCGTGCGCACGGGAACGCCGAGCACGTCCCCGGCGATCGCAGCCGACTCCACGGCTCGGTCCATCGTGCTCGTGTAGACCAGGGCCACTCGCCGCGAGCGCAGGCCCTCGGCGAGCTCGCGCGTCTGCGCCTTGCCCTTGCCGGTCAGCCACCCGCCGGAGTCGGAGAGCACGTGCGGGTGCTCGTAGCCGGCGTCCCCATGGCGGGTGATGAGCAGGGTCGCCTCGCACTGGAGGGCCATGAGCCGACTGTACGGGACCGGGGCGTCTCCCGTCCGGGCGGGCGCGGGCGCGCCGTCGACGCGGTGCGGGACACCCGGCATACGGCCACGGCTCACCCGGATCTGGCAGGTCAGCGGGCTGCGGGCGACAGGGATGCCGATCCGCGACGTGCGTACACCACAATGGCGCTCTACGAGTCCGGCGAGGGCGCGCCGCCAAGGGCCCCTGGAGGCGGCTTCCGCTCTCGGCCCGGCGTGCGACGATACGCCGTGTCCTTCGGTGTCCTCGGTGCCCTCCTCGCCGCGCTGGCCTACGGCGCTGCGACGGTCTTCCAGGCACTTGGGGTGCGGCGTTTCGCTGGCGCCCCTGCTCGACCGAGGGTGCAGCGCCTGTGGGCCGGGCGCCTGTACGCGGTAGGGCTGGCCCTGGACGGTGGAGGATTCCTCGCGTCCGTGCTGGCGCTGCGGACTCTGCCCCTCTTCGTCGTCGAGTCGGCCCTAGCCTCGAGCGTCGCCGTGACGGCGGTCCTGTCGACGGTGGTGCTCAGGGTGCGGCTCAGCGGGCGCGAGAGGCTGGCCCTGCTCGGCACCGCCGCTGGCCTCGTCGCCCTCGCCGTCAGCGCCAGCGAGGGCCCAGCGGTCCACCCGGACGCGGTCGGGCTGCTGGTCCTGGGCGCGGCGGTCCCGGTCGCGGCGGTGCTGGCCGTCGGCTGGCGGTTGCCCCACGGCTCGCGGCTCGGTGTCACCTTGCTCAGCGCGGCCGCGGGGCTGGGGTTCGGCGGTGTGGGCGTCGCGGCGCGGGTCCTCGAGATGCCCGACCCGTGGTGGCGCGCCGCTGGAAACCCGCTCGTCATCGCCCTTGTCGTGCACGGTGTGGTGGCGATGGCGGCCTACGCGGTCGCGCTGGAACGCGGCCGCGCCACCACGGTGGCTGCAGTGACGTTCTCGGTGGAAACCCTCGTGCCGGCTGCCATCGGGCTGGCCTGGCTCGGCGACGCGGTGCGACCGGGGCCCGGCTGGGCGGTGCTCGCCGTGCTCGGCTTCGCCGCGACCCTCGGCGGCAGCATCGCGCTCGCTTCCTACGCCGAGCCCGCACCCTTGTCCACGGCGTCGGAACCTGCGTCCGGCGTGACGCGAGCCTGAGCACGCGCCCCCATCGTGGCAAGCGATCTTGGGATCCGTGAGGTCGCCCCATCGGTCGGACCGCTGAGCCCTGGCCGGGGCCGCAGGCTCATCAGGTGACATCGCGGCGCCGGCCGGTCAGCACGATGGCGGCCACTCCCACCAGCACGTATGCCGTGAGGGTCAGCAGCGCTCGACCGCCGCCGACGGTCGCGGTCACCCCGGGAGGTGCCGCCGTGGCGCGGGCCGCGGAGACCGCGGCCACGAGCGAGCCGGCGTTGACCCCGGGGAGAGCGTCCCGCACCGGCTGCAGCGCCGACAGCAGGGAGCTGGCCATGGCCGACACCAGGTTCTCCAAGCCCAGCGCCCAGACGATGCCCAGCCCGATCGGGAGCGCGACGCCCCGCAGCAGCCAGGCGAGCATCGCACCGAGCGTGGCCCACATCGTCAGGACGAGCCATCCCGACCCCGCGCCCTCGAGGAGGTCGCCGGCCGCCGGCCACGTGAGGGGCTGTCCCTCGGCCAGTGCGAGGCCGGCTGACGCCGACGCGGAGACGGCGAACATCAGCACCACGCCCACGCCCACCGCGAGCGCGATCGCCGCCCACTGGGCGAGCAGGATGCGCCCGCGCGAAGGCCCTTGCGTGAACAGCGTCTTCACGGTGCCCCAGGTGTGCTCGCCGCCGAGGATCAGCGCGCCGAAGGCCAGGGCCAGGGCCCCCGCGAAGATCGGGTAGCCGCCGATGGTGTTGATGACGAGGCTCTGCGGCATCACGGAGCTGAGGATCTGATCGGGCGAAGCGCCTGCGAGCCGGTCGCTCGACCCGCCGCCCCGGTACGCCAGGTAGGGGATGAGGTAGGAGAAGGTCAGGTTCAGCACGATCGACGCCGCCAGCAGCACCCAGGCGGCGGGTCGGCGAGCCGTCTTGGCGAGCTCAGCCCACGCGATCCCCCATCCGGGTGCTGAGCGCCGCCCGCTCGACCTCGCCGAGGGTGCGCCGAACACTCCACTGGTGGTCTCAGTCAGTTTCATCGACATCGTCCCGCTCCTCCGTCATCTCCAGGAACACGTCCTCCAGCTGGCGCTCTGCCCGTCGCACTTCACTCACGTCGACGCCGGCCAGCACCAGCGCCCGGGTCACCTCCGCGGCGCAGTCGACGTCGGCACTGACCCGCAGGCGTCCATCGGATGCACGAACGTGCGTCACCACGGGCAGGGCGGCGAGCACCTCCCGGGCACGGTCGGACGGCGCGGCCGCGACGACGAGCTCGCCACCGCCCCGCAGCTCCTCGACGCTGCTCTCGGCGAGGATCCGCCCCCGGCTGATCACCGCGACGCGGTCACAGATCTGCTGCACCTCGCCCATCAGGTGGCTGGACAGGACCACCGTCCGGCCCTGGGCCCCCAGGGCGCGGACCAGCGCTCGCATGTCCCGCATCCCGGCCGGGTCCAGCCCGTTGGTCGGCTCGTCGAGGATCACCAGCTCCGGGTCCTTGAGCAGCGCGGCGGCCACGCCCAGACGCTGCTTCATGCCCAGGGAGTAGGTCGCGAAGCGGTCGTCGGCGCGATCGGACAGGTCCACGGTGGTCAGGGCGCTGTCGACCTGCCGTCGACCCACTCCGGCGTACCGCGCCAGCACCGCGAGGTTGGCCCGTCCGGACAGGTAGGGGTAGAAGGCCGGTCCCTCGACGAGGGAGCCCATCCTGCCCAGGGCGGCCGGGCTGCCGGGACGCGAGCCCAGCACACGCGCCTGGCCTGCCGTGGGCCGGATCAGCCCGAGCAGCATGCGCAGCGTCGTGGTCTTGCCGGCGCCGTTGGGCCCGAGAAAGCCATAGACCTCCCCCGGTCTGACGCCGAGCGAGATCCCGTCCACGGCCAGGCGTTGGCCATAGCGTTTGGTGAGGTCGACGACCTCGACAGGGGTGTCCATGATCTGCCCTTCCGTGAGTTCGAGCTGCCCGTTCCTGCCGGGCATCTCGATCCTCGCGGTGTGCGCGGGCCCAGTCGTCGGCCCTGGGGGGACACCTGGGGTGACGCGTCGGGCGCAGCCCGGCAGACCGGCATACCCCCTGGGTTGTAGCCGTCAGGCACTCCAGCCGGGCCGCACCAGCCCCGACTCGTAGGCCAGCACGACAAGCTGGGCCCGGTCGCGGGCATGCAGCTTGGTCATGGCCCGGCTGACGTGGGTCTTGGCGGTCGCCGGGCTCATGAAGAGTCGTCCGGCGATCTCGTCGTTGGAAAGGCCCTCCCCGACGAGGGCCACGACCTCGCGCTCGCGGTCGGTGAGGTACCGGAGCTCATGCTCGTTCGTGGGCGCCGGCCGACTCCGGGTGGCGAACTCGGCGATCAGGCGCCGCGTCACGCCGGGTGAGAGCAGGGCATCCCCGCCCGCCACGGCGCGGATGGCCGCGAGCAGGTCGGTCGGCTCGGTGTCCTTGACCAGGAAGCCGCTCGCGCCGATGCGGAGCGCCTCGAAGACGTACTCGTCGAGGTCGAACGTGGTCAGGATGACGACGCGGGTGTGGTCGAGCCCCGGGGTGGCGATGATCTCGCGGGTGGCCTCCAGGCCGTCGAGGTCGGGCATCCGGATATCCATGAGCACGACGTCCGGCCGCCGGGCGCGCGTGACGTCGACGGCCTCGCGCCCCGTCGCCGCCTCCCCCACCACCTCGATGCCGTCCTCGGCGTCGAGCAGGGCCCTCAGCCCCCCGCGAATCAGGGCCTGGTCGTCGGCCAGCACCACGTGGATCATTGCGGCGTCGCTCCTTCCCCCTTGGCAGGCTCTGAAGCCGGCTGGGTGGCGGGTACTGAGTCCGCCTCGGTGGCGGGCACCGTGTCAGCCTTGGTGGCGGGCTCGGAGGCCGGCCCGCGCGGGCGGCGCAGCGGCAGCCAGGCGCTCACGCGCCACCCACCAAGAGCCGACGGGCCCACTTCGAGCGTGCCACCCAGGGCCTCGGCGCGCTCGCGCATGCCCCGCAGGCCACTGCCCTCCGACTCGGGGCCAAGGGCGCCGTCCTGGCCGTCGTCGTCGACGCGTACCAGCACCCCGTCATCGTGGCGCTCCACGAGCACCTTGGCGCGGGTTGCGTGCGCATGCCGGACGACGTTGGTCAGGGACTCCTGCACGATCCGGTATGCCGCGAGGTCCAGTGCCGTCGGCAGGTCCCCCAGGCCGCGGGGCACCGTCTGCTGGGCCGACGACCTGGGCGCGGCGCTGGGCTCGGCGCTCGCCGGGGCATCGGTCACACGGAGGGTGGCGTCGACATCCAGCCCCGCGGCGTGGGTGCGCCCCACGAGGTCGTCGAGGGCCGCCAGCGTCGCCGTGGGCTGCCTGGGTGCCACGCCATCCTCACTGCGCAGCATGTCCACCAGCGATCGCAGCTCCCCCAGGCCGGCTCGGCTTGCGTCGCGGATGGCGGTCAGCGCAACCCTGGACTGCTCGGGCTTGCGGTCGGCAAGGTGCAGGGCGACGCTCGCCTGCATGTTGATGAGCGCCATGTGGTGAGCCACGGTGTCGTGGATCTCCTGGGCGATGCGGAGCCGCTCCTCGCCGGCTTGGCGGGTGGCCCGCTCGACCCGCTCGCGCCGCAGGGCCACGAAGCGCTCGCGCCGGCCCCGGACGGCCTCGCCGGCGACCAGCAGCAGGGCCGCCCAGGTGAGGACGCCGCCTGCCGCGCCCCACGACCACGGCTCGTCACGGACCGACACCCGCAGGGCGAGCGACCCCAGCGCGAGCGTTGTCGCCGACGCCACCGCAGCCAGGCGCCGCCCGCGGACCACGGCGTTGAAGATCCCGATGGCGGCCGGGGCGAAGATCGGTCCATATGCGTAGCCGCGCGCGAGGTAGGCAAGGGTCGCGCCGCAGGTCAGCGCGGCGACCTGCACGGGCCAGCGCCGCGCGAGCCACAGCGAGAGCGCGCTCGCGATGCCCAGGCCAATCGCGAGGCCGTCGACCGGCCGCGCCTGCCGCTGCCCGTGGGAAGCGCCGAACGTGCCACCGGCCACGATCAGGGCCAGCACCACCGGGCCGACCACAGCGAGAGGGCTGGGCCGGCCTCGGAGAGCGGGCATGTCGACCACCCTCGAACGGTAGGCCAGTCACCGGCGAGGTGTCATCGCACGGCCGGCGCAGCCCGGCATACCCCCGCTGGGGTAGCCCACGACCCGTCCGGCCATCTTCCGTGAGACGGCACGAATCAGGCGGGGACCGGATCCTCGGCACTCAACCCGCGCGAGGCCCGGATGATGCGCACGAAGTCGCCCATGATGTCGTTGATCCCGAAGTCCTTCGGGGTGAATACCGCTGCGACGCCCAACGCCCGCAGCGCCGCGGCATCCGACTCGGGGATGATCCCCCCGACCACGACCGGGACGTCGCCCGCGCCTGCCGCCGCAAGGCCTTGGAGCACCTCAGGAACCAGCTCCATGTGAGAGCCGGAAAGGATCGAGAGGCCGACCAGGTGCACGTCCTCGGCGACGGCGGCGGACACGATCTGGTCGGGGGTCAGGCGGATGCCCTGGTAGATGACCTCGAACCCGGCGTCGCGGGCCCGCACCGCTATCTGCTCGGCACCGTTGGAATGCCCGTCGAGGCCTGGCTTGCCGACCAGGACGCGCAGCTTCTCGCCGAGCTCCTGGCTGGTGCGGGCCACCGCCTCCCGGACCCGGGCCAGCTCGGCGCTCTCGGAGTGTGCGACACCGACGCTGCCGGACACCCCGGTCGGCGCGCGGAACTCGCCGAAGACCTCGCGCAGCGCCTGGGCCCACTCGCCGGTGGTCACCTCGGCGCGGGCGCACTCCAGCGACGCAGCCATGAGGTTCTCGGTGGTGTCGGCAGCGGTCTTGAGGTGGGCCAGGGCGGCTGCGGCGCGCTCGCGACTCACCGGGTCTGCGTCGCGGGCGTCCCGCCAGGCGCGGACCGCCTCGGCCGCACGGCGCTCGACTCTGGGGTCCACCGCCTGGATCGCCGCGTCGAGGTCGGCGGTGAGCGGGCTGGGCTCGGTGTTCTCGAACCGGTTCACGCCGACGACGACGTCCTCGCCGGACTCGATGCGCTGCCGCCGGAGGGCGTGTGACGCCACGAGGGCCGACTTCATGTAGCCCGACTCGACCGCACGGACGGCGCCGCCCAGCGCCTGCACCCGCTCGATCTCGGCCCGAGCGCCAGCGACGAGGTCGTCGACCTTGGCCTGCACGACCTTCGAGCCGGCGAAGATGTCGTCGTACTCCAGCAGGTCGGACTCGAACGCCAGCACCTGCTGCATGCGCAGGGACCACTGCTGGTCCCAGGGCCGGGGCAGGCCGAGCGCCTCGTTCCAGGCGGGGAGCTGGATCGCGCGGGCCCGGGCGTCCCTCGACAGGGTGACCGCGAGCATCTCCAGCACGATCCGCTGGACGTTGTTCTCGGGCTGCGCCTCGGTGAGGCCGAGGGAGTTGACCTGGACGCCGTAGCGGAACCGGCGCTGCTTGGGGTCCTGCACGCCGTACCGTTCGAGGGTCAGCTCGTCCCACAGGTGCACGAAGGCGCGCATCTTGCACATCTCCTCGACGAACCGCACGCCGGCGTTGACGAAGAACGAGATCCGCGCCACGACCTCGCCGAAACGGTCCGTCGGGACCTGGCCCGAGGCCCGCACGGCGTCGAGGACCGCGATCGCCGTGCACATGGAGTAGGCGATCTCCTGGACCGGGGTCGCCCCCGCCTCCTGCAGGTGGTAGCTGCAGATGTTGATCGGGTTCCACTTCGGGAGGTCGGAGACGGTGTAGGCGACCATGTCGGTGATCAGCCGCATCGAAGGGCCGGGCGGGAACACGTACGTACCGCGAGACAGGTACTCCTTGATGATGTCGTTCTGCGTCGTGCCGGCGAGGGCGCGCACGGCGGCTCTCGGGTCCTCCCCCGCCGCTTCGGCCTGCTCCTCCGCGACGACCTGGTACATCGCGAGGAGCCACATCGCCGTGGCGTTGATCGTCATCGAGGTGTTCATCTGTGACAGGGGGATCTGGTCGAACAGCGCCCGCAGGTCACCCACGTGGGAGACCGGCACGCCCACCTTGCCGGCCTCGCCCCGCGCCAGGACGTGGTCAGGGTCGTAGCCGGTCTGGGTGGGCAGGTCGAACGCGACCGAGAGGCCGGTCTGGCCCTTGGCCAGGTTGCGGCGGTAGAGCTCGTTGCTGGCAGCGGCGCTGGAGTGGCCGGCATACGTGCGCATCACCCATGGGCGGTCCCGCTCGGGGCGAGCCTCGCGGCGGAGGGGGGTCGCGGCGGGCACGTCGGGGTGCGCCTCGGCAGGGTCGGCCATAGGGCCGAAGGTACCTGCGGGCTGCGCGCAGGCGGGAGCCTTTCAGGCGGTGAGAGGCGCCACAGTGATCGGGGTCTCACGCTGCACGAGGGCCCGGTCGAGGCGCGCGCCCCGGAGCAGCCGGGCCGTACGGGGGGTCATCGCGGTGATGCAGATGCGGCGGGCGCGGCGCCGGGCCCGGCGGTAGGACTCGACGATCATGCCGAGTGCGGTCGCATCGCCGATCTCGGCCCGCGACAGGTCGAGCAGCACGTCACCGCGGCCGTCGTCGACGATCTCGTGCAAGATCTGCCGCATGTCCGGAACGTTGCGCACGTCGATGCGGCCCGTGATGGACACCTGCTGGCCCTCGGCGGTCTCGGTGACCGACACAGGCAGCACCCCCGTGGTGCTCACGCTCATGGATAACCCCCTGAGGTTGCCGGAGGCCGTCGTGTGACGACGCTCACCACTATGGACGCATGGCAACCGGTAAAGGTTGGGGCAAGTCGGGGTACGGATCTGGTCAAGGCCACCATCTGAGACGCTTTGACCATGGTCAACCTCACCCGCATCTACACGCGCACGGGCGACGACGGAACGACGCACCTCGGCGACATGAGCCGCACCTCCAAGAACGACCCCCGTCTGCTGGCCTACGCCGACGCCAACGAGGCGAACGCCGCTATTGGCGTGGCCATCGCCGTCGGTGAGCTGCGCGACGACGTCAGGGAGACGCTTCTGCGGGTGCAGAACGACCTGTTCGACGTGGGTGCCGACCTGTGCACACCGCTGCAGCAGACCTACGAGCACCCACCCCTGCGGGTCGACGCCGCATGGATCGACGAGCTCGAGGCCGACTGCGACCGCTACCTCGAGGAGGTCGAGAAGCTGCGGTCGTTCATCCTCCCGGGTGGCACGGCCGGAGCGGCCTACCTGCACGTCGCGACGACCGTCGTGCGCCGCGCCGAGCGAGCAGCCTGGGCGGCCATCGACGCCTGCGGCGACCAGCCCGGGACAGGCACGAGGGGCGAGGGCGGCGTCAACGTGCTCACCGCGAAGTACCTCAACCGGCTCTCGGACCTGCTGTTCATCCTCGCCCGCGTGGCCAACCTGCCCCGAGGCGGCGACGTCCTGTGGCAGCCCGGAGGGGGTCGGGCGGCGCCACCCGAAAAGGCGCCACGCCGACCGGGCCGCTAACGGCCCGGAAGGCGCCTCGCCGACCGGGCCGCTAACGGCCCTCGTGGTGCTGCGGCCCTCGTGGTGATCCGACGCGAGGCACACCGGACGCTGGGCATACCGGGCGTGCACCACTGTGGCGTGGGCGGTCAGGCCACCTCGATGTTGAACCCTGGCGGAGCGCTCTCCAGCCAGGAGCGCATGGCGGTGTAGGCCGAGGGGGCCATGGCGAGCCCGAAGGTCTGGCCGATGTAGCTGGCGGACACCGCCACGGCCGTGTCGGGCAGCCCGGGCACCACCTGGCGGATCGGCTCGGGGGCGCCGAGCACCAGCAGCGGCCGCTGCCACGTGCGGACCGGTCGCAGCGAGGGCCCCGCGACGCTGAACCAGTCCATCGTGCTGGGACCGAAGCGCAGCAGCCCCAACCGCCATCGGGCGGCACCGGGGACGAGCAGGGCGCAGTTCATGAGCGGCTTGCCGCCGGCGATGGCGCGGCGCCGGATGTAGACGAACAACAGGCCCAGCGCCAACACGACCAGCAGCACGCTGACCACAGCCTCGGCGGTGGTCAGCGGCGACATGGGCCAGTGCCGTTCAGTCGCTCATCTGGGAGGCGTCTACGGCCTCGGCGACGATCGTGACCCGGTCGTGGTCGACCGACAGGAACCCGCTGTCGATCGTCGCCGTGTGCTTGGTGCCCTCGAGCGACGTGATGCGGATGTCGCCAGACACCAGGACGCCGAGGAGCGGGGTGTGCCCCGGGAGGATGCCCAGGTCGCCCTCGATGGATCGGGCCGAGACCATGCGGGCCTCGCCCTCCCAGACCTTGCGGTCGGCGGCGACGAGCTCTACCTGCAGCTGGCTCACAGCGGTCCCTCACTTCGTGGAAGACAGTTCGGCAAGTTTAGCCACACCCCTGCGTGGCTCGTGGCGGCCCTGCACAACTGGCGCAAGGACCAAGCGGTATGCCGTGGGGCCGGCCCCGGAGGCGGCCCCGGAGAGGCCGGCAACGGAGGCGGGCGGCCCCGTCCGGCACCTGCGCGTGACGCGCGGGGCCGGCCGGCACAGGGCACTCAGTGCGACAGGGCGCCTGCGTGCCGGGTCGCGCTAGAGGTTCTTCTGGATCTCCGCCCACTGGCGCTCGACGTCGTCGAGGCCACCGCACATGAAGAACGCCTGCTCTCCGACGTGGTCGTAGTCGCCGTCGCAGATCTTGGTGAACGCCTCGATGGTGTCCGCCAGTGGGACGGTCGAGCCCTCGATGCCGGTGAACTGCTTGGCCACGTAGGTGTTCTGCGACAGGAACCGCTGGATCCGGCGGGCCCGGTTGACGAGGATCTTGTCCTCCTCTGAGAGCTCGTCGATGCCGAGGATCGCGATGATGTCCTGGAGCTCCTTGTTGCGCTGCAGGATCTGCTTCACGCGAACCGCGGTCGTGTAGTGCTCCTCGGAGATGTAGCGGCGGTCCAGGATGCGCGACGTGGAGGTCAGCGGGTCCACCGCCGGGTAGATCCCGAGCGAGGCGATCTCGCGGGACAGCTCGGTCGTCGCGTCGAGGTGGGCGAAGGTGGTCGCCGGCGCGGGATCGGTGTAGTCGTCCGCCGGCACGTAGATCGCCTGCATCGAGGTGATCGAGTGCCCACGCGTGGAGGTGATGCGCTCCTGCAGCACGCCCATCTCGTCGGCGAGCGTGGGCTGGTAGCCCACGGCTGACGGCATACGGCCGAGGAGTGTGGACACCTCGGAACCGGCCTGGGTGAAGCGGAAGATGTTGTCGATGAACAGCAGCACGTCCTGGCCCTGGACGTCGCGGAAGTACTCCGCCATCGTCAGCGCCGAGAGCGCGACCCGCAGCCGGGTGCCCGGCGGCTCGTCCATCTGGCCGAAGACCAGTGCGGTCTGGCCGAGGACGCCGGCCTCCTCCATCTCGACGATCAGGTCGTTGCCCTCGCGGGTGCGCTCGCCCACACCGGCGAACACCGACACACCACCGTGGTCACGGGCGACGCGGGCGATCATCTCCTGGATCAGCACGGTCTTGCCCACGCCGGCGCCGCCGAAGAGTCCGATCTTGCCGCCCTGAACGTAGGGCGTCAGCAGGTCGATGACCTTGATGCCGGTCTCGAACATCTGCGTCTTGGACTCCAGCTGGTCGAACGCAGGTGCCTGACGGTGGATGCCCCAGCGCTCCTTGACGTCGAGGGTCTCGCCCTCCGCGAGGTTGAGGCACACACCGGTCGTGTTGAACACCTTGCCGAGCGTGACGTCGCCGACGGGCACGGTGATCGGGCCGCCCGAGTCCTGCACAGCGGTGCCGCGGACCAAGCCGTCGGTCGGCTGCAGCGAGATCGCCCGGACCATGTTGTCGCCGATGTGCTGCGCGACCTCGAGGTTGATGTTCTTCTTCTCGCCCGCGAGGTCGACCTCAGTGGTCAGCAGGTTGTACTGCTCGGGCATGGCGTCGACCGGGAACTCGACGTCGACGACCGGGCCGATGATGCGGGAGACCCGGCCGACCCCACCCGGCTCGGCGGTCGTGGCTGCGTTGTCAGTGGCAGTGGCGGTCATGGCTTCTCTACCTTCTTACTTGGCCTCGGCGAGGGCGTTCGCGCCGCCGACGATTTCGCTGATCTCTTGGGTGATCTCGGCCTGGCGTGCCTGGTTGGCCAGCCGGGTGTACTTCTTGGTGAGCTCCTCCGCGTTGTCCGTCGCCGACTTCATCGCGCGCTGGCGCGCCGCGAGCTCGGAGGCCGCCGCCTGGAGGAGGCAGTTGAACAGACGCGCGTTGACATACTTCGGCAGCAGGGCGTCGAGCACCTCCTCGGCGGTCGGCTCGAACTCGTAGAGCGGGAGCAGGTCCTCGGGCGCGGGCTCCTCGACGCCTTCCACGACCTCCAGCGGGAGCAGGCGGATGACCTCCGGCTCCTGCGTCACCATGCTGATGAAGCGGGTGAACACGATGTGAACCTCGTCGACGCCGCCCTCCTCGTGCTCCTTGACGAAGTCCTCGACGATCCGGTCGCCCACCTCGCGGGCGTGCTCGAAGGTCGGCTTCTCGGAGAACCCGCTCCACTCTGCGGCATAGTCGCGCTTGCGGAACTTGTAGTAGCCGACCGCCTTGCGCCCGAGCAGGTAGGGAACGACCTCCTTGCCCTCCTCGCGCAGGCGCTCGACCAACCGCTCGCTCTCCTTGAGCACCGAGGAGCTGTAGGCGCCGGCGAGGCCGCGGTCCGACGTGATGATGACGACCGCGGCGCGGCGCACCTCGGGGTGCTCCTTGGTCAGCGGGTGGTCGACGTCGGAGAAGGTCGCGACGGCCGAGACCGCGCGGGTCAGGGCGCGGGCGTAGGGCGTCGACTCGCGCACCGCCTGCTGCGCCTTGACCACGCGCGATGCCGCCATCAGCTCCATCGCGCGGGTGATCTTCTTGATCGAGCTGACGGCCCGGATGCGCTGCCGGTAGACCCGGATCTGCGCTCCCATAAGCTTCCGCCTCTCCTGTCAGAAACGAGGTTTCAAAGACTGTCCGTATGCCGGGTGCTCGCCTTCCGGCGACGGCCCGCCCGCCGTCGGCTGCCGGGCGCGGACCGCGCGTCCGCGGCGAGGTGCGCACCCGGCATACCGTCAGCGCCTCTGCTTGATGATCTGCTCCTGCTCCGGCTCCTGGGCCTTCGCAGCCGCGTCGTCCTCGGTTTCGTCGCCCACCGGGACGCTCTCCTTGTTGGAGGGCTCGAACTGCTTCTTGAACGCGGTGATCGCCTCCTCCAGGCCAGCCCGCGTCTCGTCCTCGAACTTCTTGGACTCGCGGATCGCGCCGAGGAGGCCCGACTTCTCGCGGCGCAGGTAGTCGAGGAACTCGGCCTCGAACCGGCGGATGTCCTCGACGGGCACGTCGTCGACCTGGCCGGAGGTTCCGGCCCAGATCGAGACCACCTGCTCCTCGATCGGGAACGGCGCTGCCTGCCGCTGCTTGAGCAGCTCGACCAGGCGACCACCGCGGGCCAGCTGGGCGCGCGACGCGGGGTCGAGGTCGGAGGCGAACATCGCGAAGGCCTCGAGGGCACGGAACTGGGCGAGGTCGAGCTTCAGGCGGCCGGACACGTCCTTCATCGCCTTGATCTGGGCCGCACCGCCGACTCGGGACACCGAGATGCCGACGTCGATCGCCGGGCGGACGTTCGCGTTGAACAGGTCGGCCTGGAGGTAGATCTGGCCGTCGGTGATGGAGATGACGTTGGTCGGGATGTAGGCGGACACGTCACCCGCCTTGGTCTCGACGATCGGCAGACCGGTCATCGACCCTGCGCCGAGGTCGTCGGAGAGCTTCGCGCAGCGCTCGAGCAGGCGGCTGTGCAGGTAGAAGACGTCGCCCGGGTAGGCCTCGCGGCCCGGCGGACGGCGCAGAAGCAGCGACACCGCGCGGTAGGCCTCGGCCTGCTTGGACAGGTCGTCGAAGACGATGAGGACGTGCTTGCCCTGGTACATCCAGTGCTGGCCGATCGCCGAGCCGGTGTAGGGGGCGAGGTACTTGAAGCCCGCAGAGTCGGAGGCCGGGGCGGCGACGATGGTGGTGTACTCCAGCGCGCCTGCCTCCTCGAGGACGCCGCGCACCGAGGCGATCGTCGACCCCTTCTGTCCGATGGCGACGTAGATGCAGCGGACCTGCTGCTCAGGGTCGCCGGACTCCCAGTTGGCCTTCTGGTTGATGATCGTGTCGACCGCGACGGTGGTCTTGCCGGTCTGGCGGTCGCCGATGATCAGCTCGCGCTGACCGCGGCCGATCGGCGTCATCGCGTCAACGGCCTTGAGGCCGGTCTGGAGCGGCTGGTGGACCGACTTGCGGTGCATCACCGTGGGCGCCTGGATCTCGAGGGCGCGGCGCTCCTCGGCCCTGATCTCACCAAGGCCGTCGATCGGCTGGCCGAGCGGGTTGACGGTGCGGCCGAGGTAGGCGTCGCCGACCGGGACTGAGAGGACCTCGCCGGTGCGCTTGACCTCCTGGCCCTCCTCGATGCCGGAGAAGTCACCGAGGATCACCACGCCGATGTCGTGCACGTCGAGGTTGAGGGCAAGGCCTAGCGTGCCGTCCTCGAACTCCAACAGCTCGTTGGTCATCGCCGAGGGCAGGCCCTCGACGTGAGCGATTCCGTCACCGGCGTCGGCCACGCGGCCGACCTCTTCCCGGGCGGCCGCGCCGGGCTTGTACGACTGGACGTAGCTGTCCAGTGCGTCCCGGATCTCCTCCGGACGGATCGAAAGCTCCGTCATGTGATCTCTTCTCCTCGGTTGCCGGCCCCGATGGGGGCCGAAGGGTGTGTCGTATGCCGTTGTGGTGCCGAACGCTTCAGCCGCCGGCCAGGTGCCGCCGCGCCTCCTCGAGGCGGCGCAACACGGTTCCGTCGACGACCTCGTCGCCAACCTGGACGCGGATGCCGCCCATCACCGCGGGGTCCTGGACGACCTGCAGCTGGACCCGCTTGCCGTAGATGCCCTCGAGCGACCTCTTCAGGCGTGCCTGCTGCGCGCCGCTGAGCACCACTGCCGCGATGACCACAGCGGTGAGCTCCTCGCGACGCCGCGCCGCCAGGTCGAGGTAGGCCTCGAGGGTGCGGTCGAGCCGTCGGCCGCGCGGCACCCGAACCGCCTGCGCGGCGAGGCGGATCGTCTCCGGGCTGGCCTTGCCCTCGAGCAGGCCGGTGACCAGAGCAGCCTTGCCCGGCCCGTCCGTGTTGCGGCTGCCCAGGGTGTCGCGCAGCGCCGGGCTGTTGGCCACGATGCGCTCGAAGCGGAACAGCTCGTCCTCGACGGCGTCGGCCCGCCCGGCCCGCTCAGCGCCCACGAGCAGCGACTGCACCGCGAGCGACTCCAGGGTGTCGGAGAGGTCGCGCTCGCTGGACCAGCGCTGGGTCACCAGGGTCTTGAGGAGGCCGGTGGCGCTCTCGGACACCTTTCCGCCGAACAGGGCGTCGACCAGCCCCCGCTTGGCGTCGGCGTCGCGGGAGGGGTCGGCGAAGGCCCGCCGCAGGGTGGCACTGCTGTCGAGCGCACTCGTCATGCCGAACAGGTCCTCGGCAAGGGCATCCGTGTCAGTGCCCGGCTGGAGGACCTGCAGCAGTGCCTCCTGGCCGGCTGCGGCCGCGGCTCGCGACGATCCCTGCATCAGGACTCCTGGGCGGCGCCGGGTGAGCCGATCTTCTCGGGCTTGATCTCGCCGGCCTCGAGCTCGGCCAGGAACCGGTCGACGATGCCCTTCTGGCGCGTCTCGTCGTGCAGCGACTCCCCGACGATGCGGCTGGCCAGGTCGGTGGACAGGGTCCCGACCTCAGAGCGCAGCTGGACGATCGCCTGCTGGCGCTCGGCCTCGATCTGCTTCTTGGCCGAGTCCGTGATGCGCGCCGCCTCGGTCTGGGCCTGCGCCCGAAGCTCCGCGACGATGGACGCGCCCTGCTCGCGGGCCTCCTCGCGAATGCGGTTGGCCTCCGCCCGGGCCTCGTGCAGCTGGGCTTGGTACTGCTCCAGGGCCGCCTGCGCCTCGGCCTGGGCCTGCTCGGCCTGCTGCATCCCGCCCTCGATGGCGGCGGTGCGCTCGGCGTAGACCTCCTCGAGCCGCGGCACGACCCTCTTGGCGACCACCCAGTAGAGGATCGCGAAGGCGACGACGCCGAAGACCAGCTCGCCCCAGAGGGGCAGGATCGGCAGCCGATCGCCGGTGGTGTCGGCGGTCGCCAGGCCCACCACCTGCGTCATGCCGGTGAAGTGCTGCACGGGTTCTCCTAGTGCTGTGGTGCCAGAAGGGTCAGGCTGAGGTGGTCCCCCGATTTACCGGAAGACGAACGCGAGCACCAGACCGAAGATGGCCAGCGCCTCGGCGAGGGCGAAGCCGAGGATCGCGATGCCCTGGAGCATGCCGCGGGCCTCGGGCTGGCGGGCCACACCGTTGATGTAGGCGGCGAAGATCAGGCCGATGCCGACACCGGGGCCGATCGCAGACAGGCCGTAGCCGAGGATGGCGATGTTGCCTTGCATGGATGGTCCTCTTTCGTTCTTCAGGGGATCCGCACGGCACGCCGCCGCCGGAAGTGTGGATGCCTATTCAGTTGTGGTGGAGCGGTCGTGCGCCGGGCCGGTGGATCGGTTCTGGCCCGGGAGTCTCAGTGCTCGTCCGCCAGTGATCCGGCGATGTAGGTCGCCGCCAGCAGCGTGAAGATGTAGGCCTGGAGGAACTCGATCAGGCCCTCGAAGGCGGTCAGGACGAAGGCCAGGAGGAACGAGCCCGTGCCCGCCACCTTCAGGCCCAGGCCGCCGTTGATCAGCATGTACTCGCCACCGGTGATGAACAGCAGCAGGAGCATGTGGCCGGCGAACATGTTGCCGAAGAGTCGCAGCGCCAGCGTGAGCGGCCGGGTGACGAAGTAGGTGAGAAGCTCGAGAGGGACGATCAGCACGTAGATCGGCTTGGGCAGTCCACCGGGGATCATGTGCTTGAGGTGACCGCCCAGGCCGTTCTTGCGGATGCCCACGAGGTGGTAGACCACGAAGACCACCAGCGTGAGGGCGATCGGGAAGCCGATGCGGCTCATCGTGGGGTACTGGATCGGCGGGACGATGCCGAACAGGTTGTTGACCAGGATCATGGTGAACAGCGAGAACAGCAGCGGGACGAAGCGCAGGAAGTCGTGGCTGCCGATGATGTCGCGGGCCAGTCCGTTGCGGACCAGGTTGTAGACACCCTCGGTGACCCACTGGCCCTTGCTGGGAACGATCGAGGCCTTGCGCGTGGTGGCCAGGAGGAACCACGCCATCGCGACCACCGAGAGAGCGAGCACCACCATGGGCCGGGTCAGCGCCCAGTCGCCGTGGCCGGCCAGCGGCTGGTAGAACTCGGCGGGCGTCGGCGCCTCGAACCCCCCGCCCTCGCCGCCCGCGGCGGCCAGGCTGGCACCCAGCACGTTCAGACTCACGTGTTCTCCTTGAGCGTTGGGTCGGACTCCTCCGCGACGTGCGAACCGAGGAGGCACTGCCGGGCCCGAGCAGGCGCAGACTCCGCCGCGGAAGTCATTGCGTACCGTACCGGAACCAGATCAGGTACAGCGACAACGCCATCCCGCCCAGGATCCCCACCGCGACCAGCCACGATGTGCCCAGCCAGTGGTCCAGAGCCCAGCCGATCCCGCCGAACAGCACCGGCCCCGAGATGAGGTAGGACACGGCGTTCCACATGCGCGACTCCTCGAGCCGCGGGTGCCCCGCGTCGGCTCGCTGCAGCGGCGTCTGGGGCCGTGGCGGCCCGGGCTCCTGCGGAGTCCCGGCAGGCGGCTTTGACTGGCTCATGGGCTACTCCGTGGGTCATCGCGACAGCCCCTCATTCTGCCCGTCTGCCTGCGTGGCGTCCTGCTGGTCCGCTGGCCGGTCGTGCGGGTGGTCGGGCTCGCCCGCGGGGCTCAGGGCGGCGGCGTCGTAGACCGGGCGGCGGGACCGGACGAACGCGAGGACCTGGAAGACCTGCCAGACGAGGGCCACGGCCAGCGCGCTGAGGCCGAACGCCGTTCCGTCGAGCCAGGCTGCGTCCTGGAGGGCCACGATCACGAGCAGCAGGAAGATCATCTGACCGAAGAACACGGCGAGGGCGCTGGCGAGGAAGCGGAGCGGGTCGGCTGCGCTGTCGAGCTTCTGCATGACGAGCAGGCCGAGAGCAAAGAACCCGATCGAGACCCCGAAGCCGAGTGCCGCCCCCAGGGCCGACCGACCCCCACTGGCGAGCGCGGCGACAGCCACGGCAACCGGCCCGACAAGGAGGGTGGGAAGGAACGCGCCACGCAGCATGGCTCCGAAGGGGCCGCCGGCGGCGGCGGTTTTCGGGGGCGTCGTTGCGCTCATGGTCCCTGCCTGTTCGTGGGCGTCATCGGGCGTCTCGCGAAGGGCATTTCGCACCCTACGGGTGCTTGTGAAAACTATCACAAGCGCTGCGCCGGGCCCAAATCAAGGCGTATGCCGGCTGGCTGAGGAACGGCCCGGCCTGCGGATCAGTACCCGACGGGAGGAGTCAAAACCCGCAGGACTGGCACGGCCGCGCTGCCTAGGCTGGCGGCATGTCGGCCACTCTGCCATCACGTCAGCCCCTGGTGGGCCGCTTCCTCAGGCTCGACCCGATGGCACCCGAGGACGCCCACCAGCTGCACGACATCTTCGGTGACCCCGCCAACTACACCGAGGGCTACGTGATGCATCCGCCGAGTGCGGACCTCGCCGCGAGCCAGGCCCACGTGAACCGGCGGCTGGCGCTGGGCGGCGGGCACACGGCATACACCGCCCGGCTGGTCTCCGACGGCCCCCTCGGCGCGGCGGGCACGGTCGTCGGCACCTCGTCGCTGGGCGACATCGACCTCGTGAACGAGCGGGCCCACATCGGCTGGACGATCTGGGGTCACCGGTGGTGGGGCACCGAGGTCAACCCCGAAGCGAAGCTGCTCATGCTGGCGCAGGCCTTCGACGACTGCAGCTTCGGGCGGGTCAAGATCCAGACCGACCTGCTCAACCGTCGGTCGCAGGCGGCGATCGCCAAGCTGGGGGCCACGCGGGAGGGCGTCCTGCGCCGGCACACGCGGCGGGCGGACGGCACGTTCCGCGACACGGTGGTGTTCAGCATCCTGCGCGACGAGTGGGCGGACGTCCGGGACAGGCTCCAGGCCCGGCTCGCGGCCTCGCTCGAAGCCAGGCCCGAGGCTGGGCTCGGGCTCAGGCCGCCTGGCGAGCCTGGCGGGCTCCCGACAGTCGCGGGAGCCACAGGGTGAGCACGATCGCGACTACGAGGCCGCTGAGGAACAGCGCGGTGGCCACCCCCGCCTCGAGGAAGACGAAGCTCACCGACCCCATCGCCGCCACCGCCGCCCAGAGCCACAGGATCAAGACCGCCCTGCGGTGACCGTGGCCGATCTGGAGCATGCGGTGGTGCAGGTGCTGCGCGTCCGGGTGCCAGGGCCGCTGGCCGCGCCGGGCGCGGCGGACCACGGCGAGGAGCACGTCCAGCAGCGGCAGCAGGATGATGGCCAGGGGCACTACGAGGGGCATCAGCGTTGCCACCACCTGGTTGGTGCTCACGTCTGCCGGGGCCACCGTGCCGGTCGTCGAGATCGTCGCCGCGGCCAGGAGCAGGCCGAGCAGGAGCGCGCCGCTGTCGCCCATGAAGAGCCGGGCGGGGTGGAAGTTGTGCGGGAGGAACCCGGCGCAGCAGCCGAGCAGCGCGGCCGAGATGAACGCCGCGGAGCTGAACACGTTCGGCGGGTTGTAGCTCATCGAGATGAGGTAGGAGTAGCCGAAGAACGACAGTGCGGCGATCCCGACGACCCCGGCGGCCAGCCCGTCGAGCCCGTCGATGAAGTTGACCGCGTTCGTCGAGACCACGACCACGAAGATCGTCAGGGCGACCAGGATCGGCGCCGGCAGCACGGTCACGCCGAACAGCGGCAGCGAGAAGAACTGCACCCCCTGGAAGGCCATGATCCCGGCCGCGACCATCTGCCCGGCGAACTTGGTCAGCCAGTCGAGCTCGCGGACGTCGTCGAGCGCCCCGACCAGGCAGACCAGGCCCGCACCCACCAGCACGCCGCGCAGCTCGCCGGTCACGAAGACCTGCTTCAGGAAGGGCAGCCGGCTGGCCACCAGCATCGCCGCCGCGAACCCCACGAAGATGGCCACCCCTCCCATGCGGGGGATCGGCGTGGCGTGCACGTCGCGGTCGCGCACCGCGGTGAAGGCACCCAGGCGCACGGCGAGCCGCCGCATGAGGGGCGTGGCGGCATACGTGATCACCGCGGCGACCACCACGATGAACAGGTACTCGCGCACGGGTGGTTCGCCTCAGTTCGGGTGGAGGTCAGCCCGGCGCGGTGCCGGACCGCGTGAGTGTCAGCGGGAGTATGCCGGGAAGCGGGTCACGAGGTCGGTCACCGACGCGCGGACCTCCTTGGAGACGGCGTGGTCAGGGTCGGCGTCGCCCTGGGTCACCGCCGTGTGGATGAGCTCGGCGACCTGACGCATCTCGTCGGTGCCCATGCCCTGAGTGGTGACACACGGGGTTCCGACCCGGATTCCGGACGCGATGTTGGGCTTCTGCGGGTCGAACGGGATGGCGTTCTTGTTGAGGACGATGCCGGCGGCGTCGGCCCGGGCCTCGGCATCGGCGCCGGTCACGCCGACACCCTGCAGGTCGTGGAGCGACAGGTGGGTGTCAGTGCCGCCGGTGGTCGGCCGGATGCCGCGCTCCCCCAGCGCGGTGGCCAGCACGGAGGCGTTGGCGATCACCTGCTTGGCGTACGCGGCATACTCCGGCGTCGCGCACTCCTTGAAGTTGACCGCCTTGGCGGCGATCGTGTGCATCAGCGGGCCACCCTGCATCATGGGGAACACGGCCTTGTCGAGCTTGGCCGCGTGCTCCTCCTTGCAGACCAGCGCCCCGCCCCGGGGCCCGCGGAGCACCTTGTGCGTCGTGAACGTGACGACGTCGGCGTAGGGGACCGGGCTCGGGATCGCCTTGCCGGCCACGAGGCCGATGAAGTGGGCCGCATCGACCCACAGCACCGCCCCCACCTCGTCGGCGACCCGCCGGAAGAACTCGAAGTCGATCAGCCGCGGGATCGCCGAGCCGCCGGCGCAGATGAGCTTGGGCCGGTGCTCCTTGGCGAGGCGCTCGACCTCGGCGTAGTCGATGTCCTCGGTCTCGCGGTCGACGCCGTAGTGGACGGCGTTGAACCACTTGCCGGAGAAGCTCACCTTGGTGCCATGGGTCAGGTGCCCGCCGTGCGGCAGGCTCATGGCGAGGAAGGTCTCCCCCGGCTGGAGGAAGGCGCCGTAGACGGCCTGGTTGGCGCTGGCTCCCGAATGTGGCTGGACGTTGGCGTGGTCGGCGTCGAAGAGGGCCTTGCACCGGTCGATGGCAATCTGCTCGGCCTTGTCGACCTCGGAGCAGCCGCCGTAGTAGCGGCGCCCGGGATAGCCCTCGGCGTACTTGTTGGAGAGCGTCGAGCCCATGGCGGTCAGGACGGCCGGGGAGCAGAGGTTCTCGGAGGCGATGAGCTGGAGGCCGGCGCGGATCCGGTCGAGCTCGGAGACGAGGACGCCGGCGATGTCAGGGTCGAAGGACTCGAGGGCCCCGAAGTCGGAGCCGTAGAAGGTGTCGCTGCTCATGCGGAGTGCTCTCCTGCCGTCTGGGTTTGCTGCGCGGGCAACTCTATTGGGTCGGTCTGGTCCCCCACGGCGGGTTCCGGGGCAGGGGGCACCGCGGGCTCCGAGGTCCCCGGGGCGACCACCTCGCCGGTCGGCTCTGGGGCCATCTCCGGGACGGCCTCAGGGCCGCCGGTCTCCAGGCGGTGCGTGACGAGGTCGGTTTCGGGTCCGGGCTCCAGCGCCGGGACCCGCCCTGGGGGATCGGCCAGGTCGGTCTCCGGGGTCTCCGCGGCCTGGGCGCTGTCTGCGGCCTCCGCCGGCTCTGCGATCTGCGCGGCCTCCGCTGGCTCTGCGATCTGCGCGGTCTCTGCGGCGTCCACCGGCTCTGCGGCCTCCGTTGCCTCCGTTGCCGACGCGGTCTCTGCGGCCTCCGCCAGGACCCGGTCCAGCTGCTCCTGGGAGATGGCGCCGGCCCGCAGGACGACCGGGACCTCCCCCGTGCAGTCGAGGATGGTCGACGCCTGGCTGCTGCTGCGCGGTCCGTCGTCGAGGTAGACCTTGACCGCGGCACCGAGCTGGGTCGCGGCTTCGACCATGGTGGTCGCCGCCGGCTCTCCGGTGCGGTTGGCACTGGTCACGGCCATCGGCCCCACGGCCTCCAGAACCTCCAGCGCCAGCTCGTCGTCGGGCATGCGCAGGGCCACCGTGCCGTTGGTGTCGCCGAGGTCCCAGGCCAGCGAAGGCTGCGCCTCCAGGACGAGGGTCAACGCGCCGGGCCAGAACTCCCGGATGAGGTCGCGGGCGTACGGCGGCACGTCGCTGGCGAGCCCGTCGACGGCCCGGACGTTGGGCACGAGCACTGGCGGCGGCATCTCGCGGCCGCGACCCTTGGCCGCGAGGATCGAGCGCACACCCTCCGTCGAGAACGCGTCCGTGCCCACGCCGTAGACGGTGTCCGTGGGCAGGACCACCACCTCCCCCGCCCGGGCGGCCTCGGCCGCCTTCGCAATGCCCTCGGCGCGCCCCTCCTCGGTCGTGCAGTCATACACCGGACTCATGACTGACAGGGTATGCCGTGCGGCCGGAAGCGCGGCCACCGCCACCGGGCGGTTGGCTGCGTTGCCCTCGCCGGCCCTCGGCGCCCCTCGGCGGCCCTCAGCGCACGATGCGGAAGTTGAACATCGGCGTCCCGAAGGAGCCCATCAGCCGCACCCACAGCGCGAACGCCATCTCGGTTCCCCGGGCGGTGGTGATGTCGCCGAGGTCGATCACGTCCGTGTGGCCGAAGCTCATGAGCAGGTCGGTGACGACCCGCTTCGCCTCCGCGTCGTTGCCCGAGACGAAGACGCTGGTCTCCTCCTCCAGCTTGACCGGGTCGACCATCAGCGGCGCCGTCAGTGTGTTGAGCGACTTGACCACCCTGGCCTCCGGGAACGCGCGCTGCACCTGCTCGCCCAGGGAGTCGTCGCCCATGAGGAACAGCGAGGGTGGGAAACCGTGCGAGTGGTCCAGGGGCAGGGAGGTGTCGAGCAGGATCTTGCCCGAGAGGTTGCGCGCGCCGGCCAGCTCCAGCACCGACAGGGCCGCCGCCCCTGCGGCGGCGTGGACGACCAGCTCCGCCCCTGCCGTGGCCCCCGAAAAGGTCTCCAGCGCTACCGTGGGGCGCTCCTCCAGCCAGTGGCCGAAGGAGGCGCTGTCCCCTGCCGCGCGCTTGAGGGTGGCCTCCGGGTCGCGCGTGCCCATGGTCACGTCGTGCCCCAACCCCGCGAGACGCGCCGACAGCGTGCGGCCGACCATTCCCGTCCCGAGCACTGCGATCTTCATAGCCCCATCATGGTCCCTGCCACGGGAAGCGTCCTGCGCTGGTCCGCGTCGGCTGGCTGCCAGAAGCAAGGCCGTTCGGCCCTATGAGGTGTCCACAGCCAACCGGAGGATGCAGCTGTAAGGACGGAGGCACTCACATGAGTAGCACTGACCACAAACCCACCCGAAGGGACGAAGGGGTCGTCCGGACGTCCCCGGCCGGCGAACTGCACCGTCGCTCCTGGATCGCCGTCGCGCTGATCCCGGTCTTCTTCATCCTCTCCTTCATGCTCGCCCAGGGGTTGTACAGCCTGATGGGCTACAAGCCCGAGAACACCGTTCCGGTCCGGGTCGACCTGGTGGCATCGGGGGCCAGCGTGTTGGTCTTCCTGATCCCCTGTGCCGCAGCCGTGGTCTACGGTGCGCGGACCAGGAGCGCCGGAGACCGCCGGGGTCTCGCCCCGCTGCTCATCGGCTCGCTTGCCGGCCTCGGGCTCCTGACCCTCACCGTCGTCACGTTCGTTTCCACGCCGCACCTCTAACGCGAGGACTCAGCCGGGTACAGCGCGAGGACTCACCCCCACGCCAGGGGACGGGCCACGGACGGCCACCGTGGCGCGCGGCCGGTCGGTCAGGTCCGGGTGGTCGGCGATCTCGCTCCAGCAGCCCATGCTGGCCAGAGCGGTAGGAAGTGCCTCGCCCTGGCTGTCGGCGTGCTCCATCACCAGGACGCCGCCGGGGCGCAGCAGGTAGGCAGCCCGGCGGGCCACGGCGAGCGGGGTCGCCAGGCCGTCCTCGCTGCCTCCGTAGAGGGCGAGCTCGGGGTCGTGGTCGCGCACCTCTGGATCCACCGGCTCAGCGCCGACCGGGATGTACGGCGGGTTCGACACCACCACGTCAACGCGTCCGCGCAGCTCGGGAAGGGCTGTCGCAGCGTCGCCGTGCACGAGCGCGACGTCGAGCCCCGTGAGCTCCACGTTGAGCGCGGCCCAGGCGTGGGCATCCTCACCCAGCTCCACGGCATACACCTGCGCGTCTGTCACCTCGTCCTTGACCGCGAGCGCGATCGCACCCGACCCGGTGCACAGGTCGACCACGAGCGGCCGGCCACCCTGCACCGCGCGCGCCGCGTCGATGGCCAGCCCAGCGACGAACTCGGTCTCCGGCCGCGGCAGGAAGACCCCGGGGCCGACCCGCAGCTCGAGGTGGCGGAACCCCGAGCGCCCGGTCAGGTGCTGGAGGGGCACCCGCGCGGCCCGCTGGCTCACCAGCTCGGCGTACGCCGGAGGGGCCGGCGCCCCGAGGACCATCGCCTTGCGGACGTCCCCGGCGTCGGTTCCCAGGACGTGGGCTGCGAGGACGATGGCGTCCTGCTCCGCCGACGGCACCCCAGCCGCCGACAGCTGGGCCACCGCCGCTCGCACGGCGTCGCGCAGGCTGTCGGCCGGTCCGGCCATGAACGTCACTCGCCTCCGGCCACGGCGGCCATGCGGGCCGACTCGTCGGCGTCGACGGCCGACTGGACCACGGCGTCGAGGTCGCCGTCCAGGACGGCGTCGAGGTTGTAGGACTTGTAGCCGGTGCGGTGGTCGCTGATCCGGTTCTCGGGGAAGTTGTACGTGCGGATCCGCTCGGAGCGGTCGACCGTGCGCACCTGGGACTTGCGCGCCGCGCTGGTCTCGGCGTCGGCCTCGTCCTGGGCGAGCTGGTGCAGCCGGGCCCGCAGGACCCGCAGGGCCGACTCCTTGTTCTGGAGCTGGGACTTCTCGTTCTGGCAGCTGACCACGACGCCCGTGGGCACGTGCGTGATGCGCACCGCGGAGTCGGTGGTGTTGACGCTCTGGCCCCCGGGTCCGGAGCTGCGGTAGACGTCGATGCGCAGGTCGGCCGGGTCGATCTCGACCTCGACCTCCTCTGCCTCGGGCATCACCCACACTCCGGCAGCCGAGGTGTGGATGCGGCCCTGGCTCTCAGTCACCGGAACCCGCTGGACCCGGTGGACGCCACCCTCGTACTTCAACCGCGCCCACGGCGCCTCCCCGGGCTGCGGGGTGCCCCTGGCCTTGACGGCGACGTGGACGTCCTTGTAGCCGCCGAGGTCGGACTCGGTGGCGTCGATGACCTCGGTCTTCCAGCCGCGGCGCTCGGCGTAGCGGAGGTACATGCGGAGCAGGTCCCCGGCGAACAGCGCCGACTCCTCGCCGCCCTCCCCCGCCTTGACCTCCAGGATGACGTCACGGTCGTCGTCGGGGTCGCGTGGCACCAGGAGCCGGCGCAGCCGTTCCTCGGCCTCGGCTGCGGCGGCCTCCAGGGCCGGCACCTCTGCGGCGAACCCCTCGTCCTCGCGGCCCAGCTCGCGCGCGGTGCTGAGGTCGTCCTGCGCCGCGTGCCACGCGTGGTAGGCGGCGACGGTGGGTGCCAGCGCGGCATACCTCTTGCTCACCGCACGCAAGCGCGCCTGGTCGGCGACCAGGCTGGGGTCGGCCATCTGCAGCTCGAGGGCAGCGTGCTCCTCCACGAGGGCGGCAGCGGACTCGAGCATGATCGGCTCCTTGGTCGGTCAAGGCGGGACGGCCGAGACGTGGGCTGTTCGGCCGCACAATGCAGATGCGCCGGTCCGTGACCACGTCACGGACCGGCGCATCGGGAAAGCTACTTGGCCGCGGCCTTCTTGCCGTAGCGGGCCTCGAACCGGGCGACGCGCCCACCGGTGTCGAGGATCTTCTGCTTGCCGGTGTAGAAGGGGTGGCACTGCGAGCAGACGTCGGCGTGGATCGTGCCGGACTTCGCGGTGCTGCGCGTGGTGAACGTGTTGCCACAGGTGCAGGTGACCGTGGTCTCCACGTAGGCGGGGTGGATGTCCTTCTTCAACTTCGCTCCTTGAGTGGATGGGACCGGGTCGGCGGCAGCTCCACGATCAGGAGCAGCCGGTATGCCGTGAACCGGGCCAGCGAACCAGTGTGCCAGATGGGCTCACCAGACTCCTAAACGCTGGGCGTCAGGCGCCCATTCCCGGCCGCAGTGGAGGGGCGGTGTCGGAGGTCGTGGATAGCGTTGCCGGATGCGATTCGGTTTCGTGGTCCCGTTCGCCGACACCCGGGAGTTCGCCGACCTGGCGGTTCTCGGGGAGGCCTGTGGCTGGGACGGCGTCTTCACGTGGGAGGCGCTGTTCGGCGTCGACGCCTGGGTCACTCTCGGGGCAGCCGCCATGGTCACCAAGCGCATCCGGCTGGGCACCCTCCTGACGCCGGTCTCGCGGGTGCGCCCGTGGGACCTCGCCTCCAGGGTCGGCACGGTCGACCGGGTCAGCGGCGGGCGGGCGATCCTGGGCGCCGGGCTCGGCGCGCTGCACGAGGGGTGGACCGCCTTCGAGCCCGACGAGGGACGGCAGATGCGGGCCCAGAAGGCCGACGAGTCGCTGGCCATCTACGCCGGGCTCATGGCCGGCCAGCCCTTCGCCTACGAGGGCGAGCACTACTCGGCGAGACCGACAGGTTTCAACCTGCCGCCGCCCCCGGTGCAGCAGCCCCGACCGCCGGTCTGGATGGTCGGTGCCCTGGTCGAGGGCCGGCAGCGACAGCGCTCCCTCGAGCGGGCTGCCCGGTGGGACGGGCTGCTGCCCCAAGTCGTCTCGGGCGGCACTGGGGGCGAGCGCCAGAGCCGCCACGTCGGCTCCCCCGAGGAGCTGTCCCGCCTTGTGGGGCGCGTGCGGGCACTCCGTGAAGGGCAGGGGCTCCCGTGGAGCGGCTACGACGTGGTGGTCGAGGCCGACAGCACCGGGGAGTTCGTGCAGCTGCCCGGCACGCCCGCCGACTGGCAGGGTGCCGGCGGCACCTGGTGGGTCGAGAGCTGGTGGAGCATCCAACCAGGCTGGGAGGGCCTCGCCGAGGTCGAGCGGAGGGTGCGGCGCGGGCCCCCCGCCTGATCTCGGAGCCCTAGGTCACGGTCGCGTCTCTGCTCGGTCTCAGTCGGGCCGCGGCGCCGGTGAGAGGCCGAGGCGTCACCCAGAATCTCCGCATGGGGAGGGCAGCGGCAGTGGCGGCCATCCTCGTTGCTGCACTGGCGGCGACAGCCTGCGGCGGTGGTGCCGCATGCCGCTTCGACCCGTGCCCTACAGGCCACTCCACGGTGACGGCGGTCGACTCCCTCGGGCGCGAAGCCTGGGCTCGCCAGCTATCCGACCGCGTGGAAGCACGCCCGCGTGTGAGCGGCGACCTCGTCGTCGTGCAGGGGTGCTCAGCAGCCCACGTCCTCGCCCTCGCCGACGGCCACGTGGTCGCGACGGCAGCCCACCTGCGGAACGCACTGGGGGTGTCCGACGACCGGCTGTTCGGCACGGTGGACGAGAACTCGTTTGAGAAGACCCAGGGCAGCGATCTCGGGACCTTTCTGATCGGCTACCCGGTGTCGAAGGGCGCCTCGAAGCTGGAGGTCAAGATGAGCGCGGCCCGACCGGGAGCAGCTGCCGTGACGGCTCATGGGCTGCTGCTGGTCGATGAGCCGAACAGCGCCCTGCGCGTCATCCACGGCAGCGGCTCACAGAGCCGTATCCCGCTGCCCTCGGCGCGCGACGCCACCCTCTCCAGCGCTGGGGACCTGGCTGTGGTCGCCACGAGCGACGGGTCGATCACCGGCGTGGACCTGTCTGCCGGGAAGCCGCGGTGGCGCGCCATGGCGACCCAGGTCGCCGGGAGGTTCGCGACCCGGGTGATAGCGGGGCGCACCGCTGTCGTCGCGACGCTCGCCCCGACGGGACCCGACCAGCCCGGATCCCCGGAGGTGGTCGCCGTCGACCCTGTGGCCAGGAAGGTCCTCTGGCGGGCGAGTGCCCGCTTGGCTCTGGCGGCCTCGCGTGCCCAGACGGTCCTGCTCGCCCACGGCTCGCTCGAGGTACGCGACACGCGCACCGGACAGCTCCTGTGGTCGCGCAACGCCACGCTGCCCGCCGAGCTCACACCCGCATCGATCGCCGGCGGAAGGATCCCGATCGCCCAAGCCGATGGCGCCCTCGCCGTCGCCGGCGAGGTGATCGGCCAGCGGGCCCGAACGGTGGGGCTCGACTCCGCAACCGGAGCCGTCCTGTGGACGTCCGACACCCTCCGGCTGCGCCCGTTCGACCAGGCCGACGATCCCGAGTCGGCCAACGGCGAGCTGATCCCGGTCGCCGACGACGACCTGGCCCTGGCTGATGCGCACACGGCCCGGATCCTGTGGCGAGCACCGGGCCAGGCCGCGTCCCCATCGGACGGCCGCGCGCTGGTGGCCGCCGCACCTGACCGGGACGTCGAGGTGACTGTCGACGGTGACCTGCCGGTTCGGGGCGGCTGCTCCTGAGGGGTGGCGGCTCCAACCGAGGTCGACCGCGAGGATGGCGCACGAGCAGGGAGCACGAGCAGGGGCCACGAGCAGGGAGCACGAGCAGGGGCCACGAGCAGGGGCCACGAGCGGGGGCCACCAGCGGGGGCAACGAGCGGGGGCCACCAGCGGGCGGAGGGGCGGGCCGTACAGGCGGGGCGAGCGGGCACCGACAACGCGAGTGGGGCGGGCTCACCGGCCCCGCCCCACCTATGCGCCCCGGGTCAGGCGTCCTCGTCGTCGAGCTTGATCGACGACGTCTGCTGCACCTGCGTCAGGAACTCATAGTTGCTCTTGGTCTTCCGGAGTCGGTCGAGGAGCAGCTCGATGGCCTGCTGGCTGTCCAGCGCCGCGAGCACGCGACGCAGCTTCCACATGATCTTGAGCTCCTCCGGTGCCAGGAGGATCTCCTCGCGCCGCGTGCCGGAGTTGTTGACGTCGACTGCGGGGAAGATGCGGCGGTTGGCGAGCTCGCGGGCGAGCCGGAGCTCCATGTTGCCGGTGCCCTTGAACTCCTCGAAGATGACCTCGTCCATCCGTGAACCGGTCTCCACCAGCGCTGTCGCCAAGATGGTCAGCGAGCCGCCGTTCTCGATGTTCCGAGCCGCGCCGAAGAACTTCTTGGGCGGGTAGAGAGCAGCGCTGTCGACGCCGCCGGACAGGATGCGTCCGCTCGCGGGGGCAGCCAGGTTGTAGGCGCGGCCCAGCTTGGTGATCGAGTCGAGCAGCACGACGACGTCGTGGCCCATCTCGACGAGCCGCTTGGCCCGCTCGATGGAGAGCTCGGCAACGGTCGTGTGGTCCTCGGCGGGACGGTCGAAGGTCGAGGCGATGACCTCGCCCTTCACCGCGCGCTGCATGTCGGTGACCTCTTCGGGACGCTCGTCGACGAGCACGACCATGAGGTGGCACTCCGGGTTGTTGCTGGTGATCGCGTTGGCGATCGCCTGCATGACCATCGTCTTCCCGGCCTTGGCCGGCGCGACGATCAGGCCGCGCTGCCCCTTGCCGATCGGCGCGACGAGGTCGATGACCCGGGTGGTCAGGATGTTGCTCTCGGTCTCCAGCCGCAGCCGCTGCTGCGGGTAGAGCGGCGTGAGCTTGCCGAACTCGACCCGCTGTCGAGCCTGGTCGGCGGTCATGCCGTTGATCGAGTCGAGGCGAACGAGCGGGTTGAACTTCTGGCGGGAGTTCTGCTGCTCCCCCTCGCGGGGCGCACGCACGGCGCCGGTCACGGCGTCGCCCTTGCGCAGGCCGTTCTTCTTGACCATGCCCAGCGGCACGTAGACGTCGTTGGGTCCGGGCAGGTAGCCGGACGTGCGCACGAAGGCGTAGTTCTCCAGGACGTCGAGGATGCCCGCCACCGGGACGAGGACGTCGTCCTCGCTCAGCTGTGGCTCGCTCTCGAGCTCGCCGAGCTCCTGGCCCCGCCCGCGCCGCTTGTCCCGGTTGCGGTTGCGGTTGCGGTTGCGACGGCGCCCACCACGGCCATCATCGTCGTCCGGGCCGTGTCCGGCCGGCCCACCCTGGCCGCCCTGGCCGATACGACTCTGCGTGGCCTGCCCTGGCGCGCTCAGACGGCCCTCCTGGCGATTGTCCTGCCGGTTGTCCTGCCGGGTGTCAGTCCGAGTCTCGTGACGCAGGTCCTGCCGGGTGTCAGGGCGGCTGTCCCGCTGGCCCTCGCGGTCGCGGAAGCGCCCCTGCTGGCCACGTTCGCCCGTCTCGGCGCGGTTCGAGCCCTCGGTGCCTTCGGTGCGGTCGCGCCCGCGGGCGGCACGGGAGGTGTCGTGGCCGGTCGAAGCGGCCTCGCCCTGACCCTCGAGGGCGCCGCCGGGGGTGCCCCGGCCCTGGGGGGCGCCCTGGCCGCCAGGCTGGTCGGCCGCGGTCTCGAACAGGGCCGGCCCGCCGGCCGTCGTGCGGTCGCCGCTGCCGTCGGCCGCGGCCTTGCGCGGCGCGCGAGCGGGGGCCGCTCCGGGCTCACCCGACTGACGAGCCTTGATCGCGGCGACGAGGTCGCCCTTGCGCATCTTGGCGGTGCCGGTGATGCCCATGCTCGACGCCAGGCCCTGGAGCTCAGCCAGCCGCATAGCGGTCAGCGAGCCGGATCGGCGCTGCGGGGTTTCCGTCGCGCCGGATGCGGCGTCGAGAGTGGTGGTGTCTGTCACGAAGGATCCTTCCCCTCGTTTGGTGGCCTGCGACGAAGAGCGCAGGGCCGGATCGTGAGCCAGAGGTACTGGCAAGTGGAGATCCGCATGTCGGCAGAGTGCGCCATGGCACCGTCAGAAAAGTGCCTTCATACGGAGATTGCCTCGCTGCTGCCGGCGGGCCCCGTGGCCGGCCGCGGCTGCGAATGCCCTTTCAATGTAGCACCCCTGCCGACGTCCGCCACTCAAGGCTCTGGGCGTGGCCCGGGAGCCTGTCGAGCAGCCGGATGACCGCAGCGAGGGAGTGCGTAGGCCCTGGACCGGCACCTTGGCCGCGCGTGGTCGGGGCCCTGGTCCGCGCCCTGGTCCGCGCCCTGGTCCGCCCTCGCTGCGCACTCTTCAGTCCCGCACCCAGGTGGCGCCGCTGGCAGGGATGCCCGGCTCAAGGACCCTCCAGGCGCGGTCAGCCAGCGCGGCGGCGGCAGCCGCCCGTTCCCTGGTCGACAGCACCAGCACCGACGGCCCCGCGCCCGAGATCACCGCCGCGTGCCCGGCCTCTCGGAGCCGGTCCACGAGGACCATGGAGGCGGCATACGACGCCCGCCTGGGCTCCTGGTGGAGCCACTCCCGGGTGGCGCTCATGAGGTATGCCGGATCGTGGCCAACGGCGTGCACGAGCAGGGCGGCGCGCGCGGAGTTGAGCGCCGCGTCGCGGTGCCGGACATGGGTGGGTAGGACCGACCGGGCGCGGGCCGTGGAGAGCTGCTCGGCGGGGACGAAGACGACGGCGGTGACCTCTGGATGGATGGGCAGCCGGATCGTGGTGGTGCGCGGCCGCGGCCCCGGGTCGTCGGACCAGGACAGGGTGAACCCGCCGTACACGCTGGCTGAGGCGTTGTCGGGGTGGCCCTCGACCCGGCTGGCGAGGCTGTTGGCCGCCCCCAGGTCGAGATCCGCTCCCGGTTCGCCTCCGCCGGCCAGGCTCAGCGCCTGGGCCGCGGCGATGCCCGTGACGATGGCCGTGGCGGAGGAGCCGAGCCCGCGTCCGTGGGGCACGCCGTTGCTGCAGTGGAGGCGGAGTCCGGCTGGGACCGGCACACCCTGCTCCTGCCAGGCGATGAGCATGGTGCGGTAGACGAGGTGGCTCGCGTCGCGGGGCACCTCCGCCGCGGACTCGCCCTCCACGACCACCTCGAGGCCTGGCTGGTCAGTGACCGTGGCGGTGCACTCGTCCCACAGCCCCAGCGCGAGTCCGATCGAGTCGAAGCCCGGTCCGAGGTTGGCGCTGCTCGCGGGCACCCGCACCGTTGCCTCCGTGCCGGGCGCCAGTGCGTCCGGCGCGTGCACCATCAGCTCTCGAGCCCGAGCGCCTGGGCCGCGCTGAAGGCGTCGACGGGAATCCGCACCGGCGTGACCTCGCCGCCGTCGGGCGTGCGCAGGGCCCACTGTGGGTCCTTCAGGCCGTGGCCGGTCACGGTGCACACCACGGTGGCACCCACGGGGACCTGCCCGGCCTCGTGCGCGATCAGCAGCCCCGCGACGCTGGCTGCCGACGCCGGCTCGGCGAAGACGCCCTCCTCAGCGCTCAGAAGCCGGTGGGCCGCCAGGATCTGGTGGTCGGTGACCGCTTCGATGCGGCCGCCGGACTCGTCGCGGGCCGCCACCGCCTGCTTCCATGACGCAGGGTTGCCGATCCGGATGGCCGTCGCGATGGTCTCGGGGTGGTCGATCGGGTGGCCGGCCACGATGGGCGCGGCGCCCGCCGCCTGGAAACCCCACATCTGGGGCAGCTGGGACGCCGGCCCGGGCGTCTCGGAGGCCTGGTGATACTCCCGGTAGCCCCTCCAGTAGGCCGTAATGTTCCCGGCGTTGCCCACCGGCAGGCAGTGGATGTCCGGCGCGTCACCAAGCGCGTCGACGACCTCGAACGCGGCGGTCTTCTGGCCCTCGATGCGCGCCGGGTTGACCGAGTTGACCAGCTCGACCGGATAGGACTCGGCGAGCTTCCTCGCCAGGTCGAGGCAGTCGTCGAAGTTGCCCTCGACCTGCAGCAGGGTTGCACCGTGGGCCACGGCCTGGCTGAGCTTGCCCATGGCGATCTTGCCGTCGGGGACGAGCACACCGCACGACATGCCGGCCTTGGTGGCATAGGCCGCGGCCGAGGCGGAGGTGTTGCCCGTGGAGGCGCAGATGACCGCCTTGGCGCCGTGCCGGGCGGCCACGGAGATGGCCGTGGTCATGCCGCGGTCCTTGAACGAGCCCGTGGGGTTGAGCCCTTCGAACTTGACGTAGACGTCGGCACTCACCCGGGCCGACAGGCGCTCGGCCGGGATCAGCGGGGTGCCGCCCTCCTGAAGGGTCACGACCGGCGCGCCCGTCAGCGTGGGGAGGCGGCCGGCATACTCACGGATCACCCCGCGCCAGAGGTGCGCCACCTCACTCGCCTTCCACGCGCATGACCGAGGTGACCTCGTTGACCGTCTCGAGCGCGCCGAGCGCCTCGACGGTGGCGGCCAGTGCGGCGTCTGGTGCCGCGTGGGTCACGACGACGAGGTTGGCCAGCCCGGGCTGGACCTCGCTGCCCTCCTCGGCGGGCAGCAGGCGTTGCCGGACGGTCTCGATCGACACGTGGTGCTCCGCGAACGCCGTCGCGACCTGCGCCAGGACACCCGGGCGGTCGGCCACGTCGAGGCTGATGTGGTAGCGGGTGAGGGCCTGTCCCATGTCGAGGACGGGCAGGTCGGCGTAGGCCGACTCCCCGGGACCTCGGCCGCCGCCCACCCGGTGCCGCGCCACGGCCACCACGTCGCCGAGCACTGCGGATGCGGTGGGGTCGCCCCCCGCGCCCTTGCCGTAGAACATCAGCTGCCCGGCGGCGTCGGCCTCGACAAAGACCGCGTTGTAAGCGTCGCGCACGGAGGCGAGCGGGTGAGAGCGGGGGATCATCGCGGGGTGCACCCGGACGCTGACGCCGGGCTCTCCGTCGTCGCCCGTCGTGCGCTCGCAGATCGCCAGCAGCTTAACCACGCAGTCCATCTCCCGGGCGGCCTGGATGTCGGCTGCCGTGACCTCGGTGATGCCCTCGCGGTAGACATCCGCGCTGCGGACCCGGGTGTGGAACGCGAGCGAGGCGAGGATCGCCGCCTTCGCCGCCGCGTCGAACCCCTCGACGTCGGCGGTGGGGTCGGCCTCGGCGTAGCCCAGCGCCTGGGCCTGCTCGACCGTCTCGGCGAAGCCGGAGCCGGTGGTGTCCATCTTGTCGAGGACGTAGTTGGTCGTGCCGTTGACGATGCCGATCACCCGCCGGACGTCGTCGCCGGCCAGCGACTCGCGGATCGGGCGCAGGATCGGGATGGCCCCTGCCACAGCCGCCTCGTAGTAGAGATCGACCCCGTGCTCGGCGGCGGCCGCGTAGAGGGTGGGGCCGTCCTCGGCCAGGAGGGCCTTGTTGGCGCTCACGACGGAGGCTCCGTGCTTCATGGCGCTCAGGATCAGGCTGCGCGCCGGCTCGATGCCGCCGATGACCTCGATCACGATGTCGGCCCGCGTGACCAGCTCCTGGGCGTCGGTGGTGAACAGGGCAGGGTCGACCGGGAGGTTGGAGCGGTCGCGGCCGGCCCGGCGCACGGCGATTCCCACCAGCTCGAGGGGGCGGCCGACCCGGGCGGCGAGGTCGTCGCGGTGCTCGACGAGCATGGTGGCCACCGACGACCCCACGACGCCACACCCCAGCAGCGCCACCCTGAGGGGGGCGCCGTTGACCGACCTGCCGCTTTCGCTCACTGTGTGCTCCTTGTGCTGGCGACGTCCTCGTGGGACGGCGGGACAATCCTGCCGCCGTCCACCCTGCGGTCAGGGCGGATTCCGCGATGCGGACCCCCGTCTCGCCTCACGGGACGTCGAGGGCCAGGAGGTCCTCCACCGTCTCCCGGCGCACGATCAGCCGGGCTTCGCCGTCCTTGACCGCCACGACGGGCGGCCGGGGGGTGTGGTTGTACTGGCTGGAGAGGCTGCGGCAGTAGGCGCCCGTGCCAGGAACGGCGATGAGGTCGCCGGAGCTGATGTCGTCGGGGAGGTACTCGTCCATCACGATGATGTCGCCGCTCTCGCAGTGCCTGCCCACCACCCGGGACAGCCGCGGCGGCGCGTCGGACCGGCGGCTGGCCAGTGTGCACGAGTAGTCGGCGTCGTACAGCGCGGTCCGGATGTTGTCGCTCATGCCACCGTCGACGGAGACGTAGGTGCGCTTCTGGCCGTGGCCGATCTCGACGTCCTTGACCGTGCCCACCTCGTAGAGCGTGAACGTGCTCGGGCCGACGATGGCGCGGCCCGGCTCGATCGATATGCGGGGCACCCGGGCGAGGTCGCCCGCGCCGATCGCCTTGAACTCGCGGATCACCAGGTCGGCCAGCTGCTCGCCGAGCTCCTGGGGGGTCAGCGGGGTGTGCTCGGACGTGTAGGCGATGCCGTAGCCGCCGCCGAGGTCCATCTCCGGCAGGTCGACGCCATGCTCCTCCGCGACCTCCGCGTGCAGCCCGATCAGGCGACGGGCCGAGACCTCGAACCCGGAGGTGTCGAAGATCTGGCTCCCGATGTGGGAGTGCAAGCCCCTCAGGTCGAGCGCATCCGCATGGGAGAGGATGCGCCGCACCGCCTCTGCCGCGTGGCCTCCCGCAAGGGCGAAGCCGAACTTCTGGTCCTCGTGGGCGGTGGCGATGAACTCATGGGTGTGGGCCTCCACGCCCACCGTCACCCGCACCATCACGGGAGCTGAGACTCCGAGCTCCCCTGCGACAGCGGCGATCCGGTCGATCTCCTCGAAGGAGTCGACCACGATCCGCCCTACGCCGTACTCGAGCGCCTGCACGATCTCGGCGACCGACTTGTTGTTGCCGTGGAAGCCGACCCGTTCGGCCGGGAACGCAGCCCGCTGCGCCACGGCCAGCTCCCCTCCGGAGCAGACGTCGAGGTGGAGACCCTCCTGGGCAACCCATCGGGCCACCTGAGTGCAGAGGAACGCCTTGCCGGCGTAGTAGACGTCGACGCCGCCACACAGCTCCCGGAACGGCTCGGCGAAGTGGTCGCGGAAGGCCCGCGCACGGGCCCGGAAGTCGTCCTCGTCGATGACGTATGCCGCTGTGCCGTACTCCCGGGCAATGGTCGCCATGTCGACGCCACCGGCCTCCAGCCGGCCCTCCGCGTCGCGCCGGATCGACTGGGGCCACAGCTGCGGCAGCAGCTCGTTGACGTCGGTCGGCCACGGCAGCCAGTGGGGTGGCCCTCCGTAGCCCTCGGCATGGAGCTGTCCAGCCTCATGCGCTCGCATGGACTACATCCTCTCTGGAGCTGAAACTCCCAGCAGGCCAAGGCCGTTGGCGAGCACCGTGCGTGTGGCGTCGTTGAGCCACAGCCGGGTGCGGTGGAGGTCGGTGATCTCCTCGTCGGCACTCTGTGGCCGGACGCGGCAGGTGTCGTACCACTTGTGGAAGCGCCCGGCGAGGTCCTCGAGGTAGCGGGCGACCCGGTGCGGCTCGCGCAGGTGGGCGGCTTGCGCCACGACACGCGGGAAGTCGCCCAGGATCGCCAGCAGGGCGGCCTCGGTGGGGTCCGACAGCAGGGCAGGGTCGAAGCCGTCCTCGCGCCGCACCCCGTCCTCGGCCGCAAGACGGGCGACGTTGGACGTGCGGGCATGGGCGTACTGCACGTAGAAGACGGGGTTGTCGTTGGTCTGCCGGCGGAGGTCCTCGCCGTCGAGCGAGAGCGGGCTGTCGGCCGGGTAGCGGGCCAGGGAGTAGCGGACGGCGTCGGTGCCGAGCCAGGTGATCAGGTCCCTCAGCTCGATGATGTTTCCGGCGCGCTTGGACAGCTTGGCGCCGCCGAGGTTGACCATCTGCCCGATGCGGACCTCGATGTTGTGCTCCCTGTCGTCGCCCGCACACGCCGCGATCGCCTTGAGCCGGTTGATGTAGCCGTGGTGGTCGGCACCGAGGAGGTAGATCTTCTCGTCGAAGCCGCGGTCCTTCTTGGACAGGTAGTAGGCCGCGTCGGCGGCGAAGTAGGTGGGTTCGCCGTTGGCCCGGATCAGCACCCGGTCCTTGTCGTCCCCGAAGTCGGTCGTGCGCAGCCAGACCGCGCCCTCGGCGTCGTAGACGTGGCCCTGCTGACGGAGGCGCTCCACAGCCTTGCCAACGGCTCCCCCCTCGTGCAGGCGCGTTTCCGAGAACCACACGTCGAAGTGCACGCCGAAGTCGCCCAGGGTCGACTGGATGTCGGCCAGCTGGGCCCGGTAGGCGAGGTCGCGGGCCACGGCGAGCGCCTCGTCGTCGGGCAGGGAGAGCAGGTCCGGGCGCTGTTCGAGCACCGTCTTGGCAAGGTCGTCGACGTACGCGCCCGGGTAGCCGCCCTCCGGCGTGGGCTCGCCCTTGGCCCGGGCCAGCACCGACCTCCCGAAGGTGTCCATCTGGGCGCCGGCGTCGTTGATGTAGTACTCCGAGGTCACGCTCGCGCCCGATGCGGCGATGAGCCTCCGCATGGAGTCGCCCAGAGCCGCCCACCGGGTGTGGCCGATGTGGAGCGGGCCGGTGGGGTTGGCCGACACGAACTCGACGTTGACGGTGTGGCCGGCCTCGGACGTGTTCTGGCCGTAGGTCGGGCCGGCGTCGGCGATGGTGCGGGCCAGCTCCCCGGCGCTGGCCGCGTCGAGGGTGATGTTGAGGAACCCGGGGCCGGCGACGTCGACGGCCTTCACCCCGGCGGCCCTGGCCAGACGCTCGGCGAGCCTGGCCGCGACGTCTCGCGGCGGCATACCGGCTGCCTTGGCCAGCTGGAGGGCGACGTTGGTGGACCAGTCCCCGTGCTCGCGGTTCTTCGGTCGCTCGACGCGCACGTCAACCGGCACCTCGACGGCGAGGTCGCCGGCGGCGACAGCCTGCGAGAGGGCAGTGCGGACCGCTGCGGCCAGCTCTTCGGGGGTCACCCGGGAAAGTCTAGGACTGGGTGGCGAAGGCCCTGCCGTGGGTGGCAAAGCCTGAGACGAGCTCGACCAGGTGCTCGGGGTCGAAGGGCTTCGGGATCAGCGCATCGAGTCCGGCCTGCTCCGCCTGGAGGCGGTCGTGCTCGTGAATGGCGGCCGTGACCATGATGACCGGGACCCCGCTCAGCCGCTGGTCCTCGCGGATGCGCTCGATGGTCCACCAGCCGTCGTGCGGAGCCATGTTGGCGTCGAGGATGATCACCGAGGGAATGTCGTTGTCGGGGTCGCCGAGGAAGGCCAGCGCGGCACCGCCGTCGGTCACCTCGATGACCTCGTAGCCGTCCAGGTCGAGGTTGACCGAAATGAGGCGTCGGATGGGTTCGGTATCGTCGCAGACGAGTACGAGTGGCCTCGCGGGCTTCAACCCGGGTTCCATGAAAAGCACTCTAGGCTGCTAACCTCGCCCAGCGCGCACAAACGGCGCGCAACGGATCGGCCCCCGTAGCTCAGGGGATAGAGCACCGCCCTCCGGAGGCGGGAGCGCAGGTTCGAATCCTGCCGGGGGCGCAGCGCGAAATGGCCGCTGACCTGCACAAACGCAGGCAGCGGTCGTTTTCATGTGTGATCTACGTGTGATCGACCGCTGCTTGCGGGCCAACTCGATCGGCCCCCTCGAGGGTGGCGGGCATTCCTCGCAGGGGCCTCGGCTCGACAGCAGCGGAGGTGCGCAACCGTG
>DASSJT010000030.1:0-5358 GCA_035691065.1 Dermatophilaceae bacterium
CACCGCGCCGCAGTACGGGCCTCGTGGCACCGGCTCCAGGTCGGCGATGGCCCGCAGCGCACTCGACTTGGGAGCCCCGGACACGCTTCCCGGCGGAAAGGCGGCGTCGAAGATCGCTGACCAGGTGACCCCCTCTCGGAGTTGGCCGGAGACCTCCGAGACCAGGTGCACCAGCCCCGGGTGCTGCTCCGCCGCGCACAGGGCCTCGACCCGCACGGTGCCCGGACGGCATACGTGCGACAGGTCGTTGCGCACGAGGTCCACGATCATGACGTTCTCGGCGTAGTCCTTGGGCAGCATCCCCTCCGCCGTGGGGGCGGTGCCCTTGATCGGCCGCGACGCAAGCCGCTCGCCCTCCCGCAGCAGGAAGGCCTCCGGGGACGCGCACACCACCTCCACTCCGGCGGAGGGCACCAGCACCGCGCTCGCGTGCGGCGCCGGGTTGCCCCGTCCGAGCAGCCCCGCCAGCGCCAGCAGGTCCGCCTCCTGAGCCAGCGGGTGGGAGAGGAGGCGGCAGAGGTTGACCTGGTAGACCGTGCCCGCGGCGATCCGCTCGCGGATCTCCGCCACGCCCTGGGCGTATGCCGGGTGCTCCAGGCTGGTGGTCCAGGCCCCGTCGACGGGCTGCCAGTGCGGTGCCACGGGTGCGGGTGTGCGGGAGACATCACCGAAGCGGATCGCCGTCACGTCGCCCTCGAAGGTCGCGACCACGGCCCAGAACCCCCGCTCGAGACCGGTCAGGTCGTGCCTCACCTCCTCGACTCCGCGTGCCGTGACGGGCCCGAACATCGCGAGGTCCACGCCGGGCATCCTAGGTGGCTCCGTACACTCCGGCGTATGTCCCCGCCGACCCCCCTGCGCGCTCCCGTGCTCGCAGCAGTCGGGGTCCTGGTGCTGCTCGCCACCGCGTGCAGCGGCGCCGCGGCGGGCGACACCGCAGCCCCGTCTCCTCTCGCCTCTGCACCGAGCCCGAGCCGGCTGAGCCAGACACCGACGTCTGAGCCCACGGAGACGGGCGATCCGGACGTCCTCACCATGGCCTTCGGGGGCGACGTCCACTTCGAGGACTACGTCGCGCCCCTCGCCCGCGACCCCCATGGACTCGACGCGCTCCAGACCTCACTCGGCGCCGCGGACCTGTCCATGGTCAACCTCGAGACAGCGATCACCGAGCGTGGCACCAAAGTGCCCAAGGCCTTCAACTTCCGCGCTCCCGTCTCGGCGCTCACGACCCTCGCGAGTGCAGGGGTCGACGTCGTGACCATGGCCAACAACCACGGGGCGGACTACGGCCTGGTGGGGCTGCGTGACACCTTCGCGGCGAAGAAGACCAGCCCGATCCCGATCGTCGGCATCGGGGCCGACGCTGACGAGGCCTTCACCCCTGCGACCCTGAAGGCCAAGAGCCTGCGCATCGCGGTCTTCGGGGGTGACCAGGTGTGGGAGCAGACTCTCGCGCAGTTCTCCGCCGGCCCCGAGTCCCCCGGCGTAGCCAGCACCTCGCCGGTGACCCGGATGGCTCGAGAGGTGCACAGGGCGGCCAAGACGCACGACCTGGTCGTCGTCTACCTGCACTGGGGAATGGACTACCAGAAATGCCCCGAGGCGGCTCAGGCGCGCACGGCGAGAGCACTCGAGGAGGCCGGAGCGGACATCATCGTGGGCGGGCACTCCCACCGGATCAACGCAGCCGGGTGGCTCGGCCGCTCCTACGTCGCCTACGGGCTCGGCAACTTCGTGTGGTGGCGCAGCCACGAGCCGGACTCCCAGAGCGGCGTCCTCACCCTGTCGGTCAGCGTCCCGGCCGCGAAGGCGGCCGTCACGCGGAGGTCGGTGGTAAGGGCTGCCGACTGGGCGCCCATGCTGATCGGGCCGGACGGCATTCCCGCTGAGCCTGGCTCCGCCGACCGCACGCGGCTGCACGACCTCTGGGACCGGGCCCGCGCTTGCAGCAACCTCGACGACAAACCGTAGGGGGCCGGTCGGCGTGCCCCTTTTTGGGCCGCCGCTGACGGACGTGGACCGGTTCGCTTTTGCGGGAGGGGTTGCGCGGGTAGCGAGAAGGCATGCCGACCAAGCAGCTGCGCCCGAGGGGTACCCGATGAGGATGAGCCAGGCCGCCGACGTGTGGTGGAAGACGGCCGTCGTGTACTGCGCCGATGTCCAGACCTTCCTCGACAGCGATGGCGACGGGCACGGTGACCTGGCCGGCATGGCCAGCCGGATCGACTACCTCGCCGACCTGGGCATCACCTGCCTCTGGCTGATGCCCTTCTACCCCAGTGCTGGCCGGGACGATGGCTACGACATCACCGACTTCTACGGGGTCGACGGCCGGTACGGCAGCCACGGGGACTTCGTCGAGCTGGTGCGGACCGCCCACAACCGCGGCATCCGGGTCATCGTCGACTTCGTGATGAACCACACGTCCGAGAAGCACCCGTGGTTCAGGTCCGCGCGGTCCAGCAAGAGCAGCCGGTTCCGGGACTACTACGTCTGGCGGGACACCACCCCGCCGGACACCTCCTCCCAGGTCGTCTTCCCCGGCGAGGAGGACAGCATCTGGGAGTTCGACGAGCGGACCGGCGAGTACTACCTGCACCACTTCTACAAGAGCCAGCCCGACCTCAACATCGGCAACCCGGAGGTGCGCGATGAGATCGCCAAGACGATGGGGTTCTGGCTCGAGCTGGGGCTGGCCGGCTTCCGGGTCGACGCCGTGCCGTTCATGTTCACCCCTGACAAGCTCCCCGACGTCGAGCACGAGTTCGCGTTCGACCCGCACATGTACCTGAGGCACCTCCGCTCCTACCTGTCCCGGCGGGTCGGCGACGGCATCCTGCTCGGCGAGGTCAATGTCCCCCACGAGGAGCAGGCCAAGTTCTTCGGCGGAGAACAGGGCGGGGAGCTCACCATGCAGTTCGACTTCATCGGGATGCAGGCCTTCTACCTGGCCATGGCCCGACAGGACGCGACTCCCCTGGTCGAGGCGCTGCACGCGCGGCCCAAAGTGGATCCGGACAGCCAGTGGGCCACCTTCCTGCGCAACCACGACGAGCTCACCCTCGACAAGCTCAGCGACGAAGAGCGAGCCGAGGTCTTCGCGGCGTTCGGACCTGAGCCTGAGATGCAGCTCTATGGCCGAGGCCTGCGGCGCCGGCTGCCGCCCATGCTGGGTGGCGACCAAAGGCGGATCCGCATGGCGTACTCGCTCCTGTTCTCCACACCGGGCACTCCCGTGCTGTTCTACGGCGAGGAGATCGGGATGGGCGACAACCCCGACCTGCCGGAGCGCCTGGCCGTCCGCACGCCCATGCAGTGGACGCCAGACGCGAATGGCGGGTTCTCGACCGCGCCGCCCCGCAAGCTCGCGCGGCCGTTGCCGGAGGGTGCCTACGCCGCCCGCTACGTCAACGTGGCCGACCAGCGGAACGACCCCGACTCCCTGCTGTCGTTCATGCGCCAGCTGATCCACCGCTACCGGCAGTCGCCGGAGCTCGGGTGGTCGGAGTTCCACCCGCTCGAGCAGCCGCATGCCGCGGTGCTGGCCCACCTGTGCCGCGCCGACGAGTGGGCGATGGTGGCCGTGCACAACTTGGGCTCGGAGCCCTGCACGGTGCCCCTGGACCTGTCCTGGACCGAGCCCGGCACCGTGCTCGTCGACCTTCTCCAAGAGGGGCGTACGGAGCTGGAGGAGGGCCAGGTCGAGGTCAAGCTCGAGGGGTACGGCTACCGCTGGTTGCGCGTGTCGGCGCCGGGCGACCGCAGGATCGCCTGAGCCTTGGCGGGACTCAGCTGCGGAAGCAGTGGACTGAGCGGGGTGGCCCGGACTAGCGGGTCAGGTCGACGACGTGCTTGGCGGCCGCGGCAGCGGCCGCCCGCAGCCGCGGGTCGGTGTTGGACGTCGCCCCGCCGTCGGTGAACCCGGCCTCGGCGACGACGAGCACCTCACCATCCTGGAGCGAGGCGTACCCCGACCTCGGCATCCTTGAGGGTGCCCCGGGGTAGGTCACCCCCTCGCGGAGCAGGTCGTTGATGTTGCCCGTGCCGGTGCCGTCGATGACGACCTTGATCGCCGCCGCGTCGGACGCGCTGGGCATCCGGATCCGCGAGACGACGTACAGCACGGGCCGGCCGGCGACGACTCCAGTGGCGAGGTACCGCTCCGCACTCCGGCACGGCGTGTCGGCGAAGGCCTGCTGCACCTTGCCGCGGGAGTTCGCCCGGCAGTTCGTGACCGTGTCGCTCGCCCTCACCGTGTAGCCGCCGGGCACCGAGACGGTCGCCGAGGGCTTGGGCTTGGCGGCCGGGGGCCCGTCCCCACCGGCCGCGAGCAGCCAGACGACAACCGCGACTGCCACTGCTCCGAGTGCAACGAGGCCTCCGACCACCCGCCGGTCGCGCAGGAGCGCCGGGAGGGGCCGCCTGGGCGGTGAGCCACCTCCGGGTCGTCCGTCGGCACGACTGCTGCGGGTCGGCAGCGCTTCGGCCTGGGAGTATGCCGGAGGGCTGGGGACGGCTGGAAGCTCGGCTGTGCGCTCGGTCTCGGTCGCCGGCGGTGTGGCGGCCGCCCCGCCTGCCTGCGCTGCGGTGGCCGGGCCGCCTGCCGGCGCTGCGGCGGCCGGGCCCTGGTCGCGACTGACGGCAGTGCCGCCCGCGGCGGGCTGGTCGGCGGTGGTGGGCCTGTCGGCGTGACGGCTGTCCGCCGCCTCACCTTGTGCCGCGGCAGGCTGGTCGGTCTCGCTGGCCGGTGCCGGCTGCTGCCGCCGCTCGTTCGACCGGCGCACCAGCTCGGCTATCCGCGCGGCGGCCGCCTCGGCCTCGGACTGGGGCCGCCCACTGTCGGCCTCGTCGGGGCGGTTCCCGCTCACGCACGCTCCTTCCTGCCGGCCTCGGGTTGCGAGGACAAGCATGCCGTCACGAGCGCCGCATCCCAACTCTGGATGCGGCGCTCGTGACCACGGTCCCTCAGGACCGGTGCCTGTGGCCGGTCCCGGGCACCGGTCCGTGGACCGGATACTGCGTCCGCTTCCCGGCGCCGTGGCGTGAGGCGGCCTCAGGTACGCGGCTCGACCCGCGGGCTGCCCTGCAGGGACAGGCCGACGGCCAGGAAGCCGACCGCGAGAAGCACCGCAGCCGCGATCAGCGCGCCTCCGGCGAACGTCCCCAGGTCGGGGAACCTGGCGCCGACCCTCACGTCGGTGCTGACGCCCGCGGAGGCATCGGCGTTCATCACGACGACGGTCCAGTCGCCGGACTCAGCGTTCCAGTCCAGCGTCTGCCGTCCGGCTCCGCTGGCCTGGACCACCCAGACGTCGGCGGCTGACGGGGCTTGTGCAGGGGCTCCGCCGGCGACCT
>DASSJT010000031.1:0-5608 GCA_035691065.1 Dermatophilaceae bacterium
GGCCACCACGACCGCGAGGACGGTCACGACAGGCAACGGCGATGGCCGCAGGGCGTCCTCGGGGCGGGCGGGGGCCAGCGTCATGAGAGAGCGAGCCGGTGGCGGCTCAGACCGCGCGTTTCTTCAGCTTGCGCCGCTCGCGCTCGGACAGCCCTCCCCAGATGCCGAACCGCTCGTCGTGGGCGAGTGCGTATTCCAGGCACTCCGCCCGCACCTCACAGCCGACGCAGACCTTCTTCGCCTCGCGAGTGGAGCCGCCCTTCTCCGGGAAGAACGCCTCCGGGTCGGTCTGAGCGCACAGTGAGCGCTCCTGCCAGGACAGCTCGGCTTCGTCACCACCCACCAACATGGTGATCACCTGGAGTTCGTGCATCGGTCCCTCCTCGACCCAGGTCCTTCGTCATCTCCGCGCTCCCCCACCTGCGCGCGCTGGTCGCACCGGCTGACACCTCCGGCCCAGCAGCCCGGAACCGCTCGGATCCCGGCTACGCGGGAAGGACAACAATGAAATTACACGCGTGTCATACCCGTTTAGTCAAGCGGGAATCTGCTATTTGCAGGAACCCGCCGCGCACTGGCAAAGCGTGATAACGCCGACTACCGCGGATACTTGCGCGGACACGGGAAGGAAAGCCGGGGCGACGTCCCGACCCGTATCGCGTTCAGGCTTGCGCCACTCCCGAGCGCGGGTTGCGGGTGCCGACCGCAACCCTGAAAGACTGCCGCCATGCGCATCACGGCACTGGCTGGAGGGGTGGGCGGAGCTCGGTTCCTCCGCGGCCTGCGCGCCCACCTCGACTCCCTCACGGCTACTCCAGGGCTCCCCGACCCGGCCGGCACGGAGATCACCATCATCGGCAACACCGGCGATGACATCACCCTGTTCGGGCTGCGGGTGTGCCCCGACCTCGACACCCTCGTCTACACCCTCGGCGGCGGGGTCAGCGAGGCGCAGGGCTGGGGCCGCGCGGACGAGACGTTCCGCGTCCAGGGTGAGCTCACGGCATACGGCGCCGTTCCCCAGTGGTTCGCCCTCGGCGACCAGGACTTCGGCACCCACATCGCCCGCTCGCAGTGGCTGGGCCAGGGGCTGTCGCTGAGCGAGGTGACCGCCCGGCTGGCGCGGCGCTGGGGCCTGCCGGACCGCCGGATCACCCTGCTGCCCATGAGCGACTCCCCCGTCGAGACCCACGTGGTGGTGTCTGAGGACGGCGAGGAGCGCGCGGTCCACTTCCAGGAATGGTGGGTGCGGATGCGGGCGGCGGTGCCGGCGACCCGGTTCGTCGCGGTGGGGATGGACCGGGCGGCGGCCGCGCCGGGAGTGCTCGACGCGCTCCGCGGCGCGGACGTCATCCTGCTGCCGCCGAGCAACCCGGTGGTCTCGATCGGGATCATCCTGGGAATCCCTGGCGTCCGCGATGCCCTGCGCGGCAGCGCCGCTCCGGTCGTCGGCGTGTCGCCGCTCATCTCGGGTCTGCCGGTGCGCGGACACGCCGACACGTGTCTCGCTGCCATTGGCGTCGAGTCCACGAGCGCGGCCGTGGCCGCACTCTACGAGGACTTCCTCGACGGCTGGCTGGTCGACCCGGCCGACGCGAACAGCGCGCTGAGCCGCGCGAAGGTCCGCGTGCACGACGGGCCCCTGCTCATGCCCGACGTGGAGTCCGCGGCCCGCATGGCGGGCGCGGCTCTCGACCTCGCCCTCGAGCTGCGTGGCTGAGTCCAGCCGTGGAACCCGTGGCTGCCGTGCCCTCGCTCTCGGTCACTGCCATTGTCGGTATGCCGGAGGTGCAGGCGGGTGACGACGTCGCCTCCCTGCTCGCCGAGTGCCTTGCGGCCCAAGGCCTTTCGCTGTTTCCAGGCGATGTGGTGGTCGTGTCGAGCAAGATCGTGTCGAAGGCGATGGGCCTGCGCAGCGGTACGTCGAAGGATGCGGCTGTGGCGTCCCAGACCCGACGGGTGGTTGCCGAGCGGGCGACGACCGGCGGCGGCATCACGCAGGTCGTAGTGTCTGCGGCCGGTCCGGTGATGGCGGCCGCCGGTGTCGATGCGTCGAACACTGGCGATGGCGACGGCCTGCTCCTGCTTCCGGAGGATCCGGACGGCGCGGCCGCGGCGCTGCGGTTGGGGCTGCTGGCGGCGAGCGGGCTTGCGGAATGGGTGGAGATCGGGGTGGTCGTGAGCGACACCGCGGGCCGGCCGTGGCGGGTCGGGCAGGTGGACTTCGCCCTGGGCGCGGCCGGAGTTGCGGTGCTCGACGACCTTCGGGGCTCTCTGGACGCCGACGGTCGCGAGCTGTCGGTGACGGCTCGGGCGACTGCCGACGAGCTGGCCGCTGTGGCCGACCTCGTCAAGGGAAAGGCGGAGGGGATACCGGCCGTGCTGGCTCGCGGGAGCGGCCTGGCTCTCGGCGCGAAGCCGCTGCACGCTCTGGGCGAGGCGGACGCCGGCGCGGCTCGACTGATCCGCACCGGGCCGGGCGACTGGTTCGACTACGGGCGAGCTGAGGCGGTGCGCGCTGCGCTGGGCATTGAGCCGGGTTCTGCTGCGGCCGCAGACGTCGGGATTCCTGCGGTCGGCGACGAGGCCTTCGGTGAGCGGGTGGCTCGTGCCCTCGCCGTGGCGCTCCATCCGCTGGCGGATGTCGCCGTCGAGAAGGTCGAAGGGGTCACGGGGGTAGAGAAGATCGAAGGGGTCGCGGGGTTCGAGGGGGTCAACGGGGTCGGGGCCACTGGAGAGCACGGCGACGCCCAGATCGTCGGCATCGTGGTCCGTGCGCCGGACCCCTACCAGCTCGGCGAGGCCGTCGCGCGCCTGCGGGTGGCCCTCTGGGGCGAGCGCATCCGGGTGCGCGACTCGGGCCGCCTGACGGAGTCGACCGCATTCCTCAATCTCGAGTCGGCGGTATAGCACTGGCTCGGCACACCCATCCGTCGGCTGACCAGCGGCCGGGCAAGACTGTTCTGACGCTGCCGACTCGTCCGGCGCCCTTGCTGATCGTCAGCCGTCATCGGCCGCCGACCACAGGGGAGGCCTGCTGCGGGCGTCGGTGCTCCTGTTCTTCAGCCACCACAGGGGTGCTCCGGAAATCCGCACCGTGACCCTGTGGGCCGGAAACCGCCGCCCCGCCCCGGTGCGGGCAATCAGGTCCGAAGCCGGCCAATGGTCCGCTCCGACGGCTCGGCCCTCCTTGTTAGGCGGAATCGGGCTGGATGTGGATGCCGGGGTGATCGCGGATCGAGCCTTGCCCAGGTGAGTCGGCGGCCTCGGCACGGCGGTCTTCTCATGCACGCCGGTCGCCTCGTGCGGACTCGCAACCACCTCCTGCGGTGTGTCGTCAACGGGGTGGTCGCTCGAATCCGCGAAACCCAGGAACAAGCCATAGCCGGTGTCTTCGAGTGCCTCGACGATGTCACACAGGCGCACTTCTCCCGGACAGCTCTCGAGCCTGACCACCCTCGAGCGCGGCCAGCCTCGGGCAGCCGCGTAGGCTCGCTGGCTCAATGACCGGCGCCGGCGATCATCTCGAAGGGCGAGACCAATTGAGGCGATCACATCCACGGTCTGGCGAGCCTCGAGCAGCTCTTTGATCAGGGTGGGACTCTTCCAACCCGGTGCGGATCTGGCAGGGGCGTTCGACATGGATCCACTCTTTCGGGAAGCGACGACTCTCCCATCCCTGGCGCCCGCCGCCTGTGGAGAGCGGGACTGGCCTCGCCGCGCTTGTGGAAACCGGTTGTCGACGTCCCCCCGGGAGCCGGGGGCCGGCACCTCACCGTGTGCTCCACATGCCGTCTGCCCCGAAATGGAGCCAAGTGAGCGTCAGCGACATTACGGAAACGCGGGCGCCGAGGTCTCCCAGCTCGCGCCAGGGCGCCGCAGGCCCACAGGTCCCGCACGGGGGCCACAGGCTCCGCAAGGGGCCACTGGTCTCGCAGAGGGCCGCAGGGCCCGCAGGGGGCCGCAGGCCCCGCAGAAGGCCACTGGTCCCGCAGGGGCCGGCGGTTCCGCAGGGGGCCGCAGGCCCCACAGGCTGCGCAGAGGCCACTGGTCCCGCAGGGGGCCGCAGACCACAGGTCACACAGGGCCCGGCAGGCGGCCGCAGGTCTGTCCCACCAGGTTCCGCAGATCCCGCAGGCCGCCCGGGCACCCTGGGACCAGCCAGACGGTACCGGTCGCGCAGTGGCTGCATTTAGGGGCAGACGGCAGCATCCCCACGTGTCCCTGGCCCCTCGATGGCCGCGACCTGCGTTTGAGCGACGTCGCGACCGTCAAGCGGGGCGACGGGTCGGCAGGTGGGTTCGTGGGGCCAGTCGCGGGCCGCGGCGAGGACGGCGAATGGCGCTCAGCTCCAGCAAGCGCTGGACCCGGTAGCGGTGGCCGACGTAGGGCTCGAGAAGCTCGGCGAGCCCCTCGTCGTCGACGGGCGAGCCGGTGAGTGCCCAGCCGATGTCCTTGGCCACGTGGTAGTCGCCGAAGCTCACGGCATCGGCATCGCCCAAGGCTCGTTGGGCGACCTCGGCTGCGGTCCAGACGCCGACACCGGGGATTGCCCGGAGCCGGCGGTGTGCGTCGGGGAGGGCGAGGCTGGGGCACTCAGCCAGCCGGCCGGCATACCTCGAACAGCGGACCGCCGTGCTCGACCGCGCGTGGTCGACGCTCGCCCCCAGCCACTCCCACGAGGGGATCATCGCCCACTCCCGGCCGTCGGGCGCCACCCACAGGCCCCGGGCCTCGCCGGCCCCGGGCGCGGGTCGTCCGAAGCGGCGGACCAGGCGTCGGTAGCCGCCGAACGCCTCCTGGCCCGTGACCTTCTGCTCGATGATCGCGGGGATGAGCGCATGCATGACCATCCCGGAGCGGGGCACGCGCCAACCGGGGTGCAGACGTCGCGCCTGGGCGACCTGGGGATGGTGGGCCACGAATCCGTCGGCGTCGTCGTCGGCCCCGAGCAGCCCAGGCACGGCGTCGAGAGCGACTGCGGCGCCACTCCCCCACGCACTGGCCACAACCTCCCCGGCCGGCCGGTCCTCGACCAGGCGCAGCGTGGCCGGACCGTCGGGTGTCGGCAGGCCGAGCCACCAGCCGAACCCCCGATCGCGCTGGAACGTGGGGTCGCCGCCGCCGTGCTGGAAGGCGGACAGGATGGCGCCCACCGCGACCACGCCTTCGGGGCGGTAGCGACGGGTCATCTCGGTCTGCACCGGACCAGTCTGCCCCGCCGGGCCGACGACGAGCAGGCGGATCAGGGTCCACGCGAGGTGTGTCGAGGGGAACCCGGTGGACGCTCAGGGAACGCCCGGGTTGGGGGCTTACACTCTGCGCGACCCCCCCGCAACTCGACCCGAGGCATGCCCGTGAGCAACAGCAAGGCCAAACAGGAGCGCCAGGCGCGCTTGGAGACCGTCAAGCAGGAGCAGAAGTCCAAGGAGCAAAAGACGGTCATCGCGATCGTGGTCGGCTGCCTCGTGCTGCTCGCGGCGCTGGGCGGCGTAATCACCTTCGCCATCCAGGACGCGAAGTCCAAGCAGATCCAGAACCTCGGCGCCAGTGTGGCCGCAGCCTCCTGCGCTCCCATCACGACCGACGCGCAGGACGGGCAGGGCGA
>DASSJT010000032.1:0-23290 GCA_035691065.1 Dermatophilaceae bacterium
GGCGAGGCGACGCGGTTGGCCTACATGACCGACGAGGCGGTCGAGGGCCGTGACCAGTTCCTCCAGAAGCGCGACCCGGACTGGTCGCCCTTCCCGTGGTACTTCTGAGTCCCGACGACTGCGCCCGCGGCCCGTCCGACCATCCGCAAAGCCCCTCGCGAGCTCCTCTGATATGGAGTGACCTGCTGTCAAGAGGCAGGGTGAGGCGCCCGCCTCGTTGGGTCGGGGCGGGCGCCTCGTGCTTTGCCGTCGTTGGTGCTGGTGAGCGTGTCGTTGGCGACGCGCGGTCAGGCTGATATGCGCGGGTTGGCTACCGCAGGACGGTGCTTTTCGGCAGGAGCGGGACCGCGTGTCTAGCTTCGAGCGTCACAGGCGGGATTGCCGGTTGCTCATAGAGGTACCGCGGGTCGCTCCACGCGCTGCCACCAGCCCGTTGGACGACGAAGCAGACCGTGGGAGGTTTACTCCTCCAGCACCGCCAGGGACCAGCACCGGCCGGCGAGCTCGCGGGCGACCGCGACGTTGGCGATGGTGGGCTTCTTCTTGCGTTCGATGAACGTGACCCAGCGTTGGTGCAGGCGCCGGTTGCCCTCGTCGCCGCGGGCCCTGGCAGCTGCGGGAGCCAGCTCCCACCGGTCGCGCATGGTCTTCCCTGCGATGTAGCGGGCGCGGTGGTGCCAGGCGGCTTCGACCAGCAGCCGCCGCACGTGGATGTTGCCGGTCTTGGTGATCGACCCTTGCACCCGCGATGACCCCGAAGAGAACTCCGAGGGCACCAGCCCGACGAACGAGCCGATGCTGTTGCCGGTGAACCGACCCCAGTCGCCGATCTCGACCGCGAGGGCGAACCCGGTCAGCGTGCTGACCCCGCGCAGGCAGCCCAGCCGGTGCACGAGCGGGGTGAACTCGGACTCAGCGGCCATCTGCTCGATCGCGGTGTCCAGCCGGTCCCGTCGTGCCTTCACGGCCAGTACGTGCTCGTAGTCGGAGTCGAAGGCCAGCCGGGTCGCCCGGGTGGCCAGCTGCGGTGCGGCGTCGTGGCGTAGCCAGATGTCGTGCTTGCCGGTCCAGGCGTGACCGCCGCAGTACACCAGCCCGTGGCGCAGCAGCAGTTTGGACAGGCGGTGCCTGGCCCGCATCAGGTCACCACGACAGTCCTCCCGGGCGCGGACCAGGTCCCGGGCAGCTTCCTGGCCCACGCTCGGGATCGCGACCGGGGTGATCTCATCCAGGCGCAGCAGCCGGGCCAGGTGGACCGCGTCCTTCGCGTCGGTCTTGACCCGGTCACCCGACGGCTTCTGCAACTTCGACGGCGCGGCGACCTCGCACCGGATCCCCGCCGCGGTCAGTTCCCGATACAGGTCGAATCCGGTCGGGCCCGCCTCGTAGGCCACCGCCACCGGGCCCGGCAGGCCCTGCACCCACGAACGGATGTGCTCATAAGACGGGGTCAACCTCTGCTGAAAGAGCTCGCCCGTGACGCCATCGATGGCCGCTGCCGCGACCGACCGCGCGTGCACGTCGAGCCCAACACTCGTACGCTCGGTAAACACCGGGGCCTCCCACAACTGTCGGATAGGCCGAGCAGGCAGCCCCTGCTCGGTAACCCACGAACATGTGTGAGTGAGGCCCCGGCCCGCAACCACCCAGTCGCCCCGAGCGGTCACTCCATACCGTCTAGCGCCGCCGACCCGGGGGCCGGACCGGATATATCTGCTCGGCTGCTGGGAAACCGCCACTGCTCGGTTGACGACTGCAGGCAGTGTTCACTAATCTCTCATACAACGGAAAACGGGTTCCACAATACGAAAGTTGAGGAGACGATGAGCAACCACACCCTGCGCTACACGGTGAACTGCTCGATGCTCTTCACCGAGCTGCCCCTGCTGGAGCGCCCCGCGGCCGCCGCGGCCGAGGGGTTCGGAGCCGTCGAGTTCTGGTGGCCCTGGCCCGACCAGCCGGTCCCCTCCGACCGCGAGGCCGACGCCTTCGTGCGGGCCATCGAGGACGCCGGCGTCCAGCTGACCGGCCTCAACTTCTTCGCCGGCGACCTGGCCGGCCCCGACTGCGGCGTCCTGTCGATCCCGGCCCGCTCCCAGCAGTTCCGGGACAACATCGAGGCCACGGTCGAGATCGGCCGGCGGCTCGGGGTCGGCGCCTTCAACGCCCTCTACGGCAACCGGGTCGACGATGCGACTCCCCAGGAGCAGGACGCCCTGGCCCTCGAGAACCTCGCCCTCGCGGCGAAGGCGGCCGACCGCCTCGGCGCCACGGTGCTGGTCGAGCCGGTCAGTGGTCCCAAGCCCTACCCGCTCCGCACCGCCGACGACGCCGTCCGGGTGGTCGACGCGGTCCGGGCCCACGGTGCGCCGAATGTCGGGTTCCTCTGCGACCTGTTCCACCTCGCCAACAACGGCGACGACGTCCAGCGCGCCATCGAGACCCACGCCGACAAGGTCGCGCACGTCCAGATCGCCGACACGCCCGGCCGCGGCGAGCCGGGCTCGGGCTCCCTCGACCTCGCCCGTCTCCTCGGCGCGTTGCAGGAGCGGGGGTATGCCGGCTGGGTCGGCCTGGAGTACAAGCCCACCACCGCGACCACCCGGGAGAGCCTCGGCTGGCTCCCGCGCGAGCGCCGCGCCGCCCGCTGACCGCTGACTGCGAAAGACCTTCAAGGAGAACCCGAAATGAGCACCATCGCCTTCATCGGACTCGGCATCATGGGCAGCCCCATGGCGGTCCACCTCCAGAACGCCGGCCACGACGTCATCGGCTACAACCCCAGTCCCGGGAAGGCCCAGCCACTGGTCGACGCCGGCGGCCGTGCGGCCCACTCGATCGCCGAGGCGGTCAAGGACGCCGACGTCGTCGCGGTCATGGTGCCCGACAGCCCGGATGTCCAGGACGTGCTCCTGGGCGAGGAGGGTGTCTTCGCCAGCGCGAAGGAGGGCGCCCTCGTCGTGGACTTCTCCAGCATCCGGCCCGACGTGACCGTCGAGCTCGCCAAGGTGGCCAGGGACAAGGGCTTCCGGTTGCTCGACGCGCCCGTGTCGGGTGGTGAGGCCGGCGCCAAGAACGCCGCGCTGTCGATCATGGTCGGCGGCGACGCGGCCGCCTTCGAGGCGGCCAAGCCCCTCTTCGACGCGGTAGGGAAGACGGTCGTCCATGTCGGGGGCAGCGGGGCCGGCCAGACGGTCAAGGCTGCCAACCAGCTGATCGTCGCCGCCAACATCCAGGCCCTGGCCGAGGCCGTGGTCTTCCTCGAGGCGTACGGCGTCGACCTCGGCCCGGCGCTCGATGTCCTGGGCGGCGGGCTCGCGGGGTCGAAGGTCCTCGACCAGAAGCGCGACAACATGGCGACGAAGAGCTTCCAGCCCGGATTCCGGATCGACCTCCACCACAAGGACCTCGGCATCGTCACCGCGGCCGCCCGGGAGGCAGGCGTCGTCGTACCCGTCGGCGGCCTCGTCGCCCAGCTCATGGCCTCCGCCCGCGCCAACGGGGACGGCGGCCTCGACCACTCGGGCCTGCTCCGCGGCGTGGAGCGGCTCTCCGGCCGGCTCACCAGCTGAGCATCCCAGTGGAGCAGCCCAGTTGAGCGGCCCCACGAACCCAGCCACCCGGCAAACCGGACCAAACGCACGAACCACATCAGCAGGAGCACCACGATGGCACGGATGACCGCGGCCCAGGCCGCCGTTGAGATCCTGAAGAGGGAAGGGGTGACCCACGTCTTCGGCCTGCCCGGGGCCGCGATCAACCCCTTCTACAAGGCGATGAAGACCAACGGCGGCCTTCATCACACCCTGGCCCGCCACGTCGAGGGCGCCTCGCACATGGCCGAGGGCTACACGCGCGCCAAGGCGGGCAACATCGGCGTCTGCGTCGGCACCAGCGGCCCCGCGGGCACCGACATGATCACCGGGCTGTACTCGGCGAGTGCCGACTCGATCCCGATCCTGTGCATCACCGGCCAGGCGCCGGTGGCCAAGCTGCACAAGGAGGACTTCCAGGCCATCGACATAGCAGCCATTGCTTCCACTCTCACCAAGATGGCGGTCACCGTGCTGGAGCCGGCACAGGTGCCGGGAACGTTCCAGCAGGCGTTCCACCTCATGCGATCGGGCCGCCCCGGGCCGGTGCTCATCGACCTGCCGATCGACGTGCAGATGGCCGAGATCGAGTTCGACATCGACACCTACGAGCCGCTGCCGGTCTACAAGCCGGCCGCGACCCGCGCGCAGGCCGACAAGGCGCTCGACATGCTGGCCGCCGCGGAGCGGCCGCTGATCGTCGCCGGCGGCGGGGTCATCAACGCCGACGCGGCCGACCTGCTCGTCGAGCTCGCCGAGCTGACCGGAGTGCCCGTCATCCCCACCCTCATGGGCTGGGGCGCCATCCCCGACGACCACGCGCTCAACGCCGGCATGGTCGGTCTGCAGACCAGCCACCGCTACGGCAACGCCACCATGCTCGCCAGCGACTTCGTCCTGGGCATCGGCAACCGCTGGGCCAACCGGCACACCGGAGGGTTGGAGACGTACACGCAGGGCCGCACGTTCGTGCACGTCGACATCGAGCCGACCCAGATCGGACGGGTCTTCGCGCCCGACTACGGCATCGTCTCCGATGCCGGCGCCGCGCTCCGGCTGTTCGTCGAAGCCGCCCGCGACCGCCAGGCAGCCGGCACCCTGCCCGACCGCTCCGAGTGGGCCGCCTCCTGCCAGCAGCGCAAGGCCACCATGCTGCGCAAGACCAACTTCGACGTCACGCCGGTCAAGCCGCAGCGGGTCTACCAGGAGATGAACCGTGCGTTCAGCAAGGAGGTCCGGTACGTCTCGACCATCGGGCTCTCCCAGATCCAGGCCGCCCAGCTGCTGCACGTCTACAAGCCCCGGCACTGGATCAACGCCGGCCAGGCCGGCCCGCTGGGCTGGACCGTGCCCGCGGCCCTCGGCGTGGCCACCGCCGACCCGGACTCGACCGTCGTGGCGCTCTCGGGCGACTACGACTTCCAGTTCATGATCGAGGAGCTCGCCGTCGGGGCGCAGTTCAACATCCCGTATATCCACATCCTCGTGAACAACGCCTACCTCGGCCTGATCCGGCAGTCGCAGCGGGGATTCGACATGGACTACTGCGTGCAGCTGTCGTTCGACAACATCAACGCACCCGAGGTCAACGGCTACGGCGTCGACCACGTCAAGGTGGTGGAAGGCTTGGGCTGCAAGGCGATTCGTGTCTTCGAGCCCGAGGAGATCCAGCCCGCGCTCGAGAAGGCCAAGGGGCTCGTGCAGGAATACCGTGTCCCTGTGGTCGTCGAAGTCATCCTCGAGCGCGTGACCAACGTGTCCATGGGCCTCCAGATCGACGCCGTCACCGAGTTCGAGGAGCTCGCTGAGTCGGGCGCCGACGCGCCCACTGCCCTGTTCGCCAACCTGGACTGAGGCTCATCGTGACCCGGATCCTGATCGCCCCCGACAAGTTCAAGGGCACGCTGTCGGCCGCCGAGGTCGCTGCGCACCTGGGGGACGGCATCAGGTCGGTCCTCCCCGACGCCGAGGTCGTCGCGGTGCCGGTTGCCGACGGAGGTGACGGCACGCTGGCGGCGGCCGAGGCGGCCGGGTTCACCCGGGTGCCGGTCGAGGCGAGCGGTCCGACGGGTATGCCGTGCGGCACAGCCTTCGCGCGCCGTGGCACCGAGGCCGTGGTCGAGCTGGCGGCCATCTCGGGGCTGGCGCAGCTCCCCGAGGGGCAGCTCCAGCCCCTGACCGCGTCCAGCCGCGGCACCGGCGAGCTTGTCGCGGCGGCGCTCGAGGCGGGCTGCCGCCGGATCGTCGTGGGCATCGGCGGCAGCGCCTGCACCGACGGGGGCGCCGGCCTGGTCGAGGCCCTTGGCGCCCGCGTGCTGGACGCGTCCGGGTCGGAGGTGGGCCCTGGCGGCGGCGCACTGCTCGATGCTGCCCGGGTGGACCTCTCCCGGCTGGACCCGCGCCTGGCCGAGGCTGAGGTGGTCGTCGCCTGCGATGTCGACAACCCGTTGACCGGGCTGCGGGGCGCGGCTGCGGTGTACGGGCCGCAGAAGGGAGCGACAGCCGACCAGGTTGCGCTCCTCGACCGTGCGCTCTCGCACTGGGCGGACCTCGTCGCCGTCGCCACCGGGCGGGACCTGCGCGAAGCGCCCGGGGCTGGCGCTGCGGGAGGCGTGGGCTTCGCGGCGGTTGCCGTGCTGGGCGCCAGCCTGCGACCGGGGGCGGAGCTGGTCTTCGAGCTCAGCGGGTTCCACGACGCCGTCCGCGGTTCGGACCTCGTCATCACCGGCGAGGGCTCCCTGGACGAGCAGACCCTCCACGGCAAGGCACCTGCAGCGGTGGCGGCCGTGGCGCAGGAGGCCGGCGTGCCGGTCGTCGCCGTGGCGGGACAGGTGACCCTCTCCGCAGCGCAGCAGGCAGCGGCAGGCATCCGCACGGCATACGCGCTGGTCGACGAGGCCGCCGACCCCGCCGACGCCTTCGCGCGACCCGGCGAGCTGCTGGAGCGCATCGGTGCCCGCATCGCCGCCGCACTCTCGGCGCCGGACCCGGCGAGCGTGACGCCATGATGCTCGACGTGGTGTTCCGCGCCCGGAGGGTCGTGACCCCTGAGGGCGAGGGCTCCCGGTCGGTAGGAGTCAAGGATGGGCGCGTCGTCGCGCTGGAGCCGCTCGACGCGGAGCTCGACGCGGTTCGCGTGGTCGAGCTGGGCGACGACGAGGTGCTCCTGCCGGGGCTGGTCGACACCCACGTCCACGTCAACGAGCCCGGGCGCACGGAGTGGGAGGGGTTTGCCAGTGCGACCCGTGCAGCGGCCGCCGGCGGCGTGACGACGATCATCGACATGCCGCTCAACAGCATCCCGCCCACGACGACGGTGGCCGCGCTCGAGACCAAGCGCGCCGCAGCCCGCGGCCAGGTCTACGTCGACGTGGGTTTCTGGGGCGGCGCCGTGCCGGGAAACCTGGCCGACCTGCGGCCGCTGCACGACGCGGGCGTCTTCGGCTTCAAGTGCTTCTTGCTGCACTCGGGGGTGGACGAGTTCCCCCACCTCGAGCCCGAGGAGCTCGAGGCCGCCCTGCGCGAGACGGCGTCGTTCGACGCGCTCATGATCGTCCACGCCGAGGACAGTCACGCCATCGACCACGCCCCGTCGCCGGACGGCAGTGCCTACTCCCGCTTCCTCCACTCCCGGCCGCGCGGCGCCGAGAACCTCGCCATCGCCCAGGTCATCGAGCTGGCCCGTTGGACGGGAGCGCGGGCACACATCCTGCACCTGTCCAGCTCGGACGCGCTGCCCATGATCCGGTCCGCGCGCGCGGACGGTGTGCGGCTCAGCGTCGAGACCTGCCCTCACTACCTCAGCTTCACGGCGGAGGAAATCCCTGACGGCGCAACGCAGTTCAAGTGCTGCCCGCCGATCCGCGAGGCGACCAACCGCGAGCTGCTCTGGGCCGGACTGGCCGACGGCGGCATCGACTTCGTGGTCAGCGACCACTCACCCTGCACTGTCGAGCTCAAGCGCTTCGACACCGGCGACTTCGGCCAGGCGTGGGGTGGCATCGCCTCCCTCCAGCTGGGCCTGCCTGCGGTCTGGAGCGAGGCCCGCCGCCGAGGCCACGGCCTGGTCGACGTCGTCGACTGGATGGCGCGCCGCACGGCCGACGCCGCGGGGCTCACGCGCAAGGGCCGCATCGAGGTCGGCGCCGACGCCGACCTGTGCGTCTTCGCGCCCGACGACGCCTTCGTGGTCGACCCCGCCCGGCTGCACCACAAGAACCCCGTCTCCGCGTATGCCGGCCGGGCTCTCACGGGAGTGGTCCGCCAAACCTGGCTGGCCGGCATACCCCTAGATCCTGGCGGCGAGCCGCGCGGGCGGCTCCTGACGAGAGGACAGCCATGACGGCCACGAGCAGCGGCACGCCGCGCTACTACGCGCCCACCGGCGGCCTGCCGGGGCAGACCGACCTCACCACCGACCGAGCCACGTTCACCGAGGCGTATGCCGTGCTGCCGCGCGGCACGATGCGTGACATCGTCACCAGCGCGCTGCCGTTCTGGGACAACACCCGGCTGTGGGTGATCGCCCGGCCCCTGTCGGGGTTTGCCGAGACCTTCTCGCAGTACATCGTCGAGGTCAGCCCTGGCGGGGGCTCCGAGCGGCCCGAGCTAGACCCGGGAGCCGAGGGCGTTGTCTTCGTCGTCGAGGGCGCCCCGACGGTGACGATCCGGGGTGAGGCGCACGAGCTGGGCCCGGGGGGCTACGCGTTCGTCCCGCCCGGCACCGAGTGGCAGGTGCGCAACGCGGGCTCGGAGGCGGCCCGGTTCCACTGGATCCGCAAGGCCTACGAGCGGGTAGACGGCATCGAGGTGCCCGAGCCGTTCGTCACCAACGAGACCGAGGTCGTTGGCGGCGAGATGCCGGGCACCGAGGGCCGGTGGACGACGCAGCGGTTCGTCGACCCGCTCGACGTGCGTCACGACATGCACGTCAACATCGTCAACTTCGAGCCCGGCGGCGTGATCCCGTTCCCGGAGACGCACGTCATGGAGCACGGGCTGTACGTCCTGGAGGGCAAGGCGGTCTACCTGCTCAACAACGACTGGGTCGAGGTGCAGGAGGGCGACTTCATGTGGCTGCGCGCCTTCTGTCCACAGGCCTGCTACGCCGGCGGCCCGGGCCGGTTCCGCTACCTGCTCTACAAGGACGTCAACCGGCACGCGAAGCTGAGCCGCCAGTTCGTCTGACTCCCTCAGCGTCAGGTCTGCGGCCCCTCGCGCTTGAAGACAGGTCGAGGTCTCCAAAGGCGTTGAGGGGGCTCCCAGGCGCGGGCGGTGCGCCCGCCCGCCTTGTCAGATCCGCACCTATGATCGAAGACGTGATCCAGAGCTGGCTGGCGGTGATCACGGATGCGTGACGTGTTCCTCGTCCTGCACGTCGCCACCGGCACTATGGCGCTGACCATCGGGCCGCTGGCGCTCCTCTTCGCACGGCAACAGCGGCACGGCGCGGTGCAGGTGCGCGGCGCCTACCACTGGATCGTGCTGGTGGTGTGTGCGACCGCGGCCGTCGTGTCGATACTGGCCTGGACGCGACTGTGGTGGCTCGTGCCGATCGGCGTGCTGTCCTATGGGCTCGCACTGGTCGGCTACCTGGGCAGCAGGCATGACTGGCCGCTGTGGGTGCGTGCGCACGCCTGGGGCGGCTCCTACATCGCGTTGGTCACCGCCCTGCTGGTTGTCAGCGCACGCGAGGTATCCCCGGTGCTCGAGGCCATCGCGTGGGTTCTCCCTGCTGCGATCGGAGTCCCGCTGATCGTTCGATCACACACGGGGCGCCATGGGGTGAATGCCGGCGAGGCGAGCCCGAGTGGCGCGGTCGGCGGCACCTGAGGCAGCGATGTCGGCCGAGGCGCGATACACCGTCGAGCCTGTGGGCTCCCGGCATTGGGGAGCGCTCGCGGCACTGTTCGGCAACGCAGGAGCGTCGAATGGCTGCTGGTGTCAGTACTGGATGCTCGGCCCCGACTATCACCGACACGACCGCAGCCTGAATCGTGCCGCGTTGAGGTGGGAGTGCATCAAAGGCATCCCGCCAGCTCCAGGCCTGATCGCCCTGGACCGTGATCACCACGTTGAAGGATGGGCTCGTCTGGTCCCTCGTAGGCAGTTGCCATGGCTGGAAACCCGCTTCACGACGGGTGCGGCCACTGGTGACCTCTGGGCGATGCCCTGCTTCTTCGTTCGACGGGCGGGGCGAGGAACGGGCGTCATGTCCTCGTTGATCGAGGCGGGGGTCTCGGAGGCCATGCGGATCGGGGCCACTGTCGAGGCCTATCCGATCGACCCCGAGGTCTCTGGCGCGACGCGAAACCGCTTCACCGGGGTCCTTCAGCCGTTCCTTCGAGCGGGCTTCACAGAGGTGGGCCGGCTCGATTCAGGTCGCTGCATCGTGCGGCATGGTCCCCGGCTCAAGACATGAGGGCGGCCCTTGTCGTTCGACGTCCAAGGCAGCGAAACGACCACAGGCGAGTGCTTGCGGGGCCGGGCATGATGGTGAAGTCGAGTCCACCTCACGCCCCGGGACCGCCGATGAGCCAGCCGCGCCGCCAGTCCGGCATCGTCAGCCTGCTTGTCCGCCAGGGGGCATACGCATCCGGCCCGGAGATCCTCGCCGAGCTGCGTCGGGCCATCGCGAGTGGCCGGGTGCCGCCCGGCAGCCCCATCCCCCTCGACGACGTGGCCGCGTTCTTCGGCGTGAGCCTCATCCCTGTCCGAGAGGCGCTCAAGACACTGCTCGGCGAGGGTCTGCTCGAGCACCAGCCGAGGCTTGGCTACGCCGTCACGGCGCTCTCGCAGGCCGAGCTCGACGAGCTCTACGTCGTGCGGGGGGCGCTAGAGGCCGCCGCCCTCGATGCGGCGACGCGCCAGGCCGGTCCGTCAGACCACGCGCGGGCACGGGCCGCCCATGAGCTCCTCGGTGCGGCGGTCGAGGCCGGCGACGCCGAGGCCTTTCAGCGGAGCAGCCGCGGGTTCCACGAGGCGCTCCTGGCGCCCTGCCGGATGCCCCGTCTGCTGCACATGCTGGAGATCGCCTGGAACCTGACCGAGCCGGTGCAGACCATGATGCGGGTGACGGACGAGGAGCGCGTGCAGATGCAGGGAGACCACGAGCAGATGCTCGACGCCTTCATGTCCCGAGACGCCGAGCGGCTCAAGGGACTGGCCGAGACGCATCACGCCCGCCTCACGGCGTGCATCGCGCGCATCGGCGCCGGGTAGCCCCGCGCCGGCTAGGCAGCGCAGGCGGGCAGCCCCGCGCCGGATAGGCAGCGCAGCCGGGTAGCCCGGGCGCCGGATAGGCAGCCCAGCCGGGGTCAAGGGAGCAGTCGAGATATACCCGGATATACGGTTCAAACCCTTATCTCCCAAGGGAATTCCCCCTACCGTTTTCGGAAAGCCGGGCGCTCTACACCACCGCAGAGGCTCACCGCCCGGCCCCGGCGCGCCCCGCCGGACGAGAGGACAAAGGAGTCCCCCGATGAGCGTCAAGGCACCCTATTTCGAGGACGAGGCAGCGGCCGCAAAGGCCGGCTTCACGACCCACCACGGCGAGCACGACCACGGCGCCGGCACCGGCCTGATCAAGCCGGGCTACGACCCCCGCCTCGCCAACGAGGACCTCGCGCCGCTGGCCGAGCAGAACTGGACCTGGTACAACATCTTCGCCTTCTGGATGTCCGACGTGCACAGCGTCGGCGGCTACATCACGGCGGGCAGCCTCTTCGCCCTCGGCCTGACCAGCTGGCAGGTCTTCGTCTGCCTCATCACCGGCATCACGATCGTGCTCTTCTTCTGCAACCTCGTGGCCAAGCCCAGCCAGCGCACCGGCGTGCCCTACCCCGTGATCTGCCGCTCGGTCTTCGGCGTTCTCGGCGCCAACATCCCGGCCATCATCCGAGGCCTGATCGCGGTCGCCTGGTACGGCATCCAGACCTACCTCGCGTCCGCTTCGCTCGACATCCTGCTCGTGCGGATGTTCCCCGGCCTCCAGCCCTACGCGGACGTGACCCAGCACGGCGTCCTCGGCCTGTCGACCCTCGGCTACTTCACGTTCGCGACCCTCTGGGTGGCCCAGGCGGCCGTCTTCTGGACCGGCATGAACACCATCCGCAAGTTCATCGACTTCGCCGGGCCTGCGGTCTACGTGGTCATGGTCGCGCTCTGCGTCTACCTCCTCACCAAGGCGCACTGGAGCGTGAACCTCAACCTCGCCGACCACGAGCTGAGCGGCGCGAAGGTGGTCACCACGATGCTGGCGGCGACGGCCCTGGTCGTCTCCTACTTCTCCGGCCCGATGCTCAACTTCGGTGACTTCTCCCGCTACGGCAAGACCTTCAAGGCGGTGAAGAAGGGCAACTTTTGGGGCCTCCCGGTCAACTTCCTCTTCTTCTCGTTGCTGACCGTCCTCACCGCTGCCGCCACCCTGCCGGTCTACGGCAAGCTCATCACCGACCCGGTCGAGACCGTGGGCCACATCGACAACACCTTCGCCCTGGTCCTGGCCGCCCTCACCTTCACCACGGCCACCATCGGCATCAACATCGTCGCCAACTTCGTCTCCCCGGCCTTCGACTTCTCCAACGTCAGCCCGCAGAAGATCAGCTGGCGCACCGGCGGCATGATCGCCGCGGTCGGCTCGGTGGTGCTCACGCCCTGGAACCTCTACAACAACCCCGAGACGATCCACTACACGCTGGACACCCTCGGCGCCTTCATCGGCCCACTGTTCGGAGTCCTGATCGCCCACTACTACGTCGTGCACCGCCAGCGGGTCTGCATCGACGACCTCTTCACGCTCGACGAGGCCGGCGCCTACCACTACCGGGGCGGCTACAACCCGGCAGCCATCTACGCCACTGCCCTCGCAGCCCTGTGCGCGCTGTCCTCGGTCTTCCTGCCGGGCATCAACCGACTCGACGACTACAGCTGGTTCATCGGCTGCGGCGTGGCCTTCGCGGCATACAGCCTGATCGCTCCTCGCCTGGGCGTCAACGACCGCGTGCTCGACACCAAGACCTGCGTGAAGTGAGACCGTCCATGGCCACGGTAGCGACGGGCGGGGCGGGTGCCACCATCCGCCTCACCGTCATCAACCCCAACACCACCGAGTCGATGACCCGTCTGATCGAGGCGTGCGCCCGCCAGGTGGCCGGGCCGGGAACAGAGGTCACGGGCCGCACGCCGGCCATGGGCCCGGCCTCGATCGAGAGCCACTACGACGAGGCGCTCGCAGTCCCGGGTCTGCTGCAGGTCATCCGCGAGGACCGGGGCGCCGACGTCTTCGTGATCGCCTGCTTCGGGGACCCGGGCCTGGATGCGGCACGTGAGGTCGCGCGGGTGCCGGTCGTCGGGATCGCCGAGGCCGCGATGAAGACCGCCTCGCTGCTCGGTCGCACCTTCAGTGTCGTCACCACGCTCGGCCGCACCATGGGCCGGGCGTGGGACCTCACCCGCACCTACGGGCTGGAGCGCCAGTGCGCCGGTGTCCACGCGTGCGAGATTCCCGTCCTCGACCTCGAGGAGGACAAGGACCGGACGTATGCCGCGATCCTGGACCGCGCGAAGGCGGCTCTCGCCGAGGACCACAGTGACGCCATCGTGCTGGGCTGTGCGGGGATGGCCGGACTCCCCGAGCTGCTGGCCAGCCAGCTCGGCGTGCCGGTGGTCGACGGGGTGGCGGCCGCGACCGTGATGGCAGAGGGGCTGGCCCGGCTCGGCCTGCGCCCGAGCGACCAGGGGGAGCTGGCGTCCCCGCCGCCCAAGGCATACACCGGCATGCTCGCACCGTTCGGTGTCGCGTCGGGGCTCGACGGGACCATCATGGACTGGTCGGCACGAGCATTGAATGAGCATTGAGATGAGCACTGATACGAGCACTGAGAGGTCATCATGAGCGTGTACCGAGTGATTGACGTGATCGGGACCAGCCCTTCCTCATGGGAAGAGGCGGCAGAATCGGCCATCACGACGGCCGCGGGGTCGCTGCGTGACCTGCGGGTGGCAGAGGTGACCAGGCAGGACATCGTCGTGGGCGACGACGGGGCCCTCGTCTACCGGACGAAGGTCCAGCTGTCGTTCAAGTACGAGTCCGAGCCGGCTGGCTGACCCGAGCCCTTGCGTCGGCGACCGTTCGGCCCTGCGTGCGCGCGCTTCGTCAGAGCTTGTAGCCGAGGTCGCGCAGCAGGGCCTTGCGGTGCCGCTCGTCCTCGTCCGTCTCCACACCCAGCGGGGCGCTGCCATCAATGACGCCCAGCACCCCGCGCCCCTGCTCCGTCTCGGCGACGAGGACCTCGACCGGGTTGGCCGTCGCGCAGTAGATGCGGCAGACCTCCGGGACCATCTTGAGCTGGTTGAGGACGTTGACCGGGAAACCCTTGCTCAGGAACACGATGAACGCGTGCCCTGCTCCGATGGCCGAGGCATGCCGCACAGCAAGGTCGACGAGCTCGGAGTCGTTCCCTGCCCGGCGCACCAGCCGGGGGCCGGACGCCTCGCAGAAAGCGAGCCCGAAACGCAGGTAGGGCGAGGACGCCACCAAGGTCTCGTACAGGTCCTCGACGGTCTTGATGAAGTGCGCCTGGCCGAGGATGACGTTGACCTCGTCCGGCACGGGGACAGGCACGACGGTGATCGCGGGTTCGCTCATCGACAGTCCCTTCCACGGCGGCAGCGGGTCCTAGCCTCCCGCCGACGGGATCGAGGCGCAACGGTCCCGGGCGGGCCGGTCACCGGCCTCGGCGACTCTCCGCGATGCGGAAACTGTTTTCCGAACCCCTTCACAGACAGCCGGAGAGGCGCTACCCTTTTCGACAACCCAAGCGGCCTGTTGTTCGGCATGGATAACCAGCAGACCGCCGTCGCACCGCTCCAACCATGCCCCTGCTGCCATGTCGGCGCGGGGCGCATCATGGAAGCCACGACGGCGTGGACAGGAGCTGGACCATGGACCCGCTGCAAGTCAATGTCAACGGCCACGCGCAACCCCTCGCGGGAACCGCCCCGCACCTGAGCGCGCTCGACTTCCTCCGCGAGCGTGGCCTCACGGGGGCCAAGGAGGGCTGCGCCGAGGGGGAGTGCGGCGCCTGTTCCATCCTGGTCGCCCGCCCGGCCGCGGATGGCGCGGCGGATGCCTCCGAGTGGACCGCCATCAACGCGTGCCTGGTCCCGGCCGCATCCCTCGACGGCCAGGAGGTCGTCACGGCCGAGGGACTCGGGAGCCCAGGCGCCCTGCACCCCGTGCAGCAGGAGATGGCGGTGCGCGGCGGCTCACAGTGCGGCTACTGCACGCCCGGCTTCGTCTGCAGCATGGCGGCCGAGTACTACCGGGAGGGGCGCGCCCCCTCCAGCGGGAACGGCCACGCATGCGGCCCCAACGGCTTCGACCCCCACGCGCTCAGCGGCAACCTCTGCCGGTGCACCGGGTACCGCCCGATCCGCGACGCGGCATACGCCTTGGGGATGCCGGGTGCCGACGACCCGCTCGCGGCTCGCCGCGCGCGGCCCGCGCCACCCCCCGTCGCCACCCGCCTCATGTCAGGCCACGCCGAGTTCGTCCGTCCCGCCAGCCTCGCCGAGGCCCTCGACCTCCTGGCCGAGCGGCCGGACGCGACGCTGGTTGCCGGCGCCACCGACTGGGGCGTCGAGGTCAACCTCCGGGGCTCGCGGGCTGCACTCACTGTGGCGATCGACCGGCTGGCGGAGCTGCGCGAGCTTGCCTGGTGTGACGACGCCGTCGAGATCGGGGCAGCGCTCAGCCTGTCGGAGGTCGAGCGCCGCCTCGCTGGTCGCGTCCCGTTGCTTGACCAGGTCTTCCCGCAGTTCGCATCGCGGCTGATCCGCAACGGCGCGACGATCGGCGGCAACCTCGGCACCGGCTCGCCGATCGGCGACCTGCCCCCAGCGCTCCTGGCGCTCGAGGCGACCGTTCAGCTGGCATCGCGCCGCGGCGAGCGCGAGGTCGCCTTGGCCGACTACTTCACCGGCTACCGCAAGAGCGAGAAGGCCGCCGACGAGCTGATCCGTTCGGTGCGGATTCCCGTCCCCCTGGCTGGGGTGACAGCGTTCCACAAGATCGCCAAGCGCCGGTTCGACGACATCTCGTCCGTGGCGGTGGGCTACGCGCTCGTCATCGAGGACACCATCGTCACCCGTGCCCGCATCGGGCTCGGCGGGGTGGCGGCCACTCCGCTCCGGGCCCGCGCGACCGAGCAGGTGCTCGAGGGACGGCCCTGGTCGGAGGCGACAGTGCGCGAGGCCGCTGCCGTGATGCGGGGGGAGGGCACCCCGATGGACGACCACCGCGCCAGCTCCATCTACCGCTCGGCGATGCTCGGGCAGTCCCTCCTCAAGCTGTTCGCGGAGAACCCCCCGGCGCACGCCGACCAGCGAGTGGGGGTGGGAGCATGAGCGCCCTGTCCGACCGTCCCGCCAACCCCGTTGTCGGGCTGGAGATTCCACACGAGAGTGCCGACCTGCACGTCACCGGCGAGGCGCTCTACACCGACGACCTGGTCGGGCGCCTGCGTGACGTGCTGCATGCCTGGCCGGTCCAGGCACCGCATGCCCACGCCATGGTCACCCGGCTAGACACCGGCCCTGCGCTCGACGTGCCCGGAGTGGTGCGGGTGCTGACCGCCGAGGACGTCCCGGGGGTCAACGACGCGGGGGTCAAGCACGACGAGCCCCTCTTCCCGACCGAGGTCATGTTCTACGGGCACGCGGTCTGCTGGGTCCTGGGCGAAAGCTTGGAAGCCGCCCGGCTCGGAGCGGAGGCGGTGGAGGTCGAGTACCAGCCACTCCAGGCTCTCGTCACCGTTCGGGAAGCCATCGAGGCAGGCAGCTTCCAGGGCGGCCAGCCGCACATGGAGCGCGGTGACATCGAGGCCGGGTTCGCCACCGCCCCGCAGGTGTTCAGCGGCGAGCTCGAGTTCGCCGGGCAGGAGCACTTCTACCTCGAGACGCACTGCTCGATCGCCCAGGTGGACGAGAACGGGCAGACCTTCGTCCACAGCAGCACTCAACATCCCACGGAGACCCAGGACATCGTCGCCCACGTCCTCGGCCTGCCCAGCCACGCGGTGACCGTGCAGTGCCTTCGCATGGGAGGCGGCTTCGGGGGCAAGGAGATGCAACCGCACGGGTATGCCGCGATCGCGGCCCTCGGTGCGACCCTCACCGGCCGACCCGTGCGGGTGCGCCTGAACCGTACGCAGGACATCACGATGTCGGGCAAGCGGCACGGCTTCCACGCGCAGTGGCGGGTGGCGTTCTCCGACGACGGCCGGCTGCAGGCGCTCGACGCGACCCTCACCTCCGACGGTGGTTGGAGCCTCGACCTGTCAGAGCCAGTCCTGGCCCGAGCGCTGTGCCACGTCGACAATGCCTACTGGATCCCCAACGTCCGCGTGAACGGCCGGATCGCCAAGACCAACAAGACCTCGCAGACCGCGTTCCGTGGCTTCGGGGGGCCTCAGGGGATGCTGGTCATCGAAGACATCCTCGGACGGTGCGCGCCGCTGCTGGGCATCGATGCCGCAGACCTGCGCCGGCGCAACTTCTACACCGAGGGCCAGTGCACGCCCTACGGCCAGCCCGTGCGCCACCCCGAGCGGGCCGTGGCGGTCTGGGACCAGGTCGTCGCCACGGCCGACCTCGAGAGCCGCTGGCGCGACATCGCGGAGTACAACGCGGCCCACCAGCACACCAAGCGAGGCTTGGCCATCACACCCGTGAAGTTCGGCATCTCGTTCAACCTCACCGCCTTCAACCAGGCCGGTGCGCTGGTGCACGTCTACAAGGACGGCTCGGTGCTCATCAACCACGGCGGCACCGAGATGGGCCAGGGTTTGCACACCAAGATGCTCCAGGTCGCGGCCACCACGCTTGGCGTGCCCCTGTCGAGGGTGCGACTCGCGCCCACCCGCACCGACAAGGTGCCCAACACGTCGGCCACGGCCGCCAGCTCAGGCGCCGACCTCAACGGTGGAGCGGTCAAGAACGCCTGTGAGCAGATCCGGGAGCGGCTGGCGACGGTCGCGGCCGGCCAGCTGGGCGTCGCGCCGGCGGATGTGCGCTTCACCGACGGGCAGGTGCACGGCCTGGCCACCTCCAGCGGTCGGACTTCGTGGGAGGAGCTGGTCCAACAGGCCTACTTCCAGCGCGTCCAGCTCTGGGCCGCGGGGTTCTACCGCACCGAGGGCCTGCACTGGGACTCCACGGTGTTCCACGGTGAGCCGTTCAAGTACTTCGCCTACGGTGCCGCCGCGGCCGAGGTGGAAGTCGACGGGTTCACGGGCGCCTACCGCACCCGGCGGGTCGACATCGTCCATGACGTCGGCGACAGCCTTTCGCCGCTGGTCGACATCGGTCAGATCGAGGGCGGATTCGTCCAAGGTGCGGGCTGGCTCACGCTCGAGGACCTGCGCTGGGACGAAAGCGACCGGCCGTCTCGGGGTCGGTTGGCCACGCAGGCGGCCAGCACGTACAAGCTGCCGAGCCTCTCCGAGATGCCCGAGGAGTTCAACGTCGCCCTGCTCGAGCGCGCCCATGAGGAGGGCGCGGTCTATGGGTCCAAGGCCGTCGGCGAGCCGCCTCTCATGCTGGCGCTCTCGGTGCGTGAGGCGCTGCGTCAGGCGGCAGCGGCCTTCGGTCCCTCAGGGGTCTGCGTGGACCTGGCCTCGCCGGCAACCCCCGAGGCGGTCTACTGGGCCGTGGAGGAGGCCCGCCGCGCCACCGAGCACGCGCACGTGGCAAAGGGTGCACCCGGCATGATCCCGGACCAGCCGTCGAAGGACGCACGACCCATGCGACCGCACTCCGAGCAGGCGCAGCACTCCCTGCCCACAGGGGTGTGAGGTGGAGTGGTTCGGCGCCGTCGAGCGCCTCAGACGCGATCGCAGGCCGGGGGTCATCGTGACGGTCGCCGCGGCGCGTGGCCACACCCCACGCGAGGCCGGCGCGAAGATGGTCGTGGCTGCAGACCGCCAATGGGGGACGGTCGGCGGCGGCAACCTCGAGGCGACCGCGCTGGAACGTGCGCGGGAGATGCTGGCGGGGCCACCCGGCATACCCGAGCTGTTGACGGTCAAGCTGACCGACAAGGCGCCCGCTGAGCATGGCGTGCAGTGCTGCGGGGGAGAGGTGACCCTGCTCCTCGAGCCCGTGGCCGTGGTCCCGTCAGTGGTGATCTTCGGCATGGGGCACGTGGGGCTGGAGCTGGCCCGGATCCTGTCCCGGCATGACCTCGAGCTGCACCTGGTCGACTCCCGGGCCGACCAGGTGGCTGCGGAGCGGCTGGCGGTGCTCGGCGATGCGCTCGCCGCGGTACACGTGCACCACGCGCCGGTGCCGGAACTGGTGCTGGGCCAGGTGCCGCCCGGCACGCACGTCCTGGTGATGACCCACGACCACGCCGAGGACGCCGCCCTGTGTGACGTCGCGCTGCGGTGCCGCCACCTGGGCTCGATCGGGCTCATCGGCTCGGCGGCCAAGTGGCGGCGGTTCCAGCAGCGGCTCTCCGCCGAAGGGCACAGCCCGGAGGAGATCGCCCGCATCACGACGCCGATCGGCCTGCCGGAGATCTCCGGCAAGGAGCCCGCCGTGATCGCGGTGAGCGTCGCCGCCGCCCTGATGGTGGCGTTCGCCCGCGAGCGGGCCGAGCAGGGAGTGCGGTCGTGAGGGTCTACCGGGCGACGGTCTTCGACACGCCGGCCAACCCGTTCCACGGCGGCGGGCTCCGGGCCGAAGCGGACGCGGGGGTGGCCGTGCGCGACGGCGTCATCGCGGCCCGCGGCCCCTTCGCCGACGTGCACGCGAGCCATCCCGACGCGGAGGTGGTCGACCTGCGCCGTGGCCTCCTGCTGCCTGGGCTGGTCGACACCCACGTCCACTACCCGCAGGTCCGGGCCATCGGGGCTCTGGGGATGCCGCTTCTCGAATGGCTCGAGCAGTGCGCGCTGCCCGAGGAGGCCCGACTTTCCGACGTCGGATACGCGCGCCTGGTCGCGGCCGAGTTCACGAGCGGACTGCTGCTGGCGGGCACGACCACCGCGATGGTGTTCGGGTCCCACTTCGCGCCCGCCATGGGGGCCTTCTTCGAGGAAGCGGAGCGCATGGGGCTGCGCGCGACCGCTGGTCTGGTCGTGAGTGACCGCGTGCTGCGGGCGGACCTCCTGACGACGCCCGACCGCGCCTATGCGGAGGGTCGGATGCTCGCCGAGCGCTGGCACGGGAGCGGGCGCATGCGGTATGCCGTGACGCCCCGGTTCTCGCTCTCGTGCACCGACGAGCTGCTCGACTCCTGCGCCTCGCTGCAGAAGGACCTGGGTGACCTTTGGCTCACCTCCCACATCAACGAGAACCTTGCTGAGGTGCTCCAGGTCCGAGAGCTCTTTGCTGGTTCGGTCGACTACCTGGACACCTACGACCGGCATGGTCTGGTCGGGCGGCGGACGGTGCTGGCGCACGACGTCCACCCGACGCAGCGGCAGCTCGCCCTCCTCGCCGCTCACGAGTCGAGCGTGGCGCACTGCCCGACGAGCAACTCGGCGCTGGGGAGCGGGCTGTTCCCGATGCGAGCACACGTCAGCCAGGGAGTGCGGGTGGCGCTGGGGTCCGACGTCGGCGCTGGGACCGGGTTCTGCCTCTTCAAGGAGGGGCTGCAGGCCTACTTCATGCAGCAGCTCCTGGGGGAAGCCGGCCTCCCGCTGACCTCGGCGCACCTGCTGTACCTCGCCACCGCTGCGGGGGCCGATGCCCTGGGTCTGGCGGACCGGGTGGGCGACCTCTCGGTGGGCAAGGAGTTCGACGCCGTCTGGGTGCGGCCCGAGTCGGGCAGCACGCTCGAGGTGGGGCTGCGGCACGCCAGCGGGGACGTCGACGCCCTGGCCAAGGTGTTCGCGCTGGCGGGTCCCGCGCATGTGGCCGCGGTGTGGATCGGCGGCGATCGGGTGACATCTCGATAGCGGTGGGCCAGCTGCTCGGAGGCTGACGAGGGACTCGAGCCGTGCCTCCGCCCTGAAAACCCGTGGGCCCTGTCGGGGGGCGTGGCTACGCTGGGCCGAGGCGTTCCCGCAGCACCCGCGGGAGCGGTTCCGACATCTCTTCCAACGGGGGTTCCATGTCCGCACAAGCCCCAGCACCGGCACAGCTCGACTATCCCGACAACATCGACGCCGCGGTTCTCAAAGTCGCGGGGGTGGTCGTGCTCGGCGCGATCATGTCGATCCTCGACATCACCGTCGTCAACGTCGCGCTGCCGGTGTTCCAGACCACCTTTGCCACCGACGCGGCCCACCCGGTGGCCTATTCCACCGTCGCCTGGACGGTCACGGCATACACCTTGGCCCTGGCCACGGTCATCCCGCTCACCGGGTGGGCGGCCGACCGGTTCGGCACCAAGCGCCTCTACATGGCCGCCATCGTGCTGTTCACCGCGGGCTCGGCACTGTGCTCGGCCGCGAACGGCATCAACATGCTGATCGGCTTCCGGGTCCTCCAAGGGCTCGGCGGCGGCATGCTGATGCCGCTTGGCATGACGATCATGACCAGGGCCGCCGGCCCCCACCGGATGGGCCGGCTGATGGCCATCCTCGGTGTCCCGATGCTCCTGGGCCCGATCTTCGGCCCGATCCTGGGCGGCTGGCTCATCGACCACGCAAGCTGGCACTGGATCTTCCTCATCAACGTCCCGCTCGGCATCATCGCCACGATCTACGCCTACCTCGTTCTCCCCAAGGACCACACCGAGCCCAGCGAGTCCCTCGACTGGCTCGGGGTGCTGCTGATGTCCCCTGGGCTGGCCCTCTTCCTTTACGGCATCTCGTCGATCCCGTCCGCCGGCACGGTCGCGGACGCCAAGGTCCTGACCTTCGCGGGGGTCGGACTCGTCCTCATGCTGGCCTTCGTGTGGCACTCGTTCCGCCCACGGCACCCGCTGCTCGACTTCCGGTTGTTCACCAACCGCAACCTCACGGTCTCCATCGTCACCATGTTCATCTTCGCCGCGGCCTTCTTCGGCGGCCTGCTCCTCGTGCCCACCTACTACCAGCAGGTGCGTGGCGAGACGCCGCTGGGCGCGGGCTGGCTCGTGGCCCCGCAGGGTCTGGGAGCGATGCTGACCATGCCGTTGGCCGGCTACCTCGTCGACCGGCTGCCCGTCGGCCGCATCGTGCCGTTCGGCATCACCACCATCATCGTGGGGATGTTCGGTCTGTCCCAGATCGACGCCGAGACGTCGAAATGGACCATCACCGGCTGGCTGTTCCTCATGGGCCTCGGCATGGGCGGCACGATGATGCCGATCTTCACAACCGCCCTTCGCACACTGACCAGCCATGAGGTCGCCCGCGGGTCGACCCTGCTCAACATCAGCCAGCAGATCGCCAGCTCGGTGGGCGTCGCCACGATGTCGGTCCTCCTCACCAACCACCTGAAGGACCACCCCCTCGCGGGAGCGGCGATCGCCTCCCGGCAGGACCCAGCGCTGGTCGAGAAGATCGGCGGCCCCGCTGGGGTCGCACAGGGGCTCCAGCAGGCCGCGTCGGCCTTCACGAGCACCTTCTTCGTCGCCGCCTGCCTGGTGATTCTGGCCCTCGTGTCCGCGTTGTTCCTGCCGCGCAAGCACGAGGAGTCCCACCTGCTTGACGATCAGGGCCTCCCACCGGTGGCGATTCACTGATCGACCTGTCGAGGGCCTGGGCTGCCATCGGCCAGGCCCTCGACACGAAGCCTCTGCCTTACCTGCCGCGCTTTGAGCCGCTGCGCTGTCGACCCGTTCTCGGGATCGGTCCCGGGCCCCGAGGGCATGGACTATGCTCTCGTAATACGGAAAAGAATTTTCGCGACAAGCGAACCCGCCGGGGGCGTGGTCGGCGCGAGGGCTCGAAAGGCAGGACCCACGTGGCTCTGGAATCAGCTCTGGAAACACCAGTCAAGGCGGATCGCCGCGGATCCAAGTCAAGTGGTGGCGTCCAGTCGCTCGACCGGGCGTTCGCCATCCTCGAGACGATGGCGGATGCAGGCGGGGTGATCAGCCTGTCGCAGCTCGCCGCCGACGCGCAGCTGCCGCTGCCCACGATCCACCGCCTGGTCCGGACGCTGGTCGACCTGGGCTACGTCCGCCAGGAACCATCGCGGCAGTACTCCCTCGGCCCCCGGCTGATCCGTCTCGGCGAGACCACCTCTCGGATGCTCGGCACCTGGGCCCGGCCGCACATGGCGAAGGTTGTCGCGGCCCTCGGCGAGTCGGTCAACCTCGCGATCCTCGACAGTGACCAGATCGTCTACGTGGGCCAGGTCATGGCCTCGCAGAACTCGATGCGCATGTTCACCGAGGTCGGCCGGCGCGTCGACCCGCACTCCACAGCCGTGGGCAAGGCGATCCTGGCCCGCGAAGACCCCGCCGAGGTGCGCGCACTGCTGGCCCGCACGGGCATGGCCGCCCGCACGGAGCACACGATCACGACCCCTGAGGCGTTCCTGAAGGAGCTCGAGCGGACCCGGGAGCGGGGTTACGCCCTCGACGACGGCGAACAGGAGATCGGGGTGCGCTGTGTGGCGGTCGCCATCCCGGACGCTCCCCAGCGCATCGCCCTGTCGATGTCCGGCCCCCTTCCCCGCATGACCGAAGAGGTCATTGAGAAGGCCGCCCCGCAGCTTGCTGCGGCCGCCGAGGCGATCTCGCGAGAGCTGCGCTC
>DASSJT010000033.1:0-16135 GCA_035691065.1 Dermatophilaceae bacterium
GGCGGCATCATCCGGCAGGTCTCGCAAGCCAGTGGTCGCCCGCGACGCGTTGGGGGCAAGGTTCCCTTCGCGGCACAGCCGCGGGGAGCCCGACCCGGTGACCCAGACGCGTGTCCGGAGGGCCGATCAGGTTCCAAGCCCTCACAACAGAGGTCGCCGACAGTTGCGGGCAGGATCTGCGAAACGGGCCCTGGCCCGGCCGAGCCGCAACCGGCAGCCAGCACACTCGAGCGAATCGCGCTGACTCGATAGCGTGCAACGCATGCCCATCAAACTCGAGAACGTCGGGATCGCCGTGCGCGACCTCGAAGCGACGGTCGCCTTCTTCACCGACCTCGGGCTTACCGTCCTCGGCCGTGACACGGTCAGTGGAGAGTGGACCGACACAGCCGTCGGCCTCGACGGCAACCACGCCAACATCGCCATGCTCCAGACGCCAGACGGCAACGGTCGTCTCGAGCTCTTCGAGTACATCCACCCCGACGCGATCGAGACGGAGCCCACCCGCCCTAACGAGATCGGCATGCACCGCGTGGCTTTCTCGGTCGACGACATCGACGAGGCACTCGAGATTGCCGCCAGGCACGGCTGCCACCCGCTGCGCGGCGTGGCCACCTATGGGGACGCGTACAAGCTCAGCTATGTCCGCGGCCCCAGCGGCATCATCGTCATGCTTGCCCAGGAACTGAAGAAGAGCTAACCCACGGTCCGATCCTCATCGGGGCGCCCGGTCGGGGCGCACGGCGGACACTGAGACGGTGGGGCAGGGTGCGTCACACCGCCGGGTGCCGGCGTCCGGACCTGCCGAATTGATTGTGGTGCGAGAGAACGTGCATGTGTGGCTGTGTCAAGGCCTGTTGCCCATCGGAAGGTAGGTCTTGGCCCCGGTTCCGGAAGAGCAGACGCAGGGTCTGCCAACGCATCGATGGTCAATTCATCCCGGTGCCCGGACCGCCCAGAGGTAGGCGGTGGCGGTTCGTCGCTGGCCGCGGCCTTGTTCGACCAGGGGTCGTAGGTGGGCGGTGAGGCGGTCGACTTCCTCGACGGTGAGAGCCTGGCGCATGGCCTCGGCCGGGGTGGGGATGCGGGGGTTGCCCGAGCTGTTGAGCATGGCGTCCCAGGGCAATGGCTCGGGCGGGTGAATGTCGATGGCCAGCTGCGCGTGCACCTCGCCGAACCCGGCGTGCTCAGCCAGCCTGACGAGGTCACGTTCGTCGAAGTCCAGCATGGGGTCGGAGTCCGGCGGCTGGATGGCGTCGTAGAGCTGCTTCAGCCTGGCCACCAGATCGGCGACGGGCGCGACGTCGTAGCCGTGGAAACGGTCTGGCGGCCCCGGGGGACGCGAAGCGGCTGATCGGTTCGAACAAGGACAGGCGGCCTCCGGGGCGGAGCACCCGGTGGAACTCGGCGAAGGCGGCGGCCTTATCGGTCTCGTAGATCAGCACCGAGCGGAGTGTGACGGCATCAACGGCCTGGTCTGGGATCGGCGAGAGGTCCCGGGCCGGCGCCTGCACGAAATGGCAGTGGTCGAGCAGGCCGCGCTGCCTGGCCAGTTCGCGGCACCGGTCCAGCAGGTCGGAGGACACGTCGCTGAAGATCACCTGCCCGGTGGGTCCCACCGCGTCAGCGGCAGCGAAGGCGATGAGCCCATCCCCGGAGCCCACGTCGAGTACTCGATACCCGGCGCCGAGCGCGGCGTTGGCAACGACCTGGTCGCGAATCGGGGCGAGGAACTCCAGCTGCCGGCGCAGCAGCTCGGGGTCGCCGCCGTGACGGCGCTCGGCCAGCCAGGCCGCCCATGCATCTCGCTCGCCCTTGGTTGTCACCCGTCCTCCCTTGGCCGCGGCGGCGGGCTGGTAGGCCCGGCGTACCCCCGCAATGCGAATCAGCGTGATCTGCGGCGCGTGAGGCAGCCACCAGTTCGTCCTTCATGCCGGGCAGTGCGCTCAGAGTTCCCTCATTCGCGAAGGGCACGACGCCAGCCTAGGTCTCGGCATCCGCACTCTTCTGCCGGGGATGGTGCGACCGACCCTGCCAATCGTGCACGTTGTGCGAAGTCGCGCCGAACATCTCCATGATGAGCGGGCGGACCCGTACACGTCGTGACACGTCTTGTCCGTTCGCTACGGTCTTTCCGTGTCTCGTCTGGTGTTGATCAACGGAGCTCCCGGGTCCGGCAAGTCAACAATCGCGCTTACCCTCGCGCAAGACCGACCCCTGACGCTCGCCCTCGACGTGGACGCGATCAAACACGCCCTCGGGCGGTGGGACGCGGACAAGGCATCGTCCGGCCTCCACGCCAGACGCCTGAGCCTCGCGCTGGCCGGAGAACAACTGCGCAGCGGATTCGACGTCGTCGTCGGGCAGTACCTCGCCAAGACACCGTTCATCAAGGACCTGGAGCAGCTCGCCGGTGAATGCGGCGCCCAGTTCCACGAGTACGTGCTGGACCTCGATGCTGACACCCTCGCTGAGCGCCTCGCCGCACGCGCGACGAATCCTGATCGCCCAGAGCACGAAGTCAACAACCGCCTCGTCGGCCCCCACGACGCCACGAGGCTTGTGCAGTCCCTCAACTCGCTCCGAGCGAGCCGCCCTCGCGCCATCTGGGTCGACGCCCGAGGCTCACTGGCCGCGACGGTCGACATCCTGCGCTCTCATCTCGGCCCACCCACGTACTGACATGTCGCAAATCCACTTGGCCGCAACCTGCGTCATAGCGCCGCAATCCGGACGAGGGCCCCAGCACGGTTTCCGGATCTGCTGGCAGCGCCACTCTATGCGCTCCCTGGGTCTGTCCTGACAGGGTCACCATGCCCATTCGTTCTCGTCCGCCGCATGCCTCGATGTCCGCACATGCTTGAACCGCGCTGCGAGGTGCGTCATACCGCGGAGCGCCGCCCATGCTGTCGCCAGGAGAGGGGACCAACGGCACTGGCCCGCCGCGCCAGCAGCGCGCAGGCTGAAAAGTGGAGGAATGGGAAGGAGGGGAGAGAGATGACACAGATCCAGATGAGGGAACAGACCTCCGTGGAACACCTTCCGCGGCTGTTCCGTAACCGTACCGTCGACTACACGCTCATGATCCTCGGCGCCATCGTCGCAGCGTTCGGTGCATACACCTACTTCGCACCGAGCAGCTGGGTGATCGCCGGCCTGAGCGCGGCCTGGTACCTCGGCAGCTTCATCGCCGGCGGCGTACTGCTCGCTGTTGGCCTTGGAGTCCTGGGCGCCAGCCTTCGTGACCGGTCCGGCCACTGGACCGCCTCCGCCACCACGAGCTTCGTGCTCAGCGCGCTCGCCCTGGCCGGAGCGGTGGTCGCTGCAGTCGTTCTGATCGTCTGATCGAACGATCCAGCGGTTCTCCATCACGACGAAGCCCCTGCTCTTCGCAGGGGCTTCGCCGGCTTCCTGACGGACATACGGCCGGGAGCTGGTCACCGAGGCCATGCGGGTCGCGCGCGAGCGAGGTGCCGACTACGCCCTCGTGGTCACGAGCGAGGACGACCGGCTCGCTCAACGCCTCTACGAAGCAGACGACTTTCGCCGGACCGAAGGCGAAGGCGCCAGACTTGCTGCTGCGAACGGAAGGTCCGAGCCATAGGCCACGACCGAGTAGGCAACCAACGTGATCAGGAGTGAGCCACCTGACTCGTAGTGGCCGAAAAGCAGGGCCACGGCAGCCATCACCGACATGGAGATGGTGAAAGCCGTCATCGGCGGCGCCCCTCTCGGGCGCCGAAGTCCAGCATGGGAGACGACCAGCGCTGCGGGCGAGCGGCCCTCTTGCGAGTCTGCGGCATTTCGACCCGGAGCGTCTGGCCGGTCTCTACGCTCTCAGCATGCCGCCGCATGGACAGTGGGCTCGGAAGGGGCGATGACCGGTCGATCGGGCACGCCGAGGGCCTCGGGTCCCGCTTCAGCGCGCCTTCCACGGCATACGGCCGCCCACCTCCGCTCGCTCCTCCTGGTTGGCGCCGCTTACTACCTCGGGGCCCGGCTGGGGCTGAGCCTCTCGCTCGTCCAGGACAACGTGACTCCGCTCTGGCCGCCGACCGGCATTGCCCTGGCTGCCTTCCTCCTGCTGGGCAGGGCGATGTGGCTGGCTGTCGCCGTGGCCGCGTTCGCGGTCAACCTGCCGATCGGCGCGGGGGTGCTTCCGGCCGCGGCAACGGCGGTCGGCAACACCCTGGCGCCTCTGATGGCGGCAATCCTTCTGCTTCGGGTGGGGTTCCGGCGCCAGCTCGACCGCCAGCGTGACGCCCTGGCCATCGTGTTCCTTGGCGCTCTGGCGAGCATGCTGGTCAGCGCCACCATCGGGGCCGGGACGCTGGCCATGTCACGGGAGATCCCGATCTCCCAGCTGCCGACGGCCTGGGCGGTGTGGTGGACCGGGGACGCCATGGGGGTCTTGGTGGTCGCACCGTTCCTCCTGAGCCTTCCGCTGTTCCGGGAGTCCAGGAAGTGGCCGCTGAAGGACTGGCTGGAAGCTGGGGCGATCCTCGTCGTGGTCGCGGTGGTCATGGCCTGGACGGCGCGGTCCCAGCTGCACCTTCTCTTCTTGACGCTCCCGGTGCTGGGCTGGGCCTCGTGGCGCCTCCAGCTGCGCGGCGCGGCACCGGCGGCGCTCATCGCCTCACTGATGGCGACGTGGTCGGCCGCTCACGGTCTCGGGCCTTTCGAGCGGGGCACGCTCTTCGAGCGGATGTTCACACTTCAGGCCTTCAACGCCTGCGTCGCGCTCACGTCGTTCTTCCTTGCCGCGCTGGTCAGCGAGCGGATCCAGGCCGCGCACGCCCTTTCGGCGGCCGCCGCGGAGCTCGAGGAGCGGGTCCGCCTCCGCACGTCCGAGCTCTCAGCGGCGAACGCCCGACTGCTCCAAGAGATCCAGGAGCGTTCTGATGCACAGGAACAGCTCAGCCAGGAGGAGGCTCGCGCCCAGCGGGAGCACCAGATCGCAGAGACGTTGCAGCGAAGCCTGCTCCCGGATCGGATACCGGACATACCGGGGGTGGCCGTGGCCGCGCGGTACGTGCCGGCGCCCGCCGACGTGCAGGTCGGCGGCGACTGGTATGACGTGGTCCAGCTTTCCGGCGGGCTCATCGGACTGGCCATAGGCGATGTCGCTGGGCATGGGATCCAGGCAGCTTCCACCATGGCCCAGCTCAGGATGGCGGTCCGGGCCTATGCGGTTGAGGACCCCTCGCCCGTCTCGGTGATGCGTGGCGTGCACCGTCTCGTGGCGCAGCTTCCGGTTCCGGAGATGGTCACGCTGATGTACCTCGTCTTCGATCCGGCCACCCGGGAGCTGCGCTTCGTGAACGCTGGACATCCCCCGGGGCTGGTCATCGGCAGCGGGCAGGGCGTCTACCTCACCGATGGGCTGGCCCCTCCCATAGGGGTGACGGCGGAGGCCACCTTCGCCGAAGCCAGCCACACGCTGCCGCCTGGCGCGACCCTGCTGCTGTACACCGACGGGCTGGTGGAGCGCCGAGGAGTCTCCATCAGGGAAGGCCTCGACCGCCTGACCCTCGAGGCGGTCGCCGGCGACACCGACGACGTGGACGACCTGTGCGATCGACTCCTGTCATCGGTCCTCGAAGAGGATCATGCCGACGACGTGGCGCTCGTGGCCATGCGGCCCTTGCCTCTCGCTGGAAGGCCATTCGCGGTCAGGCTGCCGGCAGAGGCGCGGGTGCTCGTGCAAATGCGTGCGGCGCTGCGCAGGTGGCTCCGCGAGTCCGAGGTCCCCAAAGATGACGCCAGCGAGATCCTGGTCGCGTGCGGCGAGGCGTGTGCGAACATCGTGCAGCATGCCTATATCGCTGCTGCTGGCGACATGACCGTCGAAGCCCGCCTCGTCGACGGACTCCTCGAGATGTCGGTACGCGACCAGGGAGAGTGGCGGCTTGCGGCCGACCGGGGTGGAGGATGGGGCCTTCAGCTGATGCGTGCTCTCATGGACAGGGTGGACCTGGACCACGGCCCCGGCGGGACCGAGGTCCGGATGCGTCGTCGGATTCAGATCGGAGGTGACTGGTGACCCAGCTGGCCCACGTCGACGCCCGGGGTCTCGTGGGTGCCTGGGTGGTGCGAGTGAGCGGCGAGGTCGACCTCTCCAACGCGCGCCAGGTGATGGAGTCCATCGCCGTTGCAGTGCCCTCCGAGGCTGCCCTCGTCGTCGTCGACCTGAGTGACACGTCCTACCTCGACAGCGCGGGCATCGCGATGATCTTCCGGCTGGCCGAGCGGCTGGGTCACCGACGCCAGGAGCTCCGGCTGGTGGTTCCTGCGGACTCGCCCGTCCGATGCGTGATCGAGCTGACGAACGTGCGTGGGGTCCTCACCGTCGAGGAGGTGATCCCCGAGGCCGCCGAGCCGAGCTGAGCACCAACGTCGCCGCGCCCCCGCCCGCCCTTGGCCGCAGGTGGTGCGCGCCATCCTTCACCTGCCTGACGGCATACCAAGCTGCCTGTCTCAGGCCGACGGAAGGCCTCCGCTGACGCGCAGTGAACGGCGACGACAGGCGCGATTCGTGTCGTCGCTCATGGGTGGGTCTGGACGTCGAACCGCGTGGCGCCCGACGGCTCTGCGGTGCTGAGGGCGAACACTGTCGTGGGCGCGCGACCCGGTAGACATACCAGGGCGTATGCCGGTTCGGGCCGCCAGTGTTCGGGATCTGCGTCAGCGTGGCGTCGAGGACCTCCGCCACCCGCGCCCAGTCGATCTGCGGAGCGCCATAGCCGTCGAGGTTGCGCTGCGAGGTGGGCTGGTACCTGGGCATCCCTGCGACTCCTTCCCGCTGGCGACCCACAAGGGAGAGCCCCGGCGCACCCCGCACTGACCAGGATGCATCTCTAGCCTGGTGCCAACCCCAGGGCGGTGGTCAAAAACGCCGTGACTCGCTCTTCCCATTGCTGGGGCAAGGTGCGCAGTGCGGCAGTGTGGCCAGAATTGGGTGCGACCCACAGGTGGACTGTGCCCGGAGATCCAGACTGGATATACCGGCCGGCGAGGGCCTCATCCGCCTTGGCGCCGCCGGCGATGAGCAGCACTGGGTGTGGCGCCGTGGCGGCGACGGCGTTGCGCAGCACGATGGGCTGGTCGGCGGCGGTGAGGAGGTCGGCGCAGGCGTAGGTCAGCCACTCGAGGCCCTCCTGGATGGTTCCCCGCCAGCCGTACTCGCCCGCCAACCATGCCCGGTCACCGGTGACGCGGTTGGTCGCGCCTTCCGCGACGACAGCGCGGATTCGCGGCTCGGTGGCCGCGGCGCCGATGGCATCCTCGCCGCCCATTGACAGGCCGACGGCGGCAATCCGCCCCTTGTCGACATCAGGTCGCGTGCTGAGGAAGGACACGGCCGCGGCGACGTCCTGGTCGCCGTACCAGCCGAAGTCCATGGCGCGGCCACCGCTGCGACCGTGGCCCCGGGCGTCGAAGAGAAGAACCCCGTACCCGTGGCGGGCGAGCACAACGGCGTGGTCGAGGACACTCGAGCGGGTCGAGCCCGCACCGTGCAAGAGGACGACAGCGGCCCGGTTGGTGGATGGGACGTACCAGCCGGAAAGTGCCACCCCGTCGCCGGTCTGGAACGTGACGTTGCCGTAGGACAAGCCTCTTTCGCTTGGCAGCTCCGAGCCGAGAGCCGTCGGTGGCACGTTCGTGGCTGCGACGGCTTGGCCGAGCGACGCAGCGACGAGGAGTGCGGTCACCAGCAGTGCTGGGATGACAAGGATCCGGAGCCACTTCCGGGTGACCCGCACCAGCTCCACCCCGCCGGTTCCCAGCAGCACCAGACCGCCCGCCAGAGTGACGAGCCCAGCCACGGTCATGGGCTGGATGCCCGTCTTCGCCAGATGGGGGATGGCGATTCCCACACCGATGGAAACCGCTGCACAGCCGGTGGCGAAGGCGACGCCGGATCTCTGGCCGCGCACCCCACGCCCGAGCAGGAGAAAGACCACGCCCGTCATCGCGGCAGTGGCCACGAGCCGGGCGACCTGCCACGCGGGGGAGCCATCACGAGCGACGATGAAGGCAATGGACGTGCCGACGGCGACGAGCGCGATGCGCGAGGCCACCACGCTCGGAGGCGTCGGGGTGCGGGATCCGGCAGATGCCCGTCCATCGGGGAGAACGCCAGGGCCGGTGGCGTGGAGTGCCGGCGTGCTCCTCGGCGAGGCGGCATGATCTGTTTGCCTCGGATTCATGGCTGTCCCTTCCACTCGGGTCAGCTTGTGACGCTAGAGATGACGCTGAGCGAGTGGCAGTGCCCAAGGTCCTCCCGCGCGGTGCCCGGACTTCACCCGTGCCGGAGGGCGTGGGCAAGCCGGGCGACGGCCTCCCTCTCGCGACCGGAGGTCAGATTGCCGAAGCCGATCACGAGGGCGGGATCGTCGAGCGGCCGCAGCCGATATCGATCGAGCGGGACGACCCGCACCTCGTACGCCTCGGCTTCGGCAGCCACCGCTGCGGCGTCCAGCCTGGGTGGCAGCCTCAGCACCAGGTGCAGGCCGGCCTCCGAGCCGGACATCCGGCAATCCGGCAGCAGGTCAGCGATCGCCGCCACCAGGGCCTGCCGACGCTGGCGGTAGCGCATCCGCATCGTGCGCAGATGACGCTCGTACCAGCCGCTGTCGATCATGATCGACAGCGCCTCGACCAGGAATGCCGATGGCGACACCCCGCGGTCGAGATCGTCGGCGACGATCGTCATGAGCAACCACTGAGGCATGATCAGCCACCCCAGGCCGATCGCCGGGCTGAGCGATTTCGACACCGACCCAACCAGGGCCACGCGTTCCGGAGCCATTCCCTGCAGACTGGCCACCGCCATCCGGTCGTACCGGAACTCCGCGTCGTAGTCGTCCTCGATGATCAACCCGTCGACCCTTTGCGCCCAATTGATCAACGCCAGCCGACGGTCGGCGGACATCGGCACACCGGTCGGGAACTGGTGAGCCGGCGTCGTGATCACCATCCGGACCTGAGGATGATCGTCGAGCTGTTCGACCCGCAGACCGCGCTCGTCGACGCCGACCGGCACCAGGTCGAGCCCGGACCGGCGTGCGGCGTCGCGGAGGCCGGGCCAGGAGGGATCCTCGACCGCGACCTGTTGGTGGCCGAGCCGCGCCATCAGTCGGGACAGCCACGCCACCGCGTCGGCGGCTCCGGTGGTCGGGATGATCTGGGTCGGGTCCTCGCGGACCTGCCGGGTCCGGCGGAGGTAGTCCGTCAGCACGTGGCGAGGACCGGTGGTGGCGACGAGGGTGCGGCCGGACAGCAGATCGGTCTCCAGTCCCAGAACGGCCCGCCGGTAGGCATCGGCCCACCTGCTCCGCGGGACCCAGTCCAGGTCGGGGATGCCGGGCGCAAGGTCGAATCGCGGCCGGCGCTCCAGGGGCGCGGCCAGGGCACTCATCGGCGGTGCGCTGGAACCGAGGTCCCGCACCCGGGTGGCCGAGCCGGTGATCGCCTCGAGATATCCCTCCGACACGAGCTGGCCATAGGCCTCGGTCACCACCCAGCGGGAGCAGCCGAGCTCGGCCGCCAACAGCCTGCTCGGCGGGAGGGCCGAACCGGGCGGAAGCCTGCCGTCCCGGATGCCGTCGCGGAGCCCCGCCATCAGGCGACGCGTGATCGGCACGCCGGGACGGCCAGGTCCGAGCAGTTCGGAGACAAGAGCGGGATCGTGAGACATTGGTCTGGCTTTACAGGGGTCGGATTGGCCCGGGATTCCAGACCAATGTAGTTCTACCGTAGCGGTCATGGAGACACGGATTCTGCACAGCGGAGAGACCGATCTCGAGGTCAGCGCCCTCTGTCTGGGGACGATGCACTTCGGGGTGCGGATCGACGAGGAGACCTCGTTCCAGATCCTGGATCGGTTCTACGAGGCGGGCGGTCGGTTCTTCGACACCGCCAACAACTACGGCGCCTGGACCGAGGAGACCCTGGGGACCCGAGCCGGCGACAGCGAGCGTGTGCTTGGCCGGTGGATCGCCAGCCGCAAGATGGCGGACGAGGTAGTGGTGGCCACCAAATGCGGTGCCGGCAAGCTCGACCCCGCCAAGCCGTTGTCGGGCACCCCGCCGACCAACTACGAAGGACTTGCGCCGGAGGTGGTGCGGCGAGAGCTCACCGGGAGCCTGAAACGGCTCGGCTTGGAGCGGGTGGGCGTCTACTACGGCCACGTCGACGACCGGGAACGGGATGTCTCCGAGATCGCCGACACTTTCTCGTCACTGGCCGAGGAGGGACTGATCGCCATACCGGGCCTCTCCAACACCGCCACATGGCGCCTGGCGCTCGCCCGGGCGCACAGCACCAGCCGCGGCCGACCGGAGTTCGGCGCCTGGCAGCAGGAGCATTCGATCTACTGGCCGAGGCCCGGCGCCAGCGAGAACACCAAGATCACGCCTGAGGCGGTCGACTACGCCGCCTCCCAGCCGAATCTGACGATCATGACGTATGCGCCGCAGCAGGCCGGTCAGCTGGTCCGGCCGTGGGTGCCGTTCCTCGGGGACTACGACCACTCGGGCAGCAGGGAGCGGCTGGAGATGGTCCACCGGGTCGCGCACGAGCTGGGTGGCACTGCCAACCAGGTGGCGCTGGCCTGGCATCTGCGCGGACCGCGCAGCAATGTCGCCTATCGGGACGGGAGCAGCACCACCGCGTTGGCCGACCTCCCGGACCGGCGGGCGGCCATGATCCCGATCTTCGGCGCGAGCTCCATCGCACAGCTGGATGAGGCCCTCGGCGCGTTGGATCTCAAGCTGACCGACGAGCAGCTAGGACTCTTGGACACGCCGTGAGCAGCTGACCGGGTGCTTGACGGCCCGTGGTGGGGCGAGCTCATCCCGGACGGTGATCAGCGCCCTGACGCCGGGCACTCGCCCGAGGCCAGGCAGCGCCCGGCGTCAGGCGCGGATCACCTCGACCCCACACTTCTGCTCGAGCTCGGAAGCGACATCTTCGGTGAGCCCTGCATCGGTGACGAGCACGTCGACGTCCGGCAGGCCGGCATACTGAAAAACCGACTCACGACCCACCTTGGAGTGGTCAGCCAGCAGCACCCGGAGCCGGGCTGATCGCACGAACGCGCCCTTGACGGCAGCCTCTGCCTGGTCCGGGGTGGCGAGTCCGTGCTCGACCGAGACGGCATTGGCGCCGAGGAACGCGACGTCGGCCCGGATGGACTCCAGGTGTCGCAGCGCCCACTCGTCTACGGTCGCGAGGGTCTCCGGCCGGACCCTCCCGCCAAGCATCGCGACGGCCCCGGCACGCGGGACGAGTGACAGCGCGATGGGTAGGGAGTTGGTGATCGCAAGGACGCCGGGACGGGGCGGGAAGGTCTCGGCGAGGGCCCCCGTGGTCGTCCCGGAGTCGAGGAGCACGGCCCCGGTCTCGGGGACGAACTGCATTGCAGCAGAAGCGATCCGCGCCTTCTCCGAGGCATAGGTGGTCCGGGCGGCGACGTGTGGCTCGTAGGCGAGTGACTCCACGGGCACTGCTCCGCCGTGGACGCGCCGGAGCAGCCCGCGTTCCTGCAGCGAGATCAGGTCCTTGCGCACGGTCTCGTGGGTGACCCCGAGCCTTTCTGCGAGCGCATTGGCGCTCACCTGGCCCCGCGCCTGGAGCGTCTCGAGGATCAGCTGGTGCCGCAGTGCGGCGAGCTGGACCTCTCCGGTCCCTGCCGTGGCTTGGTTCATGGCCGGATGAGCACCTTGATCTCGTTGCCGCCGGCGGAGGCGACGAAGGCTTCCTTCGCCTGCGTGAGCGGGTACTGGGCGGTCACGAAGTCCTGAGCCTTGACCGCACCGGCTTGCAGCATCTCGATTGCCTTTGCGTAGTCCTCAGGGACATACGTGGCGCACCCCTGGAGACGAATCTGGTTGTCCTGCACCACGATCGTCGGGATGAGCACGTCCGCTGACGGGACGCCGACAATGGCGACGGTGCCCCCCTTGGTGGCCAGCTGGATGGCGGCGACGATCGTCGGCTGGATGGCCACGCAGTCGAACACCACGTCTGCGCTCTCACCGAGCGCAGCACGGACCTGCTCGACGACATCTGCCTCCGAGGAGTCAACGACAGCGTCAGCCCCCAGTCGCAGGGCGATCTCACGCTTGGCGGCGAGCGGGTCGGTCATCACGATCCGCCGCGCTCCCTCGTACCGCGCCACGGCAAGCATGAGGAGGCCGATGGTGCCGCAGCCCATGATGACGATCGCCTTGTCCTTCAGAGGGCCGGCGATGCGGCCGGCGTGCACCGGCGTCGAGAGCGGTTCGATGAGGGAGGCTGCGAGATCGTCGAGGTCGTCCGGGATGCGGTGCAGCCGGTCGGCGCGGACGACGAACTCATCGGCCATGCCGCCCTGCCGGTAACCACAGCCGAAGAACTGCAGGTTCTCGCACAGGTTCTCCTGGCCCTGGCGGCACTGCTTGCAGTTCCAGCACGGCAGGGTCGGCTCGACCGTCACGCGGTTCCCTACGGCGACGGACGTCACGTCCGACGCGATCTCGGTGACGACGCCTGTGACCTCGTGGCCGGGATAGTAGGGGAGGGGGATCAGCGGATGCCTGCCGTGCAGGGCGTGGGTGTCCGAGCCGCAGACGCCGACCGTCACGCTCCGTACGCGGACCTCCTTCGGCTCCAGCTCGGCCGGCGGCTCGGTGCGCAGCTCGATGGTGTCGATCCCAGTGACGACGATGCGGCGGATATCGCTCATGACGGCGACCTTTCAGGGACGTTGTTGATGGCGGTGACGGTGATGCCGTCGAGGCCCCGTGTGCCGGGTGCCCGGTCGACGGTGGTGGGCGAGAGGCAGGCGGACCGACCCCACGCAAGCGCACGTGCCATCCGCTCGTGGGGGGTGCCCGGCTCGGCGAGCCAGCCGGCGAGAAGCGCGTCGCCCGCCCCTGCGGTGTTGACGGGGACGAGCGCCGGACCACTGCCGTGCAGAACCTGTGTCCCGTCAGTGTGGATCGCCCCCTCGCTCCCCATGCTGACGATGAGCTCGATGGCGTGGTCCGCCGCGAGCAGAAGGGCCGCGCGAGCGAGGTCGGGGAGGGCTGCCTCGGCAACGTCGACGCCGACGAGCTCGCCGAGCTCGAGGCGGTTGGGGGCGAGCAGGTCCGCGTGGGCTCGGACTGCGACCGCGAGGGGTGGGCCCGAAATGTCTACTGCAGAGCGGAAGGTATGCCGGTGGGCCAGGTCGACGAACTCGCCCACCACATCTGGTGCAAGGCTCGGAGGCAAGGACCCGCAGATGGCGAGCCAGCGCTCAGTGCCGTCCTCCGGCGCTGTGGCCAACACGCTCGCGAGGACGTCGAGGAGCCGGTCCAGGTCCGGCCTGGGAAGGGCTTCGCCCGGGCCATTGACCTTGACGGTCTGACCGCTCGCGAGCAACAGGGAGGTGTTGATCCGGGTCTCACCCGTGACGGGAACCAAGACATGCTGGAGCCCTTCGGCTTCCAGCAGCTCGCCGAGGTGATGACCGGTCCGCCCACCGGCGGGGAGGACCGCAATCGAGGGGACACCCGCCGCGTGCAGCGCCCGGGACACGTTGACGCCCTTGCCACTGGCCTCTAGCGAGCTGGTGCGCGCGCGGTGCACCTCGATCGCACCCAGGGTGTCCTCCGCGAGCGCGTAGGTGAGGTCGAGGCTGGGGTTCAGGGTGAGTGTGACGATCACTGCACATCGCCTCGATCGCCTCGATCGCCTCGATCGCCTCGCACGACCGTGGCGAGGCGGGCCACGATGTTGGCCATCTCGTCCCGGGCGGGTCGCAGGTACTTCCTGGGATCGACGACCTTCTCGTCGGCGGCGAGAGCTCTGCGGACGGCACCCGTGAACCCGACATTGAGGATGGTGCCGATGTTGACCTTGACCATGCCGGCGGACACCGCAGCCCCGAGCTGGTCGTCCGGGACTCCCGACGAGCCGTGGAGGACCAAGGGAACCGGCAGTACCTCTGCGAGCCGGCGAACCAGCTCGAGGTCAAGGGCGGAGGTTCGGTCGGTCATCGCGTGCGAGCTGCCCACGGCCACGGCCAGCGCGTCGACGCCAGTGGCGGCCACAAACTCGCGCGCCTCGTCCGGATCGGTGCGGATGCCTGGTGCGTGGGCGCCATCCTTGCCGCCCACCTTTCCGAGCTCTGCCTCAAGGAAGAGCCCTTGGGAGTGGGCCCAGTCCACAGCCGCCTTGGTGGCGGCGATGTTGTCGGCGTAGTCGAGGTGGGAAGCGTCGAACATCACAGAGCTGAGCCCACACGAAGCCGTCTGGTGGAGCAGGTCGGGGTCCTCGACGTGGTCCAGGTGGACCGAGACGTCCACCCCTGCGGTCCTGGCCATCGCCACAGTGGCCGCTGCGATGGGCTGCAACCGGCCACCATGGAACTTCACCGCGTTCTCGCTGATCTGCAGGATGACCGGGCTTCCCACGCGTTCGGCGCCCACGACGATGCCCTCGGCATGCTCGAGGGTGATCACGTTGAAGGCTGCGACGCCTCTTCCGGCGGCGTGTGCCCGGGCGACGAGGTCGGCCGTCGCTGCGAGCGGCATCTGGTTCCTCCTGGGTGTTCTAAGGTGGTTCTGGGTGTATCGGCGTCGAGGTCAGGCCGGTGTCAGGCCGCGCTCGGCGCGGGCGGCATGTCCGCGAACCCCGAGTAGAGGCCCGCAGCAAGCCCTGCGAGCAGCGCAGCTCCGCGGCAGCCCGCCTCCTTGCTCGTCGCGAGGCGCAGGGAGCCCGCGTCCGCGCGTTTGGCAGCCATGAAGGCCGAGCTGTGGGTCCATCCACCCGCGACGACCACTTCGGTTCGGGGTCCGCTGGCCTCGCTGATCACGCCGCTGAGCCAGGCGGCTTGGGCGCTGACCGCCCGGGTGGCCGCTCGCCACACCTCTCCAGAGGTGGCGTCGGGATTGATCGCCACGTCTCCGGCGCCCGGGCCCATGGTCACTGCGTCGGGCACGTCTTGAGCGCCCTCGGCGGCGCGATCGAGGTCCGCGAGGCGGTCCCTGTCGATACCCAGGGCCGTCATGACCTTGCCGAGGACCAGACCCCCTTGCGTGGCGCCGAGCAGGCACCAGGCGTTACGAACGGCGTTCCAGCCGACCGTGACTCCCTGGGCGGTGAGGTGCTCGACGACGTCCTCAGCGAGACCTGGTGCGGTGGTGCGCAGAATGGCCTCCGCGGTGCCGCAGGAGTCGAACTCGTCACCCGGCACGTAGCACCCCAGGCCAAGGGCTGCCGCTTGGTGGTCGTGGCCAGCCACCGTCAGCATGGCCCCGTCGATCGCGGCAAGCGGACCGTCGGTCCGAGCCGTCCCGACCGGGGTACCCGCTGGCACGAGGTTGGCGAGAAAGGCCTCACTGGCACCCGACCACTCGAGCGTCTCCGTCCACGGAGTGGCGGTCTGCAGGTCGAGCCACCCGGTGCGTGAGGCGAGCGAGAGCTCGCTCGCCCGGTCGCCGCCGAGGCAGCGCACGATCCATTCGGCGACGCTGTAGCGGTGCTGGGCGGAGGCGGTGGCTGGAACGTGATCACGCAGCCATCGGTGCTTGGTCAGGCTCCACTGGGTCCAGACGGGCAGTCCGGTGCGGCGCGAGAACCGTGTGCCGCCGATGTCCTCTTGGAGCGCCTTCAGCTGTGGCTCGTCGCGGCGGTCATGCCAGGCGATCACGGGCGCCAGTGGGGTGTCGGCGCCGTCGGTGAGGATGCCGGACTCCGCCATGCTCGCGACGCCCACCGCGACAACGCGATCGTCCGGGCACTGGCCCAGTGCCTCGGCGAGGGCGGCCATTGCGGCCCGGGCGAGATGCTCACCGGTTGTCTCCTCACCGAACTCCGTCGGTCTCCACACCGTCGGAGCGCGTCCGACAGCCAGCTCCTGTCCCTCCGGCGTCATCAGCACGGCCTTGACTGACGTCGTCCCTGCGTCCACCCCGGCGAGGATCGAGCGTGTCACGGGCGCTCCACAGGTGGGTTTAGTTGGATTTCGATGGATACTGTTGTAGTTGATGCGCCAAGGGGTGTCAAGCACAACGGCATCGCCGCAAGATGCTCATCGTCGGCGATTGGGTCCCGACATGGGTCGGCATGAGGCCGAGCTCGGCCGCCGTGCTGACCGCGGTCT
>DASSJT010000034.1:0-12377 GCA_035691065.1 Dermatophilaceae bacterium
GGGGCCGCATCGTCCGGCGGCGACTCCGGCTGCGCGGCTTCGGCCACGGCCAGCTCCGCGAGGCTCATGCCAGGCGGCAGGCCGGGCAGCCACTCCCGGCTCAGGGTCGGATCGAGCGCTCGGGTGAGCTGGAGGCTCTCAAGGATGCCGTGTGGCCTGGGCGTCGTGTCGTACGACCGGCCGTCGGGTGCCGTCCAGGTCACCGTGCCGTCGGAGGCCAGCCGAGGTCGCCACCTGGAGTGGTGCTTGAACAGATGGTGCGTGCGGCACAGACAGATGAGGTTGTCGGCCGTGGTCTGCCCCACGGGAAACTCCAGCACGTGATCGGCGTCGGTGCGCCGCGCCTGGGTGTTGCAGCCGGGGAAGCGACACACCCCATCTCTTGCCCGGACCCGCCGGAGCATCGAGGCGGAGGGCCGGTAGGCATGCGGGTCCTGGACGATCGACCCGTCGGGGTCGAGCCTGGCCAGGCGGATCAACACCGAGGGATCGGAGAGCAGCCGCGCCACCGCCGCGGGAAGCGGCATGCCGTGTTGGGGGTGGTCGACCACGCCCGGAATGACCCAGCTCAGCTGATCGAGGGGCAACGCGGCGCCGTCGTCAGCGGGCAACCGCATTCCCGCTGGTGCCGCCAGCTCCGTCGCCGCTCCGAGCTGCTCGAGCGCGCGGGCACCGCTGTCAACGTTCCCAGGGCTCAGGGTCGTCCGGGCCCATGTCGGCAGTACCGGGACGAGCAGCTCGACCGTCGTGGTGATCGTCGCATTGCCCAGCACCAGGGCAGCCAGCGCGTCGGCGCGACAGGCATCGATCGACACTCCCGGGCGGCTGCGAGCGAACGAGCTCGCGAGGGCGTCGACGGCGCTGTGCATCTTGAGCGACGTCTCGGACGGAAGCAGAACCTCCCACTGCGCCATCCCGGGCTCGGGAGCGGGACGTACGACGACGCGCCGGCTGGCCCGTGCCTGTTCCGCTCGGAGGTCGGCGATGTCCGGGGCCAGCCGATCTGCGACCTGCCGCGCCCGACGGGCGAGGTTGGACCGGCACATGTCGCGAACCCGAGACGATAGCCAGCTCTGCTCTCCAGTGAGCTCGTCGACCGAGGACTCGAGGACCAACGCCTCGAACCGCTCGTGCCGTGCCATCGGCAGGGAGCTGCCCGCCTCGACAACGACATCGGCACGCGTTCGCTCGAGGTCACCGTCCCACGCGGCGCGGAACGTGGTTTCGAAGCACGAAGCCAAGGCACGGTCGAGCCTCAGCCGCCGTTCGACCGAGCGGGTCGAGGTGCGCAGGGCCGGCGCCAGTCGCGAGGGGAGCTCCTGCCCCGCGTCGGGGAACCACGTGGCGGAAGGGCCAGACCTGCGCTCGGTTTCACGGAGCTCCTGCTCCAAGCGGTCCTCGACTCGGCGGGCCAGCACATCCATGGCCAGCGACTGCCGTGCCTGCACGGCTGCCACGATCCGCTCGCACGCCACCACGAGCGCCTCGGCATCAGCCTCGTCGAGACGGTCGACCGCGGCGATCGTCAGGCCGCGCAGGGCATCGACGATCACAAAGGGCTCTGCCGCTTGCACCGCCTCCACCGTCGCCGCACCCGAACCGAACACCGCGTTGCACCCCCTCCCTGGCGATCATTCGAACGTATGTTCGAAGTCTAGCAGGCAGTCCGGTCAGCCGGACGAGCATCCACAGCCCACCCACCGCTCGGTCGCGTGCGAAGGTGGGATCAGGAAGTCCGACGCATCTCGAACCGCGGATCTCGAAATCCCCAGGGGCGACGCGCGGGCTGGTCACGGAAATCGGCGGGTCAGTGCGCTGCCCGCTAGGCTGCCGGACGTGTCCGGGTACGCCGTCATCGCCGCCGCAGTGGCCGTCGGCGCGCTCTTGTTCGTCGCAGCCATGGGCGCCCGCCGCCTGCTCGCGCCGCACGCTCCCACCCGCGCGAAGCTCACGACGTACGAGTCCGGCGTCGACCCCGTTGGCCAGGGCTGGGCGCAGACCCAGGTCCGCTACCTCGTCTATGCCTTCCTCTACGTCATCTTCGCCGTCGACGCCGTCTACCTCTTTCCCTGGGCGCTGGTGCTGCGCAGCCATGACCTGGGCGTCGCCTCCCTGGTCGAGGTGGCCATCTTCATCGGAGTCGTCCTCGTCGGGCTCGTGCATGCCGCCCGCCGGGGCCTGCTGCGCTGGACGTGACGGCGCCCCCAGCCAGCCCCTGCCCATCCAGCTTCATGCCCAGCCGGCCGTATGCCGGTGAGCCGGCTCACCGGCATACAGCACCATCCGCGTAGCCGGCGACCGACCCGGCTTTTGTCCACAGGGGCCCGCCGTCCGCCACTGTCCTGGGGACACTGCCCGCCATCGGTGGGCGCGCATGACTAGGGTTTGGCACATGTCACGGAATCGCCCGGCCGACACGGATGGGGAGCTGGTTCGCGCATGAGCACCACCAGTCTCCCGATGCCCCGAGTGGGGCCCGTGTCGAGCCATGCGCCGACTCCGATCAAGGTCGTGCTCAACTGGGGTCGCCGCTACAGCCTCTGGGTCTTCAACTTCGGGCTGGCGTGCTGTGCCATCGAGTTCATCGCGGCCTCCATGGCGCGCCACGACTTCATCCGGCTCGGGGTGATCCCGTTCGCCCCGGGGCCCCGACAGGCCGACCTGATGGTGGTCTCGGGCACCGTCACCGACAAGATGGCGCCCGCGGTGCGCCGGCTCTACGACCAGATGCCTGAGCCGAAGTACGTCATCTCGTTCGGCGCCTGCTCCAACTCCGGCGGCCCCTATTGGGACTCCTACTGCGTCACCAAGGGTGTCGACCAGGTCATCCCGGTCGACGTCTACGTGCCTGGATGCCCACCGAGACCGGAGGCACTCCTGCAGGGCATCCTCCGCCTCCAGGAGAAGATCGCCTCGGAGTCGCTGTCCAACAAGCAGATTCGTGCCAAGTACGCAGGCCACCGCACGGGTTCAGCCGCGGAGCTGACCCGCCCGCTGGTCGAGCGCCCGCAGGCCCCGGCGGAGGGTGGCGGGTCGTGACCGAGACGCCCGCCGTCACCGAGGACGGCCGCACTGTCGAACCCACCGATTGGGCCGCCGCGGTCGCCTCCGCGCGCGACGAGGGCTACGCCTACTTCGACTGGCTCACCGCGGTGGACCGCCTCTACGACGAGGCCGCACCGGGCTTCGACATCGTGTGCCACCTGCTCGACGTGCGCACACCCGGACGACTTCCCGGCGTCCTCCTGACCGCGCGCATCCCTGACGGCACGGCCATTGCGAGCATCACGCCCGTCTTCCGCGGTGCAGCGTGGCACGAGCGCGAGACCCACGAGATGTTCGGCATCGAGTTCGAGGGCTTCGACGATGGCACCGGGCTCGGGCTGCGCCCCCTGCTGCTGCCGGAGGGGTTCGAGGGCACCCCGCTGCGCAAGTCCTTCGTCCTGGCCGCACGGGCCTCCAAGCCGTGGCCCGGGGCCAAGGAGCCGGGGGAGTCCGGAGAGGCCAGCGCCGCACCGAGCCGCCGCAAGGTGTCGCCGCCGGGCGTGCCCGACCCGGAGTGGGGGCCGCGCTGATGGCCGCCTGGGAGATCGCGCTGCGGGCCGTGGTCGTGCTGGCCGGCTTCCTCGTGCTGCCCTTGCTGGTGGGCCAGACCGAGCACAAGGTCATGGCGCACATGCAGGGCCGGCTGGGCCCGATGTATGCCGGTGGGTTCCACGGATGGGCCCAGCTGGTGGCCGACGGGGTCAAGTTCGTCCAGAAGGAGGACGTCACGCCGGCAGCGGCCGACCGCGGCGTCTTCCGGCTGGCGCCGGCGATCGCGCTCGTGCCCTACCTGGTCGCCCTCGCCGCGATCCCGGTCCACCCAGGGGTTGCAGCGGCAGACCTGCCGGCGAGTGCAGTGTTCGTGCTGGCTACCACCGCGGTCGGCATCCTCGGAACCCTGATGGCGGGCTGGGCCAGCGCCAACAAGTACGCCCTGCTGGGAGCCATGCGCTCTGCCGCGCAGCTGCTGTCCTACGAGCTGCCGATGGTGCTTGCCGTGGCGTCGGTCTGCCTCGCCGCAGGCACGCTGTCGCTGTCGCGGATCGTCGAGGTGTGGAGTCCGTCGTGGCTGCTCTGGCAGCTGCCGGGGGCGGTCGTGTTCCTCACGGCTGCGGTCGCCGAGCTCCAGCGCCCGCCGTTCGACATGCCGGTTGCCGACTCCGAGATCGTGTTCGGCCCCTACACCGAGTACACCGGCCTGCGGTTCGCGTTCTTCCTGCTGTCCGAGTACGCCGGCATCGTCGTGATGTCTCTTCTGTTCGCGGTGATCTACCTGGGTGGCTGGCAGGGTCCCGGCAGCGACTGGGTCGGATGGCTGTGGACCTTCGTGAAGGGAGGAGCTGTTGCGGTGGTCGTCATCTGGCTGCGGGTGGCCTGGCCACGGCTGCGCGAGGACCAGCTCCAGCGTCTGGCGTGGCTCGTGCTGGTGCCGCTCGCCCTGGCCCAGCTTGCCCTGACCAGCCTGTGGGTGGTGCTCTCATGAGCCTCGTGCCCGGCATCCTCAAGGGGCTGGCCACCACGGCGCGCACGATGGCGAGGCCAGCCCACACCGCGGAGTACCCCGATGCGGCGCCCTCCCTCCCGCCGCGGTCGCGCGGGGTGATCGCCCTGCTCGAGGAGAAGTGCACGTCCTGCATGCTGTGCGCCCGGGAGTGCCCTGACTGGTGCATCTACATCGACTCCCACAAGGAGACGATTCCTGCTACCACCCCTGGCGGCCGCGACCGCCAGCGCAACGTGCTGGACCGCTTCGCCATCGACTTCTCGCTGTGCATGTACTGCGGCATATGCGTCGAGGTCTGTCCGTTCGACGCCCTCTTCTGGAGTCCGCAGTTCGAGTACTCCGAGCTCGACATCCGCGACCTGCTGCACGAGAAGGACCGCCTCGGCGCGTGGATGCAGACCGTTCCGGCACCCCCGGCCCTCGACGACCACGCCGCCGAGCCGGCCGAGATCGCGGCGTCGGGCCGGCCGGCCCGCGTCGTACGCACCGCGCCCGCCGCGCGCCGCGTCGAGCGGGAGTCGGCGGAGCCGGGAGGGGACAAGTCGCGGGGGGCCGGCAGAGCCCCCGGAGACGGCGATCCGGCGGCGCCGGCAGCAGGCACGCCGACGGCGCCGGGAGACGACGAATGACCAGCTTCGACGTCGCGTTCGCGGCCTTCGGGGTCGTGGCCGCGGCCAGTGGGCTCCTCGCCGTCACCACAAGGCATGTCGTGCACGCGGCACTGTGGCTGGTGGTCTCGCTGGGTTCGATCGCGGGTGCCTACCTCGTCATGGGCGCCGAGTTCGTGGCCCTCGTCCAGCTGCTCGTCTACGTCGGTGCGGTCGTCGTGCTCGTGCTGTTCGCCCTGATGCTGACCCGCGCGCCGATCGGCCCCAACCCGGAGATTTCCACCAGCCGCAGCCATCGCGTGCTCGCGGGTGTAGCGGCGGCAGGCATCACTGCTCTGCTCCTGGCCGTGCTCCTGCCGGTGGCCGGCCCCGCCCGCCGGCGCACCGGCATACCGTCTGGCCCACTGGCGCAGCAGGTGTTCGGCACGTGGGTGTGGCCCTTCGAGGCCCTGTCGGTGCTGCTCCTCGTCGCCCTGGTGGCCGCGCTCGCCGTGTCGCGTCTGGGAGCGGGCAGCGCAGGGGAGGAGGCGCCATGATCCACCTGGCCGGGCCGATCATCCTCGCGTCGCTGCTCATCGGCATCGGCGCCTACGGCGCGCTGTCGCGGCGCAACGCCGTGCTCGTGCTCATCGGCGTCGAGCTGATCCTGAACGGCGCCAACGTCCTGCTCGTCGGGCTCGGCTCCGTGGGAGCCGATCGGTGGGAGGCCGGGGGCGTGCTGGCGCTGTTCGTCATCACGATCGCCGCCGCGGAGGTGGTCGTCGCGCTCGCCGTGGTGCTGGCCCTGTTCCGCCAGCGCGGGCGCATCGACCTCGGCGAGCCGGCGGGATGAGCGCGATGGCGGCAACGGCTGCCCGGCTGATCGTCCTGCTGCCGGCGCTCGCGGCTCTCGCGGGGCTCCTGGTCGTGCGTCGAGGGCGCACCGGCCAGACCTCAGGAGTCGCCCGGGAGATCGCCATCGGCGGGGCTGGCCTCACTCTGGTGATGACCGTGCTCCAGGTCATCGGGATCGGGAGCCACCAGTCGCCGGAAGTCGTCGCCACGATTCCCGGGCTCGACGCCGGCGAGCTCGCAGTCCCGCTGGAGCTGCAGACCGCCGGGCCGGTGGCGCTCATCGCGCTGATCGTCGCCGTGGTCGGCCTGTCGGTCCAGGTCTTCGCCGCGTGGTACCTCGCGCACGACGACCGCTTCGACGTCTTCGCTGCCACGGTCTCGTTGTTCTTGGCCGGCATGCTGCTGGTGGTCCAGTCCGCCGACCTCATCCTCACTCTCGTCGGGTGGGAGGTCATGGGCTGGTGCAGCTACCTGCTGATCGGCCACTGGAGCAGGCGCGAGAGCGCGCGCCGTGCGGCGCTCAAGGCCTTCATCGTGACCCGGCTGGCGGACGTCGGCTTCGTGCTGGGTGTGGTGATTCTGGCCGCGGGCGCCCGCAGCACGGCATACCCGGCCGTGCTCGCCTTCTGGACCGCGGACGGGAGCACCTGTCCCGATGCCGCCGCCTGCGTCGGCCCGGACCCGACCCTGCGCAGCCTCGCGCTGATCCTCCTGATCATGGGCATCCTGGGCAAGTCCGCGCAGTTCCCCTTCCACGACTGGCTTCCCGATGCCATGGAGGGCCCGACGCCGGCCTCGGCGCTCATCCACGCGGCCACCATGGTCGCAGCGGGCACGTTCGTGCTGGCGCAGCTGTTCGCGGTGCTGGTGCTCTCGGAGCCGGCTCGCTGGGTATTGACGGTGAGCACCGCGGTGACGATGGTCGGCGGGGCGATCCTTGCGTTCGGCCAGACCGACCTCAAGCGGCTCCTGGCCTACTCCACGATCAGCCAGATCGCGGTCATGCTGTCCGCCTTGGCGGCGGCCCCACCGGTCGACGGCTCGGGCTCGGCGCTGCTGCACCTGTACTCGCACGCCATCTTCAAGGCGCTGCTGTTCCTGTCGATCGGCTGGCTGAGCGTCATCGCGGGCGGTACCACCGCGCGCCTGCTGCGAGGGTCGGCGGCGGCGAGCACCCAAGTCCTGCGCGTGGGGTGGGGTTTCGGTCTGATCGCGCTGGCCGGGGTTCCCATCACCGTCGGCGGGGTTTCGAAGGAGCAGGTGATCGGGGTTGCCGAGGCAGGGGCCTCAGGCGACGACGCTCGGGCCATGGTCATCTACGGAGTGCTGCTGCTGACGGTCATCCTGACCGCGGCCTATGCAACGCGGGCCTACCTCGTGGTCGCGTGGGCCGAGCCAGCCGGCGCAGCCCGCAAGGCCGTCGCTCTGCGGGCTGCGCCGCCCATGTCGAAGGAGCACCTGCCCGCCTGGCACGAGGGCGTCAGCGGTAGGCCGGACGGAGCCGGGGAGGCAGTCGGCGAGGCGGAACCGACGGTCGAGCCCGAAGCCGCTGGCGGGCCGGAACGGGCCGGCGAGCGGGAACGGGCCGGCGAGGCTGCAAGGGGTGGCGAGGCGGACGAGATCGTCGAGCCGGACGAGTCCGAAGACCAGCCAGTCGCTGAACAGCCCGAGCCGGACCAGGAGGCGCTCGTCTCGGACGACGAGGCCCACGTCTCGGACGACGAGGCCCACGCTACGGAGCCGGTGCCCGTCGCTGTCGTGGCGGTGATCGGCGGGCTGCTGGGCCTGACCGTCCTCGGCGGGCTCGCAGCGCGCACCGGCCTGCTCGACCTGAAGGAGCACGTGACCACCTTGATGACGCTCTCCACGCTGGCCCTGATCGGGGTCGGGGCCTTCGTGGCGTACGCCCTGGCTGGTGGCACGAGCGACCCCGCCCAAAGAGTGCTCGGCCGCCGCATGGCGCGCTTCGACGCCGGCTTCGGGGCCGATGCCGTCTACGGCGCCCTGGTGGCCAGGCCGGTCCTTCGCGTGGCCCGGCTTGTCGCGTTCCTCGACACCGAGGTCATCGACGCCTACGTGCGCGGCGGAGCGGCCGCCACCAGGCTCGCCGGCCGCCTCGGGGTCCGCGCCCACTCCCGGGAGCGTGCCGCCACCGGCCTCGTATGGGTCGTGGTCGGCGTCGCTGCCCTGGCGGTCATCGGGGTGGCGGCCCGGTGAGCGTCCTGATCGTCCTCGCCCTCGCCGCGCCCGCGGCGGTCGGGTCCTGGCTCGTCCTCGCCGGCCGCAGGCTCCCGCACCGACAGGTCAACAACGCCGCCCTGGCCACCAGTGTGGTGACGTTCGTCTCGGTCGTCGTGGTGGTCATCGCCCGCCCCTCCATCTCGGCGCAGTGGGTGCCGGCCCTAGGTGTGCACTGGCGGTTCGCCGTCGACGGTGTCAGCGCACCGCTGCTGCTGCTCACGGCGGCGGTCGCCGTCGCGGTCGCACTGCACTCCCGGCCACGACCACCAGAGGGCGGCTCGAGCGGCAGCTTCCACGGCTCCCTGCTCATCGTCGCCGCCGGCGCGCTCGGGGTGTTCCTTGCCAGGGACGCCTTGGTCTTCTTCATCGCCTTCGAGGTCGTCCTCGTTCCGATGTGGTTCCTCATCTGGCGTTTTGGCGACCAGCACCGCCCGGTGGCACGAGCCGACGCGGCTGGGCGGTTCATCCTCTACACGGCGTTCGGCTCCACGCTGATGCTCGTCGGCATCCTGCTCCTGATCCACTACGGCGGGACGGCCGACCTCGACGCGCTCGCGCTGTCCGGGGGTGGGGGCATCGGCCACACCCAGCAGGTCGCCATCGCCCTCCTGCTCTTGCTGGGGCTGGCCGTCAAAGTTCCCCTCTTCCCGGTCCACACTTGGCTGCCACCCGCACACACCATCGCGCCCACGGCTGGTTCGGTGCTCCTGGCAGCCATCCTGCTGAAGCTCGGCACCTATGGCATCGTGCGGCTGCCCTTGGCGACGACGCCCGACGGCTTCCATGCGCTGGCCCCGCTGCTGGCGGCCGCCGGAGCCATCGGGATCATCTGGGGTGGTCTGGTCTGCCTCGTGGAGCGCGACCTCAAGCGCCTCATCGCCTACTCCTCGGTCGCCCACATGGGCTTCGTCGCCCTCGGGCTCGCCTCGGGTAGCCGGACCGGCCTCCAGGCGGCACTGTTCGCCAACGTCGCCCACGGCATCGTCTCAGCACTCCTCTTCTTCATCGTCGGAGGACTCAAGGAGCGTTGGGACACCTCCGACCTGGCGGTCGCCCATGACGCTTTGCGCGAGGTGTCGCCACGGCTGGGCTTCGCGCTGATCACCGGCCTCGCGGCGAGCTTGGGTCTTCCCGGCCTGGCTGGCTTCTGGGGCGAGTTCCTCGGGGTGTATGCCGTGTGGTCGCCTTCCGGCAACGGCTCCCTTGCCGTGTTCCGCGCCGCTGCCGTGGCTGGGGCCGTTGGCGCGGTCCTTTCCGCGGGCTATGCGCTTCGGGTCGCCAACCTGGTGTGGGTGGGGGACCGCCCTGCGCCCATGGCTGCTGCTGCCCATCCTCCCGAGGAGCCGGGCGCAGGGGCCGAGGGCTCCAGGGACATGGTCGGGTCCGAGCGGGCGGTCATCACGGCGTTCACCACGGCAGCCCTGGCCCTGGGCGTGCTCCCGGGGCCGCTCCTCGCCCTGACGGCGAGCACCGTTCGCATCCTGGTGGGGGGTCGCTGACATGGTCAGCTTCTCCGATCCGTTGGTGCTGTTGCCGGTGCTCGCGCCAGCGGCCGCCGCGCTGCTCGTCCTCGTCGTCGACGCGGTCGTGCCGCGGCGTCGGGCGGTCCACTTCGCACTCGCCGTCGTGGCGCTGGTCGCCGGTCTGGCCACGGCGGTCCCGGGCGCGCTCGCGTCGCCCAGCAGGCCACAGCTCTCGCTGTGCCTGCCGGCCCAGACGACGCCCGGCCAGCCCGCCACGTCGTGCCTGTACGTCGCCGGCCCGGTCGCTAGCACCCTCCAGATCGGCGCGCTGGGCGCCGCCCTGGCAGTGGTGCTCTTCCTGTTGGCGCGACCGCACAGGGAACAGCACGGTGCCCCACTGGAGCACGAAGGTGCCCCACTGGAGCAGGAAGGTGCCCCTCCGGAGCAGGAAGGCGCCCCTCCGGAGCAGGGAGGCGGCCGAGCGTCCGCCTCGTGGCTGCGCGGCGGCACGCCGGTCCAGCTCAGCCTCGTCCTGGGGTCGACGGCCGGCGCCTCGGCGGTCGCCGCAGCCCATGACCTCGGCACCTGGCTCGTCGCGCTGGAGCTGGCCACGCTGCCCGCCGTCGCCCTCGTTGCGCTCCGTGGGCTCGAGCGCTCCGGGGCCGCGGCGGTGTCGCTCCTCACCACGTCGCTGGTGTCGTTCGGGATCCTCGTCGTGGGCGCTGCCCTGTGGGTGGCGGCCACGGGCGATGCGGCCTTCGCGGCCGACTCCGCGGGCGCGGCCTGGGCCGATCCCGAGCACCGGGCGGTCCTGGTGCTCTCGATGCTGCTCATCCTGGCCGGCCTCGGTTTCAAGCTGTCACTCGTCCCGTTCCACGCCTGGACCCCTCAGGCCTACTCCGGCGCCGCAGAGCCGGTAGCCGCCTTCCTCGCCGGAACGTCCAAGATCGCCGCCCTGGCCGCACTCGTCGTGGTTGCGGACCCGCTGGTCTCGGCCCTCTCCGAGGGGCCACGGGCCCTGGGGCTGGCCGCGGCGTTCGCGGTGGTCGCGGCGATCTCGATGACGCTCGGCAACGTCCTCGCCCTGCGGCAGGACGACCCCGTGCGCCTGCTCGCGTGGTCGACCGTGGCGCAGGCGGGCTGGGTGGTCCTGCCGCTCGCCGCCCTGGACAAGAGGTCGACGAGCGCCGCCGCGGGTTACGTCCTGGCCTACGCCATCGCGACCATGCTCGCCTTCGCCGTCGTGATCGCGGTGGGCACGCAGGGGGAGCCGGGGCAGGCGCGCGACCTCACGGCATACTCCGGCCTGCTGCGCCGGCAACCCATGCTCGGCGCGCTGCTTGGTCTGGCCCTGCTCTCCCTGGCCGGCCTCCCACCCGGAGTCCTGGGGCTGGTCGCCAAGATCGTCGCGTTGCGGCCGGTCGTCGACCAGGGCATGGTGTGGCTGGCCGTGATCGCCGTGGCCAACGCGGTGATCGGGATCGCGGTCTACGTGCGCTGGCTGGCCGTGCTGCTGCGCGACGGTGAGCCGGTCGGGGCCGGCGTCCCGGCCGCCGGGCAACCGGTCGACGGGAGCGCTGTGGCCCCGGTGGCACGCCCGCTGTTGGCGGCAATGGTGCTGCTGGCCGCGGCGCTGGTGGTGACCAGCGTGGCCCCGCAGGTGCTGCTCGGCCTGCTGAGCTGACACCGCTGAGGCCCGCTCGGCGGCCGGCCCGCAGGGAACGAGCCATACCGCGGCTGCGTTAATACGGGCATGCACAACCACTTCAACGGGCTGAAGACGGCTGCGCTCTTCGGCGTGATCTGGGCCCTCCTTCTGGGCATCGGCGCCGTGTTCGGCGGCGGCCGCTACATCTGGATCTTCGCCCTCATCGGCCTCGCGACCACGTTCTACGGCTACTGGAACTCCGACAAGCTGGCCATCCGCGCCATGCACGCCTACCCGGTGAGCGAGGCCCAGGCTCCGATGATGTACCGGATCGTCCGCGACCTGTCCACGCGGGCCGGCAAGCCGATGCCGCGCCTCTACGTGTCCCCGACGCAGGCCCCGAACGCCTTCGCCACCGGCCGCAACCCCAACAACGCGGCGGTCTGCTGCACCGAGGGCATCCTCGGCATCCTCGACGAACGCGAGCTGCGCGGCGTGATCGGCCACGAGCTCATGCATGTCTACAACCGGGACATCCTCACCGCTTCGGTCGCCGCCGCGATCGCCGGCGTGATCATGTCCGTCGCGCAGTTCGGCCTGTTCTTCGGGGGCGGCAGCGACGAGGACCGACCCAACCCGCTGGCCATGCTGGGCATGGCGTTGCTCGCGCCGTTCGCCGCGATGGTCATCCAGATGGCGATCAGCCGCACCCGTGAGTACGACGCCGACGAGGACGGCTCGAAGCTGACCGGCGACCCCCTTGCCCTCGCGTCCGCGCTGCGCAAGCTCGAGGTCGGCACGGCCCGTGCCCCCCTGGCGCCGACGCCCTCGCTGCAGAACGCCAGCCACATGATGATCGCCAACCCGTTCCGCACACAGGACGTGTCGCGGTTCTTCTCGACCCACCCGCCGATGGACCAGCGGATCGCCCGGCTGGAGGCGATGGCAACCGGTTTCCGGCCGAACTGAGGCCTGACCTCCACCGGTAGACCTCCGGGACTGCGCCCCCGGAAAGACTGCGGCCGTGGGCCCCC
>DASSJT010000035.1:0-3019 GCA_035691065.1 Dermatophilaceae bacterium
GGCATCGCGATCCCGACGAAGCCGCCGATCACCCACGCCAGCTGGAGCGTGGTGTCGCTGCGGGCGAAGGCACTGGACTGCATCCGCTCGGGCACGTCGCGCTGGATCGTGGAGTCCAGCGACACCTTCGCGAGTGACTGCGCGAGCCCCGCGGTCAGGCCGAGCAGGACCAGCGACAGCACGCCGTAGAACAGCGCGGCCACCAGCACCATCACGATGTCGGCCAGCAGGGCGAGCGCCACCGTCATGGCGGGGTTCAGTCGCTTGAGGACCGAGGCGGTCGCGATGCCGAGCGTGTTGCCGAGCCCGGCCGCGCCGATGACCAGCCCGAGCAGAAGCTCCGGGCGCCACTCGCCGATCGGGTTCTCGCGCAGCAGGAACGCCATGAACATGGTCAGGAAGCCGGAGAGCCAGCGAGGGCCGCAGTTGGCGCGGAGAGCGAACGCGACCGCGGCGGGGATCCGGGCCCGAGCCCGCCCTCGTTCCTGCTGACCGGGCGCGGAGGCGCCGGGCATGAGCACGAGCGTGCCCTCGCCGAGGCTGGAGTCCACCTTGGCGGGCAACCGGATCGCCCAGATGGTGGCCAGCACGAACACCACGAAGCCGTAGCGCAGCGCCCACTCCGGACCCACCGAGGCCAGGAGGCCTGCGATCGGGGCCGACAGGGTGGCTCCGACGACACCTGCCAGTGAGGTACGTGCGTTGGCCTTGACCAGCGGCAGGTTGGCCGGCGCCAGGCGAGGTACGGCGGCTGCGCGGGTGACGCCGTACGCCTTGGACGCCACCAGCACCCCCAGCGCCGCCGGGAACAGCCACGTGGAGTCGGTGATCACGGCGGTGGCGAGGACCCAGCACAGGAACCCGCGTAGCGCCATCGTCGCCCCGATCGCCCAGCGCCGGCCATGGCTGAATCGGTCGAGGAAGGGCCCGATCAGGGGAGCCACGATCGCGAACGGCAGCATGGTCAGCCCCAGGAAGAGCGCCACCTGGTCGCGGGCCTCGCCGGTCGGGACCTGGAAGAAGAGGGTGCCGGCGAGCGAGATCGCCACCGCGGTGTCGCCGGCGGCGTTGAAGGCGTGCAGCTCGATCAGCCGCGAGAGCCCCGAGTCACCGGCGCCCTCGGCATCCGCTGCCCGGCGCGCCTGCCGGGCGGTGAAACGGCCGGCCCGGCCGGTCACGCGGGCCACCCCCCGGGCACCCGCCCCCAGCGACCGCCCGAGCGCACGGGCCCGGCCGCCTCCGGCCGCGGGCCCGGGCGGGGGTTCCGGGGCGGGACCCGAGTCGGGCCGGTGGGTCTCCCCGGCCGGGGACTCGGGTCCGGACTTCGTCATGGGTCCATCCTGCACGGTCACCCGAAGGCAGGCGGGAGGGACACGAATCGACCACCCGACCTGACATCTGCGGCCCTCATGAGTGATGATTCGGTTCGTGATGACCAAGCTGCGCTCCCGGCCCGACTCCGTCGCCGCGGCTGCGGTCGGCGAGGCGCGTGCCGCCCTGGTCGAGGAGGTGGGCGAGGCCGACATCGGCGACCACCTCGGTCACCTGGTCGAGGGCGAGCGTGTCGTCACGCACCTCTTCGCCTGCACTCGCAAGGGCTACGCCGGCTGGCGCTGGTCGGTCACCGTGGCGCGGGCCTCCCGGCAGAAGACGGTCACCGTCGACGAGATCGTGCTGATACCGGGTGACGGAGCCCTCGTCGCCCCGGAGTGGGTGCCCTACAAGGAGCGCATCCGCCCCGGTGACCTGTCCCCGGGCGACCTGCTGCCGGTCGAGGACGACGACCCGCGTCTCGTGCCGACGTACTCCTTCGGTGACGACCCGCTCTCGTCCGACGACCGCGCGCAGGTGAAGGCCGTGGCTGTCGAGCTCGGACTCGGCCGGGTGCGCACCCTCTCGCTCGAGGGCCGTGACCTCGCCGCCCAGCGTTGGTACGACGGTGACGCGGGACCCGGCTCCCCGCTCGCCCAGTCCGCGCCGGCACCCTGCTCGACGTGCGGCTTCCTGCTGCGCATCGCGGGTCCGCTCTCGGAGATGTTCGGCGTGTGCGCGAACGGGAACGCCAACGACGACGGGCGGGCGGTCTCCTTCGACCACGGTTGTGGCGCCCACTCCGAGGTCCAGCTCGCTCGCAAGCACGAACCCCAACCGCTGCCGGACCACGTGTTCGACACCGTCGCGATCGACGAGATCGAGATCTTCTGAGCTCGGGTCAGGCCTCGCGCGCCCGCGACCTCGCCTTCCGGCGGCGACGGCAGTACTCGAGCCCGAACAGCCCGAGCCCGAAGCCGGCCAGGCAGGTCCAGATCCACCACAGCTGACCGTTGTCCTGGAGGCGCCCGTAGAACGGGACCAGGGCGAGGAAGCCGAGCAGCCACAGGGCGGTGCCGACCTCGACGGTGCGGACGCCGTCGACGTCGAGCGGTTCCACGTCGGCGACGATGTAGGTGCGGTTGCCGATCTCGTGCTTCTTCGGCTGCTCGTCGCGCAGTTCCACGTCTTCACGCTAGCCCACCGCCCGAGGCGCGGTCTTCCTGTCGTGCCAGCGCCGCGCCGTCTCCCATCTCGGTCGCGGCTCTGCCATGCTGCGATTCGTGAGCGAGAACACCACCACCGGCCGGGCCACCGGCACCCAGCCCAACGGCCGGGTCGACGGATTCTTCAAGATCACCGAGCGGGGCTCGACGCTGGGCGGCGAGATCCGCGGCGGCTTCGTCACGTTCTTCACGATGGCCTACATCATCGTGCTCAACCCGCTCATCCTCGGGTTCGCCCAGGATGCCGACGGCCAGTTCCTCGGCGGCGGGGACCAACCCAACCTGGCGGCCATCGCGGCCGGCACGGCGCTGGTCGCAGGCGTGATGACCATCCTCATGGGCGTCGTCGCCAACTACCCCCTCGCCCTGGCCACCGGACTGGGCCTCAACGCCTTCGTGGCGTTCGCGATCGCCTCGCAGATGACCTGGGCCGACGCCATGGGGCTGGTCGTGCTCGAGGGTCTGCTCATCCTCGTACTGGT
>DASSJT010000036.1:0-4555 GCA_035691065.1 Dermatophilaceae bacterium
TGACGGTCCACCTGTCCTACCCGCCGTTGGCGCGGTGACCTAGGTTACGTTCCAACCCCGAGCCCTTCCACCGCAGGAGAGCCCACCATGTCCGGCGCCCTCGCCCATGACCAGTCCGTCATCGACAACCGCCCGCCCAACGTCGCAGTGCAGTTCCTCGACCGCGTGAAGACATCACCCTCCCGCGAGGCGTACCGCTACCCGGAGGCGGACGGCTCGTGGTCGTCCTTGACCTGGGAGCAGGCCGGCGACCGCGTCCGCCACCTTGCCGCGGGCCTGCTCGCACTGGGCGTCGAGCGTGAGCAGCGGGTCGGCATCGCCTCCAGCACGCGCTACGAGTGGATCCTCGCGGACCTCGCCATCATGTGCGCCGGCGCGGCGACCACGACCGTCTACCCGTCGACCGGCTCCGGTGACGTCGCCTACATCCTCGCCGACTCCGACTGCCACGTCGTCTTCGCCGAGGACGACGAGCAGGTCAGGAAGCTGGTCGAGCACCGCGCCGAGCTGCCGCAGCTCTCGAAGGTGGTCACCTTCGAGGGAGACTCCGCCGACGGCGACTGGGTGATCTCCCTCGACGACCTGGCGAGACTGGGTGACACGCGCCTGGCCTCCCAGCCCGACGAGATCGACCGGATCTCCCGGGACATCAGCCCCGATGCCCTCGCCACGCTGATCTACACGTCCGGCACCACGGGCAGGCCCAAGGGCGTCCGGCTGCGCCATGGCTCCTGGACCTACGAGGGCGCGGTGATCCAGTCCTACGGCATCCTCTCCGAGGACGACCTGCAGTTCCTCTGGCTGCCGATGGCGCACTCCTTCGGCAAGGTGCTGCTCTCCTCGCAGCTCGCGTGCGGCTTCCCGACCGCCGTCGACGGCCGGGTCGACAAGATCATCGACAACCTCGCGGTGGTGAAGCCGACGTTCATGGGGGCCGCGCCGCGCATCTTCGAGAAGGCGCACGGCAGGATCAACACCATGCAGCAGGCCGAGGGTGGCCTGAAGGAGAAGCTCTTCAACCAGGCGTTCGCCGTCGGCCTGAGGTACGACGCGCTCCAGCGCGAGGGCAAGCCGGTCCCGTTGCTGCTCAAGCTGCAGCACGCCGTCTTCGACAGGCTCGTGTTCAGCAAGGTGCGCGAGCGCTTCGGCGGCCGGGTGCGCTTCTTCATCTCCGGTGCCGCCGCGCTCAACCGCGAGATCGCCGAGTGGTTCCACGCCGCCGGCATCGTGATCCTCGAGGGCTACGGCCTGACCGAGACCTCGGCCGGCGCCTTCGTGAACCACCCGGACAAGTACAAGTTCGGCACGGTGGGCCCTGCGTTCCCGGGCGAGGAGGTCAAGATCGCCGCCGATGGCGAGATCCTGCTCAAGGGCCCGAACATCATGGACGGCTACCACAACCTCGACGAGGCGACCGCGGAGGCGCTCGAGGACGGCTGGCTGCACACCGGTGACATCGGCGAGCTCGACGAGGACGGCTACCTCCGGATCACCGACCGCAAGAAGGACCTGTTCAAGACCTCTGGCGGCAAGTACATCGCGCCGTCCGCCATCGAGTCGCAGTTCAAGGCGATCTGCCCCTACGCCAGCCAGTTCCTCGTGCACGGCAACGAGCGCAACTTCGTGGTCGCCCTGATCACGCTCGACCCGGACGCGATCCAGGAGTGGGCCGGCCGCAACGGGCAGGAGGGTGCGTCGTACACGGAGATCGTGCGGTCCGACGCCTGCCGGAAGATGGTCGCGGAGTACGTCGACCAGCTCAACCAGCGGCTCAACCGGTGGGAGACGATCAAGAAGCACATCATCCTCGACCACGACCTCACCGTGGAGTCCGGCGAGCTCACCCCGTCGATGAAGGTCAAGCGCAAGGTCGTGGAGGACAACTACAAGGACGAGATCGCAGCCCTCTACGGTTAGGGCATCGACACCCAGATCTCGCTCACTGCCGCCGCCGAGGCGAGCCTCCGACCCCTGTCCGGTGACCGGCGCGCCATGTTCGGGGCACGCCTCGCCCGGTGGAGCCCGGACCTGGTCTCGGGTGTCGAGTCGGTGTACGGCGAGCAGCGGGCTCCGGCGGTCCTCGACGCGCTGGTCGAGCTCGCGGCCAGGGCGTACGCCGCCCGATCCGACGCCCTGCACGAACGGGACCTGGAGCGGATCCTGCGCCCGGACTGGCTGCAGGACCCGGCGCTGGTCGGCTACGCCGCCTACGCCGACCGGTTCGCCGGCGACCTGGAGTCGGTCGGGGAGCGGATCGGCTACCTCCGCGAGCTCGGCGTCGGCTACCTGCACCTGATGCCGGTGCTGTTGCCGCGGGAGGGAGACAACGACGGTGGTTACGCGGTCGCCGACTACGGGGCGATCCGGCCCGACCTCGGCACCATGGACGACCTGGCCGCGCTGGCCCGGAGACTGCACGAGGCCGGCGTGAGCCTGGTGCTCGACCTGGTGCTGAACCACGTCGCCCGGGAGCACCGGTGGGCCGAGCTCGCGCGGGCCGGCGACCCGGCGTACCGCGACTACTTCCTGGTCTTCCCCGACCGCACCGAACCGGACCGCTACGAGGCGACCCTGCCCGAGGTGTTCCCCGAGTTCGCGCCCGGGAGCTTCAGCTGGGACGACGACCTCGGAGCCTGGGTATGGACCACGTTCAACGACTTCCAGTGGGACCTCAACTGGGCCAACCCGGCGGTGCTGCTGGAGTTCGCGGGCATCGTGCTCGACCTCGCCAACCACGGCGTCGACGTTCTTCGGCTCGACGCGATCGCGTTCATCTGGAAGCGGATGGGCACCGCCTGCCAGGGGGAGCCGGAGGTGCACGCGCTCACCCAGGTGCTGCGCGCGGTGGCCCGGATCGCGTGCCCCTCGCTGGCGTTCCTGGCCGAGGCGATCGTGGCGCCCACCGAGCTGCTCGCCTACCTCGGTGCCGGTCACTTCACCGGCAAGGTGAGCGACCTCGCCTACCACAACAGCCTGATGGTGCAGGTCTGGTCGATGCTGGCCACCCGCGACGTCCGGCTCGCGGCGCACGCCCTGTCGCACCTGCCGCCGAAGCCGGCGTCGGGCACCTGGCTCACCTATCTCCGCTGCCACGACGACATCGGCTGGGCGATCATGGACGAGGACGCTGCCGCGGTCGGGCTGTCCGGCGCGGCGCACCGGCGCTACCTCGCCGACTGGTACGCCGGCGACTTCCACGGCTCGACCGCCCGCGGGCTGGTCTTCCAGTACAACCCCGACAACGACGACCGCCGTACCAGCGGCACCGCCGCGAGCCTGATCGGGCTGGAGGCCGCCGAGGAGGCGCTGGGCGCCGGCGCCGCCGGTGACCGATCGGTCGCCGCACTCCGGCTGGCGCACGCGCTCGTGGTCGGCTGGGGCGGGATCCCGGTGATCTGGAGCGGCGACGAGCTCGGCCAGCCGAACGACCCGGGCTGGGCGGACGAGCCCGGCCACGAGGACGACAACCGCTGGGCCAACCGGCCCCGGCTGGACCTGGATCGGGCGGTACGACGCCACGACGTGCGCACGGTGCCCGGCACGGTGTTCACCGACCTGGCCCACCTCACCCGGACCCGCGCCACGCTCGCGCACTTCCACGGCTCGGTGGAGACCCGGATCGGCCCGGTCGACGACCCCGGCATCCTGGTCACGATCCGCGACCACCCGATCGGCCTGTTCGTGGGTGTGCACAACGTGACCCCCGAGTGGCGCTGCTGGCCCGGCTGGCGGATCCATGAGCTCGGTGCGGCGCATCTCGTCGACGCGCTGACCGGCGACGCGTTGTCCTGGCACGACGACGGCAACGTGTGGCTCCCGCCGTACGCCGTGCTCTGGCTGGTCTGAAGCCGGGCACCGGGCAGGAGGTGGCCCCGGCGCGCAGCCCGGTCGTACGACCCACGTACATCTGGCCCGTCCGCCCGCAGTAGGCGAGAGTGGGAGGAACGGGACACCGAGGGTGAGGAGGTCCGCCGTGGGTCGCCCCGACAACGTGCAGGACCTGGGACCGCGCCTGCGCCAGATCCTGCGCCGCTTCGGGCCGTACACCCGCCCGCATCGCGGCCTGATCGTGGGCTCCATGGCGGCGATCCTGGCCGAGGTGTTCCTGCGCCTGCTCGAGCCGTGGATGCTCGGGCTGGTCCTCGACTACGTGATCGCGCCCCCGAAGGGAGGCGCGAAGCCCCTGCCGGTGATCAGCGACATGACCCCGGAGCAGATCCTGCTGTTCGCCTCGGTCGGGCTGGTCGCGTCCGTGGGGCTGCGTGCCCTCTCCGTCTACGCCAGCACGGTCGGCTTCGCGCTGATCGGCAACAAGGTGATGACCAAGGTGCGGGCCGACGTCTACCGGCACCTGCACAGCCTCTCCCTCTCGTTCCACACCAAAGCGCGCAAGGGCGACCTCACCGTCCGGGTGATCGGCGACATCGGGCTGCTCAAGGACGTCGTCGTCACCGCCCTGCTGCCGATGATCGGGGACCTGGCGATCCTCACCGGCATGATCGCGGTGCTGTTCTGGCTGAACTGGCAGCTCGCCCTGATCGCGATGGCGACCGTG
>DASSJT010000037.1:0-39498 GCA_035691065.1 Dermatophilaceae bacterium
ACCATGCGCTTGGCCGACTTGATGTTCTGGGCGTGGTCGAGGTCGACCAGCCGCTTCATCACGAACGGCTTGAACAGCTCCAGCGCCATCTGCTTGGGCAGGCCGCACTGGTGCAGCTTCAGCTGCGGGCCGACGACGATGACCGAGCGGCCGGAGTAGTCGACGCGCTTGCCGAGCAGGTTCTGGCGGAACCGGCCCTGTTTGCCCTTGAGCATGTCGGACAGCGACTTCAGCGGCCGGTTGCCCGGACCGGTGACCGGGCGGCCACGGCGGCCGTTGTCGAACAGCGAGTCGACGGCCTCCTGCAGCATCCGCTTCTCGTTGTTGACGATGATCTCCGGCGCGCCCAGGTCGAGCAGCCGCTTGAGCCGGTTGTTGCGGTTGATCACGCGGCGGTACAGGTCGTTGAGGTCGGAGGTCGCGAAGCGGCCACCGTCGAGCTGCACCATCGGGCGCAGGTCGGGCGGGATGACCGGGATCGCGTCGAGCACCATGCCGGCCGGCTTGTTCGTGGTCGTCTGGAACGCCGTGACCACCTTGAGCCGCTTCAGGGCACGGGTCTTCTTCTGGCCCTTGCCCGTGGCGATGACCTCGCGCAGCCCGGCCGCCTCGGCCTCCAGGTCGAACGTCTCCAGACGCCGCTGGATGGCAGCCGCGCCCATGCCGCCCTCGAAGTAGAGGCCGAACCGGTCGCGCATCTCGCGGTAGAGCACCTCGTCGCCCTCGAGGTCCTGGACCTTGAGGTTCTTGAAGCGGTCCCAGACCTGCTCCAACCGCTCGACCTGCATGTCGGAACGCTTGCGGATCTGGTTCATCTCGCGCTCGGCGGACTCGCGGACCTTGCGGCGCGCGTCGGCCTTGGCCCCTTCGGCCTCGAGCTCGGCCAGGTCGGCCTCGAGCCTCTTGGCGCGGGCGTCGATCTCGGCGTCGCGGCGGTTCTCGAGCTCCTTCTTCTCGACCTCGATCTGGGCCTCGAGCGAGGGCAGGTCGGCATGGCGCTGCTCCTCGTCGACGCTGGTGATCATGTAGGCCGCGAAGTAGATGACCTTCTCGAGGTCCTTCGGCGCCAGGTCGAGGAGGTAGCCGAGCCGGCTCGGGACACCCTTGAAGTACCAGATGTGGGTGACCGGAGCCGCCAGCTCGATGTGGCCCATCCGCTCGCGGCGCACGGCCGCGCGGGTCACCTCGACGCCGCAGCGCTCACAGATGATGCCCTTGAAGCGGACTCGCTTGTACTTGCCGCAGTTGCACTCCCAGTCGCGGGTGGGACCGAAGATGCGCTCGCAGAACAGACCCTCCTTCTCCGGCTTGAGGGTGCGGTAGTTGATCGTCTCGGGCTTCTTGACCTCGCCGTGGCTCCACTCGCGGATGTCCTCCGCGGTGGCAAGGCCGATGCGCAGCTCGTCGAAGAAGTTGACGTCGAGCACGTGGTTCCTTCTCTCGTAACTCTTGTAAGTCAGTGGTCTGAATGGTCTGTGGTGGGCTTTCCTGCCGGTCGAGCCCCAGTGCTTCTCTTGTCCGTATGCCGTGGGGAGCTTGAGAGCCGGACCCTGGGCGTTTGGGGGTGCGTGGGGGGCAAAGCCCCCCACGGGTTCAGACCTCTTCGACGCTGCTCGGCTCTCGCCGGGACAGGTCGATGCCGAGCTCCTCCGCCGCACGGAAGACGTCTTCCTCGGTGTCGCGCATCTCGATGGCACTGCCGTCGCTGGAGAGCACCTCGACGTTGAGGCACAGCGACTGCATCTCCTTGATGAGCACCTTGAAGGACTCGGGGATGCCGGGCTCGGGGATGTTGTCGCCCTTGACGATGGCCTCGTAGACCTTCACGCGGCCGTTGACGTCGTCGGACTTGATCGTCAGGAGCTCCTGCAGGGCGTAGGCGGCGCCGTAGGCCTCCAGTGCCCACACCTCCATCTCGCCGAAGCGCTGGCCACCGAACTGCGCCTTACCACCCAGCGGCTGCTGCGTGATCATCGAGTACGGGCCGGTGCTGCGGGCGTGGATCTTGTCGTCTACGAGGTGGTGCAGCTTGAGGATGTACATGAAGCCCACCGCCACCGGGTCGGGGAACGGCTCGCCCGAACGGCCGTCGAACAGCTGGGCCTTGCCCGTGCCGTCGATCAGGCGCTGCCCGTCGCGGGTCGGGATGGTCGACTCGAGGAGGCCGACGATCTCGTCCTCGCGGACACCGTCGAACACCGGTGACGCGACGCGGGTGCCGGCCTGGGTGATGCGGGCGTCCTCGGGGATGAGCTTCGCCCAGTCGGGGTTGCCCTCGATCTGCCAGCCGCGGCTGGCGGCCCAGCCGAGGTGCAGCTCGAGGATCTGGCCGATGTTCATGCGGCCCGGCACTCCGAGCGGGTTGAGCACGACGTCGACCGGCGTGCCGTCCTCCAGGAAGGGCATGTCCTCGACTGGGAGGATCTTGGAGATGACGCCCTTGTTGCCGTGGCGCCCGGCGAGCTTGTCGCCGTCGGTGATCTTGCGCTTGTTGGCGACGTAGACGCGCACCAGCTGGTTGACGCCCGGGGGGAGCTCGTCGCCGTCGTCCTTGTCGAAGACCTTCACGCCGATGACCGTGCCGGTCTCGCCGTGGGGCACCTTGAGTGAGGTGTCGCGGACCTCGCGGGCCTTCTCGCCGAAGATCGCCCGCAGCAGCCGCTCCTCCGGGGTCAGCTCGGTCTCGCCCTTGGGCGTGACCTTGCCGACGAGCAGGTCGCCGTCACGGACCTCCGCGCCGATGCGGATGATGCCGCGCTCGTCGAGGTCGGCGAGGACCTCCTCGGACACGTTGGGGATGTCGCGGGTGATCTCCTCGGGCCCCAGCTTGGTGTCGCGGGCGTCGACCTCGTGCTCCTCGATGTGGATCGAGGAGAGGACGTCGTCCTGCACCAGGCGCTGGCTGAGGATGATCGCGTCCTCGTAGTTGTGGCCCTCCCACGGCATGAACGCCACGAGCAGGTTGCGGCCGAGCGCCATCTCGCCACCGTCGGTCGCGGGACCGTCGGCAATGAGGCCGCCCTCCTCCAGCCGGTCGCCCTCGCTCACCACCACGCGCTGGTTGTAGGAGTTGCCCTGGTTGGACCGGGCGAACTTCTGGATGCGGTAGGTGCGCGTCGTGCCGTCGTCGTTGGCGACGGTGACCAGGTCGGCAGAGACCTCGGTGACGACACCAGCCTTCTCGGCCACGACCACGTCACCGGAGTCGACCGCGGCGCGGTACTCCATGCCGGTGCCGACGAGCGGGGCCTCCGCGCGCACCAGCGGGACCGCCTGGCGCTGCATGTTGGAGCCCATGAGGGCGCGGTTGGCGTCGTCGTGCTCGAGGAACGGGATCAGGGCGGTGGCCGCGGACACCATCTGGCGCGCGGACACGTCCATGTAGTCGACGTCCTCGCCGGGGATGTACTCGACCTCGCCGCCCTTGGTGCGCACCAGGACGCGGTGCTCGGCGAAGGTGCCGTCGGGGTTGAGCACTGCGTTGGCCTGGGCGATGACGTGCTCGTCCTCCTCGTCGGCGGACAGGTAGTCGATCTGGTCGGTGACCTTGCCCTTGACGACCTTGCGGTAGGGCGTCTCGATGAAGCCGAACGCGTTGATGCGGCCGTAGGACGCGAGCGAGCCGATGAGGCCGATGTTCGGGCCCTCAGGCGTCTCGATCGGGCACATGCGGCCGTAGTGGGACGGGTGGACGTCACGGACCTCCATGCCGGCGCGGTCACGTGACAGACCACCCGGGCCGAGCGCCGACAGGCGGCGCTTGTGGGTCAGCCCGGCAAGCGGGTTGTTCTGGTCCATGAACTGCGACAGCTGCGAGGTGCCGAAGAACTCCTTGATCGACGCCACCACGGGGCGGATGTTGATCAGGGTCTGCGGCGTGATCGCCTCGACGTCCTGCGTGGTCATGCGCTCCCGGACGACCCGCTCCATGCGGGACAGGCCGGTGCGGACCTGGTTCTGGATGAGCTCGCCGACGTTGCGCAGGCGGCGGTTGCCGAAGTGGTCGATGTCGTCCACCTCGATGCGCACGTCGATGTCGTGGCCCTCGCGGCGCCCGGGGATGCTGGCCTCGCCAGCGTGGAGCGCGACGAGGAACTTGATCGTCGCGACGATGTCGTCGATGGTGAGCACCGACTGGTCGAGCTGCTCCTCCAGCCCCAGCTTCTTGTTGATCTTGTAGCGGCCGACCTTGGCCAGGTCGTAGCGCTTGCCGTTGAAGTAGAGGTTGTCGAGGAGGGTCTGCGCGGCCTCCTTGGTGGGCGGCTCGCCGGGGCGCAGCTTGCGGTAGATGTCGAGCAGCGCGTCGTCCTGGCCGGCGGTGTGGTCCTTCTCCAGGGTGAGGCGCATCGACTCGTAGTCGCCGAACTCCTCGAGGATCTGTGCGTCGGTCATGCCCAGGGCCTTGAGGAGCACGGTGACCGACTGCTTGCGCTTGCGGTCGACGCGCACGCCGACCATGTCGCGCTTGTCGATCTCGAACTCCAGCCAGGCACCGCGGCTCGGGATCACCTTGGCCGTGAAGACGTCCTTGTCGGAGGTCTTGTCAGGAGTGCGCTCGAAGTAGACACCGGGACTGCGCACGAGCTGGGACACCACGACCCGCTCGGTGCCGTTGATGATGAAGGTGCCGCGCTCGGTCATCAGCGGGAAGTCGCCCATGAACACGGTCTGGCTCTTGATCTCGCCAGTGGTGGTGTTCATGAACTCCGCGGTGACGAACAGCGGGGCGGAGTAGGTCTGGTCGCGCTCCTTGCAGTCCTCGATGGAGTACTTGACCTCCTCGAAGCGGTGGTCGCGGAACGAGAGGGACATCGAGCCGCTGAAGTCCTCGATCGGGGAGATCTCCTCGAAGATCTCCTCGAGGCCCGAGCGGTCCGGCACGTCATTGCGGCCGGCCGCCTTGGCCTCTGCGACACGGGACTGCCAGCGCTCGTTGCCGAGCAGCCAGTCGAAACTCTCCGTCTGGAGTGCGAGGAGGTCGGGGACCTCGAGGGGTTCGCGGATCTTTGCGAACGACAGACGGCCGGAGGCCGTCCGTGCAGTGGACACAGTCTGGGTCGCGTTGCGCGAGGCAGCCAAGGATGGTCCTTCCACGGGCCTTTTGTTTTTCTGGAGACGAGCGCGGCCATCGACCAGGGTCCCCCGAAGCGACGTGTCGCGCAGGGCCGCGGTGTCCGTGCGGAGGGCACGGCAATGAGCGGCTCAGCAAGAGCAATCGTTGCGACGGATCGAGGACAAAAGGCAGCGCAAAGCGACAGCATACCCGAAGAAGGGCAGGATAGTCCAGCCCTGTCCAGCCTGAGGGCTGGCGGGGTGGTCGGGCCCGTGGAGAGCCAGACGGCATGAGGATGGACCCCAACGCTCGTCACGTCAAGCGTAACCCTCGCGGGGCGCGTCCCGAAGCGTTCTCGGGACATGATTCAGGGCCGACCAGACAGGGGGACCAGAAGGGCCGACCAGACAGGCCGATCAGGCCGATCAGACAGGCCGACCAGATTCGCCCATCCCGGGCGATCCGACCTGCGGCGAGGCGTAGCCTCCACGGGAGACGAAGGGAGCAGGATGGGCTCTTCGACGGGTGCAGCCGAGCGCGGCGCCCCGGAGCGGGACGCCGCCGCCAGCGGCGGTCTCGTCGGTGAGCGGGTTGCCGCCCCCCTCCTCGTCCTGGTCCTCTGCGCACTCCTGGTGCTCGTCCAGCTGTACGTCGCCATCCCGCTCGTCGCGGTCCTGGGCTCCGGCGGCAGGTCTGCGCCGGCAGCAGCCGCCCTGGGCACGGCATACAGCCTCGCCTATGCGCTGGGCTTCCTCGTCTTCGGACCGCTGTCGGACCGGTACGGCCGGAAGCGAGTGCTCGTCCCGGGCATGGGCGCCCTGGCCCTGGCGACGGCGGCGGTCGCGGCCTCCGGCTCCTTGGGCGCCGTCGGCGCCGCTCGGGCGGTCCAGGGCCTGTTGGCCTCGAGCTTCGCCGCGGTCGCGCTCGCCTACGTCGGGGAGGCGTTCCCGGTCCGCTGGCGCTCGACGGCCGTTGGCGCGATCTCGACCGCTTTCCTGGTCGCCGGCATCCTCGGGCAGGTCTACGCGCAGGCCGTGGCGCAGGCATGGGGCTGGCGCTGGGTCTTCGGACTGGCGGCTCCCGCGCTGGGGCTGGCTGCCGTCGCCCTGGCCGTCGTCCTGGCCGAGGCGCCGAGGTCCGGACCTCCCGGCAGCCTCGCCGCTGGCTACCGCGGGCTCGTCTCGCTCGCGTCGCGCCGCGGCCTTGCCCTCGTCCTGGCGGCGATGCTGACGGTGCTGCTCAGCTTCGTGGCCATGTACTCGGCGCTCGGCCCCCTCCTCCAGACGCACTTCGGCCTCGGGCACCACGGCATCCTGCTCGTGCGGCTGGCCGGCCTGCCCGGGATGGCCCTCGCTCCGCTGGCGGGCTGGCTAGCCGGCCACCTCGGACCAGCTCGCGTGGCCGAGGCCGGCTTCGCCGTCGCAGCGCTCGCTCTCGTGGCCGAGGCGCTCGCATCGAGGCACCTCGCCGGGCTGACCGTCGCCACCGGGGTGTTCGTCGCCGGGATCGCCATGGTCGTCCCCGCCTCGATCGGCGTCGTGAGCGCCCGCGCGGGCAGGCTGCGCGGCGGCGCCCTCGGCCTGGCTGGCCTGGCGCTGTTCGTCGGGGCGTCGGCGGGACCACTCCTCGCCGGCGAGGACGTCGCGTTCGCGACGCTTCTGCTGGGCCTGGCCCTCCTCCTCGGCGTCGGAGGCCTTCTGGTGGCCGCGAGTGGCCGGGATCGCTGAAGGCCGCCCTCCAGCCCGATCCGGGGCGCCGCCCGCGGGACCCAGCAGCAGACGCAGGTATGCCGGGTGCGCACGGTGCGCACCCGGCATACCGCCTCCTCCCCCCGCCTGAGAGACCGACGTCACCGACCCTGCGCGCGAGAGCCGACAAGCGCCGGCTGGCAGGTCAGAAGGCCTTCAGGCCCGAGATGAGCCAGCGCCCGTCGACTCTGGTGAGCGTGGCGATCACCCGGTTCTGGTCGATGGCAGGCCGCTCCAGGTCGCTCGAGGTCTTGGCCTGGTTGACGAACGCAAGCACGGTGACCGACCTGTCGGACGCGCTCACCACGCCGACGTCATAGACCCGGGCCCGGACGACGGACTTGCTCCTCTGCGCCAGCGGCTTGATCTGCGCGGCCATCGTCGCGGTGAACTCGGAGCGGAAGGGGCCGGCGAGCAGCGGCTGCACCCTCGCGCTGTCCGCGTCGAACGTCCGGTAGTCGAAGCTGAGCATCTGCTCCAGGCTGAGCTTGGCCTGCGCGGCGGCCGAGCGCCCGCTGCGGGCGTCAGCGCCGGGGTCGCGCAGCGACAGCAGGAGCGTGGCGGCCAAGAGTGCCAGGGCTGCGAGGAGGGTGGCTGACGGCAGGGCGAGCGGATGCAGCAGCGCACCGTGCCGGGGCGCGCGCTGCGTGCCGGGGTTGCTGGTGCCGGGGTTGCTGGTGCCGGGGTTGCGGCTGGCAACGTTGCCGTGCGGCGCGGCGCGGTCGGCACCGAACCCGCCGACCTCGCGCAGACGCTGCCCAGCAGTGCGGGGGCGGACGACCCGGGCCGGCTCCACCTGCCCGCTGCGGGACCTCGGACGCTCCCCAGCAACACGCCGTCGTGTTCGGGTTGCCTTGTCAGCCAACGAAGTCAAGACCAGCCACCTTCCAGCTGTCGCCCGCCCTCTGCAGGTCGAGCCTGATCCGATAGGTCTTCTTCTCGCCCTGGGGAATGGCCGTGTTGCTCGTCGGCGCCACGATGCCGACGATGACCCGGGCGGAGTCGAGGTCTCCCGACACCAGGCCGGCCTCGGCCCGCTCCACGGTGGACACCGACTTGTTCTCGATGAGCACCTTCCTGAGCTGCTGCAGTGAGGAGGTGTAGCCGGCGAGGAACGGGCCGGTGGCGCCGGACCTGACCCGCGCGGTGTCCTGGTCGACCCGCCGGTAGTCGATCGTGGCGAAGTTGACCGCAAGCTGGCGCCCGGCAGCGAGCGCGCCGGCGTTGGCCCCGGCGACCTGACGGGCGCTCCACCAGTCCCGACCCAGGGTGGCTCCCACGGCGACGGCGGCGAGAAGCACCGTCGCAGCCAGGGCCCAGGCCAGTCGCGGCGTGAAGGCTCCGCGACCTGCACCGAGCCGGATGGCGGGGCGCGGGGCCGGTTGGCCGGTCGGAAGCGTGGGCGGCCACTTTCGGCTCACTGCGCCGAGGCCTGCATCATCCACAGCCATTGGTTCGCTCCTTTCGCCCCCGGCGGCGGCACGGGGATGAGGATGCTGGGCAGGTCGCTGCCCGTGAGCGCGGCCGCCAGCTCGGTGTTGCCGAGGGGCAGTGGCTGCCCCTCCGCTGCAAAGGAGAACGAGGCAGCACCCGGCGAGGTCACGGCCTGGGGGACGGCGGAGCTGGTGCCGCTGGACGGGCCGGGTGCGTTCTGGGCACCCCTGACCGAGCTAGCGGAGCCTCGTGGCAGGGTGCATCGAGCCGCGCGGTTGAGCGGCGGCAGGTTGGTGACCTGGCTGGGGGCGGTCTTCCTGGTGCCCTCGTAGCCCTTGGTGCACACCGGCGGCTCATTCGCGAGCGCCAGGCCGAAGTGCGCGGTCCCGTCGCCCGGCACGACCGTGAAGCCGCCGGCAACGACGTCGGGGTAGGTCACCAGGAGCTGCTGGATGCCGTCGACGCGTGCGGTGGTCACCTGTCCCACCGTGATGAGGTTCGCCAGCAGAGCTGCCAACGGTCCCCGGTTCTCGCGGATGAGGGCGTCGAGCTCTCGGGAAGCGATGGCGCCGCGGTCGAGGATGACCCGCAGGTCGCCGTCACTGCCCTTGAGGGTCTCCGCAAGGTCGGCGAAGCTGGTGGAGAAGTCGACGAGCTGTCGAGACCCACGGCGCTGCGTCTCCAGGACCAGGCGTCCGTCGTCGATGAGCTTGACGGTCTCGGGGAGCGCCTCGGTGGCCGACCGGGTGAGGGCGTCACTGCTGTCGAGAAGTCGCTGCAGGTCGTGCCCCCCGTCGGCGAAGGCGAGCCCCAGCTCGTCGGTCACAGCCTTGAGCCGTTTCTTGTCAACCGACTGGACCGTGTCATCGAAGTCCTGGAGCAGCTGGTCGACCCGCAGGGGGTAGCGCGTGCTCGCACGCGGGATGACGTCTCCAGCCCTGAGGAACGGGCCGCCCTGGCGCCGCGGCTGGAGATCGAGGTACTGCTCGCCGACAGCGGAGCGGTTCTCCACGACGGCGACAGTGTCCCGGGGGACCTGCGTCCCGCGGTCCAGCCGCGCGTCGACCAGGACCCCCGTCGGGTCGAGGCGCAGCCGCTCGACGCGGCCCACCCTGACCCCCCGGTAGGTCACCTCGGAGCCGACGAAGATGCCACCCGACTGCGCGAAGTCCGCGGTCACGAGGTAGGTGCCGCCGAGCAGTCGGTCACCCAGCCCGACGTAGCGGGCCGAGAGGATGGCGACCGTCACCAGGGTGATCAGCATGAAGGCGAGCAGCTGGAGCTTGACCGAGCGGCGGATCATGCCGCGCCCTCCGTTGTATACAGCGACGTCCAAGACCGGTCCCCCGCCCGGTTGCTGCCGCCGCTCGCGTCGGGCGCCAGGCACAGGGGCGGGCACAGGCCGCCCGGGCTGCTCGATGGGCTGCTCGACGGGCTGGGCGTCGGGACCGGCAGGGAGGGGACCGTTGGCGTCTGGCCGGGCCGCGGCGTGCCCGGTGGGGCCGGCGGGCTCGGATACGGCGGCCCAGAGCCGGGCAGCAGGTAGGGCAGGGCCTTCAGGTCGAGGTCGGCCGTGATGTAGAGGTTGGTGTAGTCGCCCCTGATCCCCTGCAGCGAGGAGTCCGGGAACGGATACGTGAGGAGGAGCTGGAGCGACTTGGGAAGGTCGTCGCCGGCTTTCACCAGCTCGCCCAGGATCGGCTGCAGCGCCGCGAGGTTGGCGGCCGTGTCGGACGAGGAGGCCCTGATGACGCGCGTCCCCACGTCGCCGAGGCGGCTCAGGGCGGTCAGCATGGACGTCAGCTGCCTGCGCTGGTCAGCCAGGATCTTGAGCCCCTTGGGCGTCTCGTCAAGGACCGCAGCGAGCTGGTCCTTCTGCCGGGCCAGCCGGCCGGCCAGCCGATCGAGGTTGTCGAGGGCCCGGACGATCTCGGCCTTCTGGGTGTCGAGGCCCGAGACGAAGGTGTCGAGCTGGGTGACCAGGCCCTGGATGTCCTTCTCGTGGCCGCGGATGGCGTTGTTGAGCTCCGCCTCGATCACCTTGAGCTGGGCCACCCCACCCCCGTTGAGCAGCAGGGACATCGCCGAAAGGACCTCTTCGACCTCTGGGTTGCGGCCCGTGCGGGCGAGCGGGATGTTGTCGCCGTCGGCCAGACGACCGACGGCCCCGGTGGGCGGCGGGGCCAGCTCGACGTACTTCTCCCCGAGCAGCGACGTCTGCTTCAGCTCGGCCACCGCGTTGTCCGGCAGCGCCACCGACCGGGGCAGCCGGAGGGTCACCTTGGCGGTCCAGCCGTTGAGCTCGACCCGCTCGACCGTCCCGACGGTGACCTGGTCGACCTTCACCGACGACTGCGGCACCAGGTCGAGGACGTCCGCGAACTCCGCGGTGACCCGGTAGGCGTCGCGGCCGGTCGCGGCCCCACCGGGGAGCGGCAGGTCGTAGGCGCCCTGGCATCCCGCGGCCAGCAGCGCACCCAGGGTGGTCACGCCAGCCGCGGCCGCGCGCACGAGCCGGCCCGACGGCATACGACCTGGTCTTCCCGCGTGGGTCATCGGACCTCCCTGCCCAGCAGGCCGCCCAGGCTGGGGTCGGCACCGCGCAGGTCGGCCGTCGGTTCGGCCAGACCGGCTCCCGGGACCGCCGAGAGGAGGTTGAGCGGCAGGTCCACGCCGTCGGTGCCGGAGAAGCCACCCGGGGGCAGCGACGAGCGCAACGCGTCGCAGAGCGAGGAGTCGCTCGGACCTGTCGGGCCACTGACGAGAGCACACAGGAAGAGCGCCGGGTCGTCGAGCTGCCTGGCGTTGGAGCGGGTGTCGAGGGTGCCGGTCGCCGGGTTGTACGCGTTCTGGAGGTTGCTGAGCGCGACGGGGGCGTTGGTGAGCGTCTCGGCCAGGGCATTGCGCTGCTGGGCCACGCTCTGGGTCACATCCTCGAGGCGCCTGACCGAGGTCTTGACGGCCGCCCGGTTGTCGTGGACGAACGTCGACACGTCATCCAGCGCGATCGCAAGGTTCTTGAGGGCCAGGGAGAGGTCGTCGCGCTCCCCGTCGAGCTGGGTCGAGACCGTCGCAAGGTCGGCGTTGAGCCGCCGGACCTGGGTGTCGTTGGTGGCCAGCATCGTCGTGAAGGACTGGAGGTTCTTGACCGTGTCGAACAGGTCGTTGCGGCCGCCGGAGAGCGCGGACAGTGCTGCCGACAGGTCGCGGTTGGTGTCGTGGAGGTGCTGGCCCTGGCCGGAGAGGTTGCGGGCCGAGGTGTCCAGGAGCCGCGACAGCGCGCCCTGCTTGTTCGCCCCTTCCGGTCCGAGTGCGACCAGCAGGTCGTCGAGGCTCTGGGAGACCCGGTCGAGCTCGACGGGCACCGCCGTGCGCTCCAGGCCGATCGACGCGCCGTCGCGCATGGTCGGCCCCGAGGTGTAGGCGGGGAAGAGCTGGACGTAGCGGTCGCTCACCAGTGAGGGGGCGACGACGGCGGCCTTCGCCTCGGCGGGAACGCGGTACTTGTCGTCGAACTCGAGGTCGACCGCCACGTGGTCGCCCTGCGGAACGACGCTGGTCACCTCGCCGACCTTGACGCCGAGGACCCGGACATCGGAGCCGGGGAAGAGACCCACGGCTCGCACGAACTCGCCTGTCACGTGGACCTTCTCGCTGCGGGGCCAGAACGTGAACGCGGCGGCGACCAGGGCAGTGGCGAGAAGGCCGGCCAGGACGCGTCCGACCAGGCCGATGCGGACGACGAGGTCGTCGATGCCGATCCGGCCGAGGAGCCCTACCCGCCGCTGGGCTTGCTGCGCGCTCATCCGGGGGCCCCGACGGGGGTGGTCAGGTTCTGGATGTACGTGTCGAACCAGCGCCCCGTGGAGAGGGTGTTGGCGAACACCCGGGTGAACGGCGCCATCGCCTGGATAGCCCTGGCGAGGTCCTGCTGGTGCTTCTGGAGCACGGCCAGCACCTGGTTCAGCTGGTCGAGGGCCGGCCTCAGCTGCGCGCGGTTGTCCTGCACCAGGCCGCTGACCTGCTGCGCCATGGCCGAGGTGTTGGTGAACAGCGTGTGGATCGCCTCGCGGCGCTCGTTCAGCTCGGCCATCAGCAGGTCGGCGTCGCGGATCAGGGCCTCGACGGCGTCGTTGCGCTGGGCGACGGTGCCCGACACCTTGCTCGCGCTGGCGAGCAGCTGTCGCAGCTGCTCGTCGCGGGAGGCGATCGAGCGCGACAGGCGGCCGAGGCCGTCGAGAGCGGCCCGCACGTGCGCGGGGCTGTCCTTGAACTCGGCGGCGAGCACGTCCAGCGACCGGGCCAGCTGCGTGGTGTCGATCCGCTCGGTGGTCGTGGTCAGGTCGGCGAACGCGTTGACGATGTCGTAGGAGGAGATCGTCCGGTCGAGCGGGATCTGCGCCCCCGCGCGCATCCGCCCCTGTCCCTTCGGCTCCAGCGACAGGAACTTCTGTCCCAACAGCGTCTTCATGCGCACGGACGCACCGGTCTGCGGCCCGAAGGCGGCGTCCCCGGTGATCACGAACCTGACCACGACGTGGTCGCCGGCGAGGTCGACCGCCTTGACCCTGCCCACCTTCACGCCGGCGATCCGCACGTCGTCGCCGTCGCGCAGGCCCCCGGCCTCCGTGAAAGCTGCGCTGTATGCCGTGCCGCCGCCGATGAGGGGAAGGCTGGCCGCGTTGAAGGCCAGGACCAGCAGGAGGGCGATGACGAGCAGGCCGGTCACGCCGATCGGGACGGGGTTGCGCTCGCGGAACGGGATGCTCATCGGCACCTCGCCGCGGCGATGCTGTACGAGGGCGAGACTGGCAGGCCGCTCGGCATGACGACCCGGCCGTCGAACCGGCAGAGGTAGAAGTTGAACCACGATCCATAGGTCGCCGTCCTGGTGATGGCGTCGAGCTTGCCCGGCGTGTTCGCCATGAACTTCTCGAAGAGGGCGGTGTTGGAGGGCTTGTTGAGCGTCGTCGCCAGCGCCCGGAGGTTTGCCACGTCGCCCTTGACCGAGGGCCGGGTGACCCGCAGCAGATCCGCCGTCTGGGCGGTCAGCGAGTTGATGCTGGTGAGCGAGGCCCCGATCGCCTTCCGGTCGGCCGCCAAGCCGGAGATGAACCGCTGCAGCTGGGTGATCAGCTCGTTGAGCGCCGTGTCGTGGTCGCCGACCGTCGACAGCACGGTGTTCAGGTTGGTGATGGTTCGGCCGATGACGGCATCGCGGTCGGCGAGCGTGGAGGTGAGCGATGCGGTGTTCGACAGCAGGGAGTCGATGTCGCCGCCTTCGCCCTGGAGGACCGCGATGATCTCCTGGGACAGCTCGTTGACGTCCTTGGGCGACAGGGCTGCGAACAGCGGCTTGAAGCCGTTGAACAGGGTCGTGAGGTCGAGGGCGGAATGCGTGTGGCTGAGGCCGATCGTCGCCCCGTCTCGGAGCGGCGCGGCAGCGCCCGGCTCCTGGGTCAGGGCGATGTACCGCTCCCCTACCAGGTTGCGGTATTTGACCGTGGCCACGGTGCCCTGCGTGAGGACGCTCGTCCGGGCCACGTCGAAGGCCACCAGTGCCGTGGTGCGGTCGGCGTTCACCGAGATGTCCTTCACGGTGCCGACCCGGACCCCGGCGATGCGCACGTCCTGACCTGGCGCCAGGCCGGTGACGTCCTTGAAGACGGCTCGGTACGCGGCGCGGTCGCCCAGCTGGACGTTCGCAATGGTGGCAGCGAGCATGCCCGTGGCCAGCAGCGTGACGACGATGAAGCCGACGAGCTTGACCAGGCTCGACGTGGTCCTCACGAGTTGCTCACCACCATCCCGCGCAGCAGGGGGCCTGCCAGCAGCGTGGTCAGGGCCGAGGGCCGCCCCCCTTCGGGGCTGAGCAGCGCCGCGACCAGCTCCTGCTCGTCGACCGTTCCCGCGGAACCCGTGTCAGGATCGCCAGACGCGGCTCCCACCCGGCCCGACAGCGCCGAGGGCAGCGCGCTCGACGCGGAGCTGGTCAATGCGGAGCCGCTCGACTGGTCCGTCCCGTCGTCGAACGTCGCGCCCTGTCGCGGGTGCGCCTGCGAGCCCGGCGGACGCGGCAGGCCGAAGCAGTCCGGCCCGCGCCGCTCGCCCCAGGCCGGCTCCTCGCCGGGGTGGTAGGCGGGCCGCTGCGGAGCAACCTCCAGGGTGATGTGGAAGCTCGGGCCGCTCCAAACCCGGTCGATCCGTGGCAGCCATTCCACCAGCCCGGACGCCATACACGGGTAGGTGGGCGAGTACCTCGCCAGCACGGCCAGGGTGGGCCGCTGCACCCGGCCGACCTGGATGATCCGGTCCCCGCTCTCAGCGAGGAAGTCGGTCGCCGTATTGGCGAATCCGGCTGTGCCTGCGAAGAACCCGGAAAGATCGTCCTTCCGCTCCACGATCGTCTTGTTCGTGGTGAGCAGAGCAGTGGCGGCGCGGAGCAGCTGTGGCGCGACCACGGCATACGTCGAAGCGAGGTCAGCGAGCCCAGAGATGTCCTGCTGGATCACGGGCAGCTTCGGGTTGATCTTCTCGAAGTACCGCTCGGCCAACACGATGGTCCGGCCCAGCTGGGTACCGCGCCCGTCGAGGGTGGTGGCGAGGGCGTTCAGCGTGGCGGCCAGCTTCTCCGGCTGCACCGTGCGCAGCAGCGGGAGAAGGTCGTCGAACACCCGCTCCAGCTCGATGGCCACAGCGGTGCGGTCCTGGCCGATGTGCGCGCCCGGCTGGAGCCGCCCCCGCGGTCCGGTGGGAGGGATCACGAGGTCGACGAAGCGCTCACCGAAGAGGGTCTTGGGGAGCAGGCGCGCGGTCACGTTGCCCGGGATCAGGCCCACCTGGCGGGGATCGAGGGCAAGGTCCAGGCGAGCGCCGGACGGCGTCACCGTGATGTGCCGGACCTCCCCCACGACCAGTCCCCGGATCTTGACGTCCGATGCCTCCTGGAGCTGGTTTCCGATCCGGTCGGTGCCCAGTGTCACCATGACAACGCTGGTGAACCGCTTCTGGAACGTGGCGACCGAGAGGGCCAGGAGGGCTGCGACGACGAGGAGGAACGCGCCGCCGTAGGCATGGTTGCCGAGGCGACGGAGAATGCCGTCGGGACCAGGCGTGGTGAGGCTCATGCGCCGCTACCCCGCGATCCGCACCGTGGTCGTGGCGCCCCACACGGCGAGGGAGAAGAAGAAGTCGACGATGTTGATGGTGACGATCGAGGTCCGCACCGCCCTGCCGACGGCCACACCGACCCCGGCTGGGCCGCCCGAGGCGGTGTAGCCGTAGTAGCAGTGGATCAGGATGATCACGACCGCGAACACGACCACCTTGAGGAAGGAGTAGAGGATGTCCACTGGTGGTAGGAAAAGGTGGAAGTAGTGGTCGTAGGTGCCCTTGGACTGGCCGAAGTACCCCGTGACGATCAGCCTGGTGGCGCCGTAGGAGCAGAGCAGCCCGAGGACGTAGAGCGGAACGACGGCGACGAAGCCGGCGATCATCCGGGTGGTCACGAGGAAGGGCAGTGACGGGACTCCCATGACCTCGAGTGCGTCGACCTCCTCGGAGATCCGCATCGCGCCGAGCTGTGCGGTGAAGCCGCAGCCCACCGTGGCCGCGAGGGCCAGGGCCGCGACCAGAGGGGCGATCTCGCGGGTGTTGAGGTATGCCGAGATGAAGCCCGCGAAGGCGCCGGTCCCGAGCTGGTTGAGGGACGAGTACCCCTGGAGCCCAACCTGGCTGCCGGTGAAGAAGGCGAGGAAGGCGATGACGCCCACGGTGCCTCCGATGACGGAGAGGGCCCCGGTGCCCAGCGAGACCTCGGCCAGGAGCCGGACCACCTCGCTCTTGTAGCGGCGTACGGTGCGGCCACTCCAGGCGAGCGAACGCACGTAGAAGCGCATCTGCTCACCCAGGGCGTCGAGCGCCTCGACGGGGCGGCGGCCCAGGGCGACGACCCTGCCGGCGCGTGCTGTGCTCATGTCGCTGCCTGCCATCAGATCTTCTGGGGGACGACTTGGAAGTAGACGGCGCTGATCACGAAGTTCACGACGAACAGGAGCATGAACGTGATGACCACGCTCTGGTTCACGGCGTCGCCGACGCCCTTGGGACCACCGCCGGCGGTCAGCCCCTTGTAGGAGGCGACGATCGCGGCGATCGCACCGAAGACGAGGGCCTTGATCTCGCTGGTCCACAGGTCCGCTAACTGCGCCAGCGCCGTGAACGACGCGACGTACGCGCCAGGGGTGCCGCCCTGGATGATGACGTTGAAGAAGTAGCCGCCGGCCACGCCGACCACGGACACCAGGCCGTTCAGCAGCACCGAGACGAGCATGGCGGCGAGCACCCGCGGCACCACCAGCCGCTGGACCGGGCTGATGCCGAGCACCTCCATCGCGTCGATCTCCTCGCGGATCTTGCGCGAGCCGAGGTCCGCGCAGATCGCCGAGCCGCCCGCGCCGGCGATGAGCAGGGCGGTGACGATCGGCGAGGCCTCCCGGATCACCGCGAGCACGCTGGCGGCCCCGGTGAACGACTGCGCGCCGAGCTGACGGGTGAGGGTCCCGAGCTGGAGTGCGATGACCGCGCCGAAGGGTATGGACACCAGGGCGGTCGGCACGATGGTGACGGAGGCGACGAACCATGCCTGCTGGATGAGCTCCTTGCCCTGGAAGGGCCGCTTCGGCAGCGAGCGCAGCACGTCCAGCGCCAGCGCGAAGAGGGACCCGCTCTGCCGCAGGGCCGCGTCGACCGGCCGGCTGGTCAGCAGGCTCACGCGAGCACCCCCTGGGCCGGCGGGCCGACCTCGCCGATGCCGGCCGCGACGGGCGGCGCAGCCCCGGCGAAGGAACCGGGCGGTGGGGTGACGCCGTTGAGGCGGCACCACTCCCCCGCCGGACGGGCGGTGCGCCGCGGGCGGCCGTCGCTCGGGTCGAGCTGGAGCGTGATCGGCGGCAGCGGAGGCAGCTCCTGGCCGGACTCGGCTGCCAGCTCGTCGGCGTCCTTCTCCTCGGACATGCCGATCGGGCCGACGCGTTGGGCGTTGAGGAACTGCCGCACCACCGGCTCCTGGGAGCTGAGCAGCATCTCGCGCGGACCGAACATCGCGAGGTGACGGTGGTACAGCAGGCCGATGTTGTCCGGGACCGTGCGCGCGGTGTTGATGTCGTGCGTGACGATCAGGAAGGTCGCCTCGATCTGGGCGTTCAGGTCGACGATCAGCTGGTTGAGGTATGCCGTCCGCACCGGGTCCAGCCCGGAGTCCGGCTCGTCGAAGAGGATGATCTCGGGGTCGAGCACGAGGGCTCTGGCCAGGCCGGCCCGCTTGCGCATGCCACCGGAGATCTCGCCAGGCAGCTTCCCCTCCGCGCCCTGGAGGCCGACGAGCTCGATCTTCTCCGCCACGATCCGCCGGATCTCCGTCTCGCTCTTGCGGGTGTGCTCGCGCAGCGGGAAGGCGATGTTGTCGTAGAGGCTCATCGACCCGAACAGCGCACCGTCCTGGAACAGGACGCCGAAGAGCTTGCGCACCTCGTAGAGGTCGTGCTCGCGCAAGGAGGTGAGGTCACTGCCGTTGATCCAGATCGCGCCTGCGTCGGGTTTGAGCAGCCCCACCAGCGTCTTGAGGAACACCGACTTCCCCGTGCCGGAAGGGCCCAGCATCACGCTGATCTCGCCTGCTGGCAGCGTCAGCGTCACCTCGTTCCAGATGGTCTGGGACCCGAAGCGCTTCGTGAGGCCCTCGACCCTGATCTCGACACCCACGTCGAACTCACCCTTCCCGGCTCAGCACGCTGCTGTCCCGACCCGGGTTGACCGGGCCGGACACCCGGGCGACGGATGGTTGTTGTGCCTCTATGGACCCGGACTGGTCTGGTCAACGAGGCCGGCAGGCCAGGGTTACGGCCGGGATCTGTCTGGGGACGTGAACGGGCGGGACAGGTCTGGTGACCTGTCCCGCCCGCGCGTGCTGGCTGCCCCGCTCCCGCGGGGCGCACGTCACTTGAGCTCGACGGTGGCGCCGGCGCCCTCGAGGGCGTCCTTGGCCTTCTCCGCGGCAGCCTTGTCGACCTTCTCCAGGACGGGCTTGGGGGCGCCGTCCACGAGGTCCTTGGCCTCCTTGAGGCCGAGGGAGGTCAGCGCGCGGACCTCCTTGATGACCTGGATCTTCTTCTCGCCGGCGGCGACCAGGACGACGTCGAACTCGTCCTGCTCCTCCTCGGCAGCGGCCTCGCCGCCACCACCCGCGGGAGCGGCAGCCGCAACCGCGACCGGCGCGGCGGCGGTGACGCCGAAGGTGTCCTCGAACTGCTTCACGAACTCCGAGAGCTCGATGAGGGTCATCTCCTTGAAAGCGTCAAGGAGCTCGTCGGTGCTGAGCTTCGCCATGGTGGGCGTCCTTTCTCTCTTGCTGTATGCCGTGAGTGGCGGTTTGTTGGTTGAGCGGCCTCACGCGCTGGTTGGCACCAGCCGCGAAAGTCAGCCCTCGTCGCCACCCTCGGCGACGTCTGCGATGGCGTCGGCCACGGGGGCCTCGGCCGGGGTCTCCTCGGCAGCCTCGGCGACCGGAGCGGCAGCAGCAGCTACCGGGCCCTCCGCCTCGACCTTCGCGCGCAGGGCGTCGACGGCCCGGGCGGCCTGCGACAGGGGCGCGGCGAAGAGGTAGACAGCCTTGCTGAGCGAGGCGTTCATGGCGCCGGCCAGCTTGGCGAGGAGCACCTCGCGGGACTCGAGGTCCGCGAGCTTCGTGATGTCCTCCGCGGTGAGGGTCTTGCCGTCGAGAACGCCGGCCTTGATCACCAGCAGTGGGTGTGCCCTGGCAAAATCACGCAGGCCCTTGGCCGCCACGACCGGGTCGCCCTCGATGAAGGCGATGGCCGAGGGACCGACGAACTGGCCGTCGAAAGCCGTGACGCCGGCCTCCTTGGCAGCAAGCTCGGTCAGCGTGTTCTTGACCACGGCGTAGGTCGCCTGCCCGCGCAGGGAGCTGCGCAGCTGGGTCAGCTGCTTCACGGACAAGCCGCGGTACTCCGTGAGCACGGCCGCGCTCGAGGAGCGGAACTTGTCCGTCAGCTCGGCGATGGCGGCAGCCTTCTCAGACTTTGCCATGTGGCCTCCTTCCGTCATGAGTGACCGACGGCGAAGGTGAGGCACGAAGCTGCCTTCGATCGGAACTGAGTCCGATCAACAGAAAGGCCCCGGCGCAGGGCCCGGGGCTCACAGGACACGGGCCGCAGCCGTGGAGCTGGACGGTCGGTGTTCGCGTGCATCGGCCTGCGCTGGCTGCCCGCTTCGAGCGGAACCTTCGGTCACGTGCCTGTGGCACGGGACAACCGGCGGTCTTTGGTCGAGGTCAAGGCTACGGGGCGCTGGGCCTCCGCGCCAAATCCGTGAACAGCGAGGCCCCCCACCGGGGTGGAGGGCCTCGTCGTGTCGGCTGCGGCGCAGGCTCAGGCCGGCGACTCCTCCTCGACCAGGAGGTTGCGGGTGCGGGAGAAGTCCAGCGGGATGCCGGGACCCATGGTCGTCGAGATCGTGGCCTTGGTGATGTACCGGCCCTTCGACGCGGCTGGCTTGAGTCGAAGGACCTCCTCCAGCGCCGTTGCGTAGTTCTCCACCAGCGACTTCTCGTCGAAGGAGGTCTTGCCGATGATGAAGTGGAGGTTGGCGTGCTTGTCGACGCGGAACTCGATCTTGCCGCCCTTGATGTCGGTCACGGCCTTGCCGGTGTCCATGGTGACCGTTCCGGTCTTCGGGTTCGGCATCAGGCCGCGGGGGCCGAGCACCTTGCCGAGCCGGCCGACCTTGCCCATGAGGTCCGGGGTCGCGACGACGGCGTCGAAGTCGAGCCAGCCGCCGGCCACCTTCTCCAGGAGGTCGTCGGAGCCCACGTAGTCGGCGCCCGCTGCCTTGGCCGCCTCGGCCTTGTCACCGGTGGCGAAGACCAGGACCCGTGCGGTCTTGCCGGTGCCGTGCGGCAGGTTGACGGTGCCGCGGACCATCTGGTCGGCCTTGCGCGGGTCGACACCCAGGCGCAGGGCAACCTCGACGGTCGCGTCGTACTTGGTCTTGGAGGTCTCCTTGGCCAGTCGCACCGCCTCCAGCGGTGCGTAGACCTTGGCCGGGTCGATCTTCTCGACCGACGCCCGGTATGCCTTGCTGCGCTTCATCTCTGCTCCTGCATGTTTCGGTTCGGAGTTGTGGTCTGCGGGCCAGCGCTGGCCCTGCCACGGGTGGTGTGCCGGGGTCCTCTGGGTCCCAGGGGGGCCGGAGGGTCCCCGAGGTCAGAGGGCCTCGGTCTCGATGCCCATCGAGCGAGCCGTGCCGGCAATGATCTTGGCGGCAGCCTCGACGTCGTTGGCGTTGAGGTCCTCCATCTTCTGCTGGGCGATCTCGCGCACCTGGTCGGCGCTCAGCCGGGCCACCTTGGTCTTGTGCGGCTCGCCCGAGCCCTTCTGCACGCCAGCGGCCTTCTTGATCAGCTCGGCAGCCGGCGGGGTCTTGGTGACGAACGTGAACGAGCGGTCTTCGTAGACCGTGATCTCCACCGGGATGACGTTGCCGCGCTGGGACTCCGTCGCCGCGTTGTACGCCTTGACGAACTCCATGATGTTGACGCCGTGCTGACCGAGCGCGGGGCCGACCGGCGGGGCCGGGGTGGCCGCGCCAGCCTGGATCTGCAGCTTGATGAAGCCGGCGACCTTCTTCTTGGGAGGCATTCCTCGTTCTTTCTGTTGTGGTGTGGGCCTACGCCGTGGGCGATGACTCGGTTGCAGTGAGTGCTGTTCAGTTGTGGGGGCGTTTGTCGGGGGCGCCTATGAGGCGGATCCACAAGGTGCTGTTGTCGAGGGGTCCACGGGGGTTTTCGGGGGGTCCACGGGGCGAAGCCCCCCGTGTGTTTCAGATCTTGGCGACCTGGTTGAACGACAGCTCGACCGGCGTCTCCCGGCCGAAGATCGAGACGAGCACCTTGAGCTTCTGGGTGTCGGGGTTGATCTCCGAGATGGTCGCCGGAAGGGTCTCGAACGGGCCCTCCATGACGGTGACGGACTCGCCGACCTCGAAGTCGACGACCGCCGCCTCGCTGGGTCGGCCGGCTGCCGCAGCACCCGCGCCCGCCTCCGCCTTCGGAGCCTCCAGGTCGGCGGGCTTGAGCATCGCGAAGACCTCGTCGAGTGTCAGGGGCACGGGCTGGTGGGCGTTGCCCACGAAGCCGGTGACGCCAGGGGTATGCCGGACTGCGCCCCAGGACTCGTCGGTGAGCTCCATGCGGACCAGCACATAGCCGGGCATCCGGACCCGCCGAACCAGCTTCTTCTGGCCGTTCTTGATCTCGGTGACCTCTTCCATGGGCACCTGGGCCTCGAAGATGTAGTCCTCCATGTTGAGGGAGGCGATGCGGTTCTCGAGGTTGGCCTTCACGCGGTTCTCATAGCCCGCGTAGGAGTGGATGACGTACCAGTCGCCGTACTTGCTCGCCAGCTCGTCCTTGAACGCCTGCACGGGGTCGGCCGGCAGCTGGTCGCCGTCGGCGTCGACCGTCGGCGTCGCCGCTGGCGCCTGCTCCGCCACCTCACCGGGCGCCGGCGTGGCGCCGGCGTCAGCCGCCGCGTCGGGGGCGGCATGCTCCACCACGCCGTCGTCGAACGACGGGGCCGCAGCACCGGTGTCCTCGGCGGCCTGGACGGGGGCGTCACTGGTCAGCGCAGCCTCCTCGGCGAGGCTGTCGCTCTCGGTGGTCCACTGCTCGGACACGCTGATGCCTACTTCCTTCTCTGCTTTCCTTGGGCGCGCCCTCGGACGGGCGCAAGTGCTGGTCCCTGGTGCGCCTGGCGGCTGCTAGCCGCCGAAGACCCACAGGACGAGCTTGATGAAGGCGAAGTCGAGCCCCGACACAAAAGCCATGACCGCCGACACGAAGACGATGACCACGAGTGTGTAGTTGAGCAGCTCGGACCTGGTCGGCCGAACGACCTTGCGCAGCTCGTCGATGATCTGGCTGATGAACAGGCTGATCGAGTGGAACAGGCGCGAGATCGGGTTGCCGCCGCGTCGGTCACGGCTGCGGCCGGCACGGCCGGAACCGCGGGTGTCCGCGCTCAGCTGGGTCACGATGCCTCTTCTCTGGTCAGAACTGCTGGCCCCGCGCCAGGCGCCGGGGTCGAACCTGCTGTGCAGGGCAGGAGGGACTCGAACCCCCAACCGCCGGTTTTGGAGACCGGTGCTCTACCAATTGAGCCACTGCCCTTCGAAACGCGCCGCTGGGTCGAACGAGTTCCGCCGGCCGCCTGGCGCACGCTCCAGCATGTTCAGGGCATGCAGGAAGAATGGCCGAAGTCAACCGAACCAGAAGCATACGTGACCCGCCGCCCGCTTCGCCAACTCGCGCTGTGGATGGCGACTGCACGGCATACCGAGACTCTGGGAGCATGGCCGACGTGACCGAGCAGACCACCCCCACCGCCCCCGCACCCCTGGCGTCACTGTCCGCGGCGGACCTGTCGGCCTTCGCGCAGGAGCAGCGCGCGGCATACGACCGCCTGCTCTCGCGCAGCCTCAAGCTCGACCTGACCCGCGGCAAGCCGGCGACCGCACAGCTCGACCTGTCCGAGCGGCTGCTGACGCTGCCGAGTGGGCACGTGGACGCGAGCGGCACCGACGTGCGCAACTACGGGGGGCTGCAGGGCGTGGCCGAGCTGCGGCAGATCTTCGCCGACCTGCTAGGCGTCGACGTCGCGCAGCTCATGGCGGGCGGCAACAGCAGCCTGTCGATGATGCACGACACGGTCGTCGACCTGCTGCTGCACGGCGGGGTCGACTCCGAGCGGCCGTGGTCGAAGGAGGACAAGGTCACCTTCATCTGCCCGGTCCCCGGCTACGACCGCCACTTCACGCTGCTGGAGTCGTTCGGCATCGAGATGGTCACCGTGCCCCTCCATGACGACGGTCCCGACGCGGAGGCGGTCGCCGCCCTTGCAGCGAGCGACCCCAGCGTCAAGGGCATGTGGGTGGTGCCGACCTACTCCAACCCCTCGGGCGCAGTGTGCTCGCAGGAGGTCGCCGCCAGGCTGGCGTCCATGCCCACGGCTGCCCCCGACTTCAAGATCCTGTGGGACAACGCCTATGCCCTCCACCACCTGACCGACGCCGAGGCCAAGAGCGCCGACATCCTGTCGCTGGCGTCGGCGGCCGGCCACCCGCACCGGCCGGTCATGTACGCGTCGACGTCCAAGATCACGTTCGCCGGAGCCGGGGTGGCCTTCCTGGCCGCCTCGGTCGAGAACGTCGCGTGGTACCTCAGTCACCTGTCGAAGGGGTCCATCGGCCCGGACAAGGTCAACCAGCTGCGGCACGCGGAGTTCTTCGGGTCGGCGGACGGCGTGCGAGCGCACATGCACCAGCACCGCGCCATCATCGCGCCGAAGTTCGCCGCGGTGGAGCGTGCGCTCAGCGACCGCCTCGCGGGCCTGGGCGTCGCGACCTGGACCCATCCGACCGGCGGGTACTTCGTCAGCCTGGACGTGCTGGACGGCACGGCGTCGCGGGTGGTCGAGCTCGCCAAGTCGGCAGGGGTGGCGCTCACGCCTGCGGGATCCTCCTTCCCCTACGGCCGCGACCCGCACAACCGCAACATCCGCCTTGCGCCAACGTTCCCCGACCTGGAGGAGGTCAGGGAGGCGATGGACGCCGTGGCGACCTGCGTCCTGCTCGCTGCCGCGGAGAAGCTCGAGGCCGAGGACGCAGCCGGCTGATCCTTGGCGAGCGATAGGCCGCTCCCGCGCGAGCCTGGTCGGCTGATGCTTGGCGAGCGATCGGCCGATCCCGCGCAGGCCCTGAAGGCTGGTCCCGCGCAGACCCTGAAGGCTGATCTCGGTGCGGTGCACCCGTGCGGCGCCTTGCGGTGAGGACGTGGGGCGTAACAGGGTTGGGGCATGAGCGACCAGCCCGGCACCGAGAGCTTCGACAACGACCTCGGCAGCTACAGCATTGACGACGAGGACCAGCTTCAGCCCGAGGACACCCTGGAGGGCGGCGGCGACCCCCTCGACGAGGGCTACTCGCCCCCCGACTCCCAGGACCGCCGCACCGAGTGGGGGACGACGGCATACGAGCAGTCGCAGGACGAGACGATCGAGCAGCGCATCATGCAGGAGGAGCCGGACCCCAACTCTGCCTATGGCGCGCCGGACGACGAGGGCGGGCTCGACCGTGAGAACCTCGACGAGGACCGCGTCGGGGGCGACGACGAGGACTCGATCCCGGCGTCTGACGACTTCCTCGGCGAGGACGACCGGGTCGACGCCCCGGCCGGCCGCCTCGTGGCTCCCGACGAGGGCGCGCACGAGGACATCGACGCCGAGCTGGAGGCCGACGAGTACGCCGACACCGGCGGTGAGTCGCCGGAGGAGTCCGCCATGCACATCGTGGAGGGCGAGTGAACCGGGTGAGCCGGGTGACACACTGGCCGGCATGACCCGATCGGTGGCGAGCCCTCCCAAGGCGCACCTCCGATCGGTGGTGAGCCTTCCCAAGGCCCACCTCCACCTGCACTTCACCGGGTCGATGGGGATCGACACCCTGCGCGAGCTGGCCGAGAAGCACCGCATCCGGCTGCCCGACTCCCTCCAGGAGGGGTGGCCGCCGAAGCTCAGCGCGCGCGACGAGCGGGGCTGGTTCCGGTTCCAGCGGCTCTACGACGCGGCCCGCGCGTGCGTCCGGGACGAGTCGGACATGCGGCGGATCGTCCGGGAGGCGGCCCTCGACGACACTGCCGAGGGCTCGCGCTGGCTGGAGATCCAGGTCGACCCCACGTCGTACGCGCCGTTCGTCGGCGGGATCACGCCGGCCCTCGAGATCGTGCTCGACGAGGCCCGCGCAGTCTCAGAGCTGGGCGGCGCCCAGGTCGCCGTGATCGTCGCCGCCAGCCGGATCCGCCACCCGCTCGACGCGCGGGCCCTGGCGCGGTTGGCAGGGCAGTATGCCGGCGAGGGGCCGGGTGCGGTGGTGGGCTTCGGCCTCAGCAACGACGAGCGGCGCGGGGTCACCGCGGAGTTCGCGCCGGCCTTCAGGATCGCGAGGCGGGCGGGGCTGACCCTGGTGCCCCACGCGGGTGAGCTGCTGGGTCCGGCCGCGGTCGAGGACACCCTGCTCTCGATCGAGCCCGACCGGCTCGGTCATGGAGTGCGCTCCGCCGAGGACCCCCGCGTGGTCGACATGGTGGCCGAGAACGGCGTGGCGCTCGAGGTGTGTCCGGGCAGCAACGTCGCCCTCGGCGTGTACGGAGAGCCCGAGGACGTGCCGCTGCGCGCTCTGTATGCAGCCGGCATACCCCTTGCCCTAGGCGCCGACGACCCGCTGCTGTTCGGCAACCGGCTGGCGGCCCAGTACGAGATCGCACGTGGGCCTTTGGGTTTCAGCGATGCGGAGCTGGCCGAGCTGGCGCGTCGCTCGCTGCGCGCGAGTCGCGCCCCGGTCGAGGTGCTGAAGCCGGCCCTGGCCGACATCGACGAGTGGCTGGCAGGGCCGCCGGCCCAAGCCTGACCGAGCGCCCCGAGGTTGGGGCAGGCCGGGCTCCCGCGGTGGCCCTGGCGGGATCGATGAGGGTGCAGGGACCTTGTTCCCTTGGTGGGGTTCTGGCGCGGCGACACCCTTGCCCCGTGGGCGGCAGCCAGATGGTCGAGCCACCTGCCGGTTGGTACGACGACCCCATGCGTCGTGCCCCGTTCAGGTTCTGGTCCGGCGACCGGTGGACTCAGTGGATCTCCGTTGGGTCCACTACGGCCGCCGACTGGCGGGGACCGCTCCTGGTGCTCGGCGGCGCCACGGCCGTCAGCGCGCTCGTGGCCGCGGTTCCGTCCGGCGACCTCATGCTCCTGGCGCCCGGCCGCGCGGCTTCCGCCCTTCAGGCCGCGGCAGCCGGTGTGGCACTCCGCAGCACCGCTTTGCAGATGCTCTCCCCGGTTCTCGCCTGCGCTGCCTGGCTCGTGTTCAGCACGCAGGCCATGGGCCACAGTCCCCAATGGGTCACGATGCCGATTGGCGTGGCCATCCTGGCTGTCGAGGCGCTGTGGCGACGGGATCGCGAGCAGCATGGAGGGGGCGTCGCAGCCCCGGAGATCGTCGCTCTCGAGCTGGTCGGGGTCGGGTTCCTGGTGGGCGCAGCCTTCGTCCAGGCCGTGACCGAGGCCGTTGGGTATGCCGTGCTGGCTGGGGCCGTGGGCATCCTCCTGACCGGCTGGGGCGTGGTGACGCGGGTACGCCGACGGGTGGCGACGGGCTCAGTCGTCGTGCTGGCCGCCGTGGTCATGCTCATCGGGGTGCCGCTCGTGCGGCTGCTGCCGGCCGTGGACACCACACTCGGGTGGCTCCTGATGATCGCGCTCGGGCTCGCCGTCCTGCTGTTCGCCAGCCTCCTGGAGAAGGGCCGTGCAGCGGTCCGCAAGGGCCTGATTCGTTTCGCCGAGGCGACCGAGGGCTGGGAGTAAGAGCCGCCCTGGGCGGGATGCGGCGCGTGGGCCTCAAAGGCTGTGGCCCACGAAGACCGGCTCGTTGACCAGCGTCACGCCGAACGCGTCACGCACGCCCGACTGGATGGTCAGGGCCAGGTCGCGGATGTCAGACGCCTTGGCGCCTCCCCGGTTGGTGATGGCCAGGGTGTGCTTGGTGGACACCGCGGCCGGGCCGGGCAGGTTGTAGCCCTTGCCGAAACCGGCCTTCTCGATCAGCCACGCGGCGCTGGTCTTGACGTTGCCGTCGGGGTCGGCGAAGCGTGGCGGCACGGGTCCACCAGGGCCGAGGAGCGCCGCCGCACGCCGCTCCAGCTCCTCGAAACGGTGCGCCGAGAGAATCGGGTTGGTGAAGAACGAGCCGCAGCTCCACGTGTCGTGGTCGTCCGGGTCGAGGACCATGCCGCGGCGCCGGCGCTGCGCGAGCACCGCCTCCCGGGCCTGCGAGAGTGGGACACGGTCACCTGTCTCGACGCCCAGCTGCTCGGCCAGGTCGGCGTAGGCGATCGGCTGCGACATGTCACCGGGGAGGAGCTGGAAGAGCACGTCGAGCACGACGTAGCGGTCGGAGGCCTTGAAGAGCGAGTGGCGGTAGGTGAATGCGCACTCGAGGTTGCTCACGGTGCGAACCCGCTGGTCGTGGCGGTCCCACACCCGGACCGAGGCGATCGTCTGCGCGACCTCCTGACCGTAGGCGCCGACGTTCTGCACCGGCGTCGCACCGGTTCCCCCGGGGATGCCCGAGAGCGCCTCGATGCCCGACCACTCCTCGTCGACGGCCCGGGCCACCAGCGCGTCCCAGTCCTCGCCGGCCGCCACGCGCACCATGACGCCGCCGCACAGATCCGCCGACTCCACGGTGACACCCGAGGTCGCCACCTGGACCACCGTCCCGGGGAAGCCCTCGTCGGCGATCACGAGGTTCGACCCGCCCGAGACCAGCAGCAGCGGCTCCTCGGCCTCGTCCACCTCCCGCACCGCGTCGACGAGCTCGTCGGTCGTCTCCGCGACCACCAGCCGCCGCGCCGGCCCGCCCACGCGCATGGTTGTGAGCGGCGCCAACGGCGCTCCGAACGCCTCACGCATCAGTCGAGCTGCACGACCGCGACACAGCGCCCCAGGACCTTCTCGCCACCGGCAGTCGCCGACAGCTCGACAGTCGCGCGACGGGTCGCCTCGTCCACGGCCTTCACGGTCCCGCCCACGACCACCTGCGCGCCGCCATCCCGCGGGACGACAACCGGCTTGGTGAACCGGGTGCCGAACTCCACGACCCGCCCGGCATCACCAGCCCATTCCGACACCACGCTGCCCACGGCGCCCATGGTCCACATGCCGTGGGCGATGACGTCAGGCAGGCCGACGGACTTCGCGAAGGCCTCGTCCTGGTGAATCGGGTTCTGGTCGCCCGAGGCGTTGGCGTAGGCCACCAGCATCTCCCGGGTCACGGTGATGGTCACCGGTCCGACGGCGTCACCGACGGCAGTCTCCGACGCAGCGCGAACGCCCATGCTCACTCCCCTCCCCGGATCACGATGGTCGAGGTCGAGGTGCACAGCGGCTCGCCGGAGGTGGTGGCGAGCTCCGTGCGGGTGGTCACCATGGCGTGGCCGCCAGCCTCGCGAACGCTGTCGACGACCAGCGTGCCCATGACCTCGTCCCCCGCCGTGATCGGCCGGTGGTGGACGAACCTCTGCTCGCCGTGGACCACCCGGGAGAAGTCGATGCCCGCCTCCGGGTCCTCGATCAGCTGCCGGTCGCACTGCTGGGCCAGCGTCACGGCGAAGGTGGGCGGGGCGATGACGTCGCGGTAGCCAGCGGCCCGGGCCGCCTCCGCCGAGCTGTGCACCGGGTCGTCCGAGCCCACCGCTGCGGCGAACGCCGCCAGGGAAGCCGGGTCCACGGCATACGGTCCACTGGGCGGGTAGGTGCGTCCCGCAAAGTCTGTGTTCACGGCCATGGCGGCCACTCTATTGGTGCGCCGCCGGAGGACGACAAAACCGCCCCCGACCAGTGGTCGGCGGGCGGTCTGCAGGACGCGGCGGAGGCGTCAGCGGGTCTCGCGGTGCAGCGTGTGCCGGCGCTCGCGCGGGCAGAACTTCATCAGCTCGAGCCGGTCGGGGTTGTTGCGACGGTTCTTCTTGGTGATGTAGTTGCGCTCCTTGCACTCCGTGCACGCCAAGGTGATCTTCGGGCGGACGTCGGCGGTCTTCGTGGCCACGGGGCAACCTGCTCTCGGAACTTCGGGCGGAGAAACGTCGGTGGAGGAATCGAATCTGCCACGCGGGCAGCGACGCAACAGAATACGCGACTCCGGGAGCATTCCCGAAATCGCGCTTCGTAGCGGGGGCGGGGCTCGATCCCGCGACCTCACGATTATGAGTCGTGCGCTCTAACCAGCTGAGCTACCCCGCCTCGAGGCTGGGCGCTGAGGGGCGCCCACCTGAGCCCCAATAGGGAATCGAACCCTAGACCTTTTCCTTACCATGGAAACGCTCTGCCGACTGAGCTATTGGGGCGGCTCACCACGCTGGACCGGCCGCTGACCGACCGCTGACCGACCGCGCGGTAGTGCGGCGACGAGACTACACGGTCCGCGGCCCGGACAAGAAATCGGCCGGAGGCACCCCGCCACTCCCCAATCTGGACCGACCGCGCCCCGGCCGACCATCGCCCACCTAGGGTGACTCCATGCCAGACACTGCCGGGCCGGGCGAGCCTGGCGGCGGACCGTCCCGTCCGCCGGTGACGGTTCGGCCAGCGGCTCCCGACGACGCCCAGGGCCTGCTCGACCTGCAGCTCTGCCTCGACCGCGAGACGTCGTTCATGCTGCTCAGCCCCGGCGAGCGGCCCCGCGACACCGCCCTGCTGCGCACCCGGCTGGAGGCGATCGCCCAGGGTGCGGACCCGGCATACGTCATCGTGGCGGACACCGGCGCCCGCCATGCCGCCGACCGGCTCGCGGGGTACGTCGACGTGTCGGTGCTGCCGTTCCAGCGGTCGCTGGGCACCGGCTACGTCGTCATGGGGGTACGCCAGTCCTTCGGCGGCCAGGGCGTCGGCCGAGCCCTGATGGCGGCCGCGATCGACGCCGCACGGGAGACGGGCATGACCCGGCTCGAGCTGACCGTGATGGAGCACAACCGACCGGCTCTCGGCCTCTACCTGGCCTGCGGGTTCCAGATCGAGGGGCTGCGGCGGGAGTCGATGTGGGTCGACGGCCACCCCGTGTCGGAGTACTGGATGGGCCTGGTGCTGGGGTGAGGAGGCGGGGTCAGCCGCGGCTGCGCACCAGCTCGGCCACGCGTGCGATGCCGAAGGCATAGCCCTGGATGCCGCAGCCGACGATGACGCCTTCGGCCACGGCGGACAGGTAGGAGTAGTGCCGGAACTCCTCGCGCGCGTGCACATTCGAGATGTGCACCTCGATGACCGGGGCGTTCACCGCCGCCAGTGCGTCACGCAGCGCGACGGAGGTGTGGGTGAGGGCCCCGGCGTTGATGACGATGCCCGCAGCCGAGCCGCGCACCTCCTGGATCGCGTCGACCAGCACCCCCTCGTGGTTGGTCTGCCGGAAGTCCAGGACGAACCCGGCATCGTCGGCGGCCTTCTGGCACAGCGCCTCGACGTCAGCGAGTGTGGCGCGCCCGTAGAGGTGCGGCTCCCGCTCGCCGAGCAGGTTGAGGTTGGGCCCGTTGAGGACCACGACGGCAGGCCCGCCCATGCCCGCACCTTTCGCTAGCCGGTATGCCGGGTGCTCGCCCGGGCGCGCACCGCGGGTCCCAGCGTAGGCCAGGTCGCATCCCGGACCGGTGGGCGACGTCAGCTGGTCGGCGACGGAGTGGGGCTCGGTGGCGTTGTCGTCGGCGTGGTGGGGACGGTCACGCGGTACGTGGCTCGGTCGTTGGACGGGTTGGGGTCATCGGTCTGGGTGCTCACCGTCGCCGTCACGTCGAAGGTCTCCGTGCCCATGACCGTGACGGCGACCTTGACCACACCGTGGGTCGGGTGGTCCCCGACCGCGCAGACCGCCCCCGTGGTTCCCCGCCGCTCGCACTGCACGGTGTTGGCCGAGTCGGTGCCCCAGTAGTAGCTCGCGTCGAGGATCTCTCCGGTGCCGCTCACCTCCACCGCGACCTGCTCGCCCTTGGCGATGTCCTCCGTATCCCGGTTGTCCGTCTGGAACGTGACCAGCACCTCCCCGGAGCCGCCAGCCGCCCCGTGGTCGAAGACCCGGATCGTCATGTCCGGCCTGGGAACGTGAGCCGGCTTGGTCACCGTGGTGGCCCAGGCGTTGGACAGCGGGGAGCGCTTCCCGTCCATGCCGACTGCCCTGACTCGGTAGGCGTACTTCCCCGCCTTGGTCAGCGTGTCGTCGGCGTTCGGCACCGTCGATCCGCCGACAATCACGCCGTTGCGAAGCACTTCCCAGGAGGACACCGTGGCGGAGTCTGCCGGTGCGGGGTCCCAGCTCAGGGTGACGCGGGCCGTCGTGGTTCCCGGCGCCTGTTCCATAGTGCCGGTGAGGTTCGTGGGCGCCTTCAGGATGGCCGGCGGTGGCGGGGGCGGCCACAGCTTCCACACCAGCAGGGCCACGGCTGCCAGGGCCGCCAGCCCGACGACCCAGGTCCAGCGCCGACGGCGCGGACCCAGCACAACGTCAGACGAGGGCGGGCTTCGCCGGCCGTCCCTGCCAACGGCCGTCACGGCATAGGCGAACCTGCCCCGGCCGGGCGTGTCGACCCAGTGGTTGGACCCCGTCCTGGCCACCACCGCGCCGTCGCGCAGCACCTCCCAGTGGTCCACCGGGGAGTCCTCGACCTGGGGTTGGGCCCAGACCAGCATGACCTGCCGCCCCTTGGCGCGGCCGGCAAGCCGCGTCGGCGACATCGGCGGCTGCGGGGGTGGGAGCGGCGCGGTCTCGGGGGCTGGTGGAGGTTTGGGCTCGGGTTTCGGCTCCGGTCCCGCCTCCGGAGCAGGCTGCAGGATGGCCACCGGTGCGGGTTGCGGCGGCCGGGCGGGGTGTGGCGGTGCTTCGATGACCTGGTCGGCGAGGTCGAAGATCTTCCCGTCGCCCGCGCGCAGGTAGAGGACGGGCGTGGCCCACTCCGTGGGCCGCACCGCGAGGATCGCCTGCCGTGCCAGGGTCACCGCAAGGTCCACCGGGCGTCCCATGGTGATGCCCTCGTAGAGCGTGCTGCTGAACGCGATCGCGGCCTCGTCGGTGATCTCGAACTGCATCGCGACCACGGCCGGTATGCCCTGCTGTACCAGGCTCACCGCGGTACCGGCATACGGGTCGACCTCGCTGATCCGCGCGCCCTCGCAGGAGTTCAGGACCGCGAGCCGGATCGGGGAGTTCGACAGCATGACGCCCAAGTCGTGCCCCGTCACGCGACGGCCCTGCCCATCAGGGCCGGTGAAGATGAGGATGCCGTCTCCCGTCGCCTTGTCGACGCCACCATGGCCGATGAAGTGGAAGACGTGGTAGTCGTTCAACACGGCTCTCCGGAGCACGTCGAGGGACGCCGTGGGAAGGCGGTCGACCTGCAGGCGACCACTCTTGACGAGCGGCTCAAGGATCCCCTGGAGCTTGGACCACTCGGCCTCGACGTTGAGCTGCTGGTAGTCGGACGGGCTGGAGATCACGACGATCATGCGGACCGGTCCCGTCACCGCGAGCGGGCTGAGGGGCTCGGCGATCTCGACGAACCGGATCACTGGATACTTCCCCAGCTGGCACGGGAACCGATGGGCCTCCTTGTCGTACATCAGCTCCCAGGGGATGTTCACCAGGGCGGGCGTGTCGTTGAACCGCAGGCGAAGCCGGAGCCCGTGCCTGTTCACGGCGGCGACGTGCAGGCTGCCCCGAAGCGCGCTCAGGGCCTCGTCGTGGAAGATCGCGTCGAACAGCGAGGTGCCGTACTTCTTGGCGTCGGGAACCGCTTCCGCCTCAAGCGCTCGGACGCCGTGGACCGCGCGGAGGGTGAGGACGAGGAGCTTGAGGCCCTCCGGGGTGCCCGGCGGCAGGAACGGCACGGGCTTGGTCGGACCGGTCGGCGAGTCGAGGACGCGCGCGGTGTAGCCTCCGGCGCTGGTGGGCTCGAGCAGGACGTCGAACTCGTCGTAGTGTGGCTCCTCCACCCGCCTCACCTCCTTGCGACCCGCATCGGGACCTCGGTCAGGTCACCGCTTTCTCACCCGGATCGAGTACGAGCCCGTCCCGGACGTGCTGTGGTGGCGGATCTGCACGAGGTAGTGGCCAGGGAGCAGGGCGGTGGTGATGCGGGCGTTGAGGCCATAGCCGCTGTCGTCGTCCTCCTCAACGAGGGCCGTCTCGCTGTCCGGCCCGAACAGCTTCATGTACACGTCGGTCACCCCGCGGGTGGCGATGTCGTAGACGCCGTCCTCGTCGACGGCGAAGCGGTAGAGGTCTTCCTCTCCCAGAGTGCCGATGGCGGCCTTCACCTTGGGCCCATCGACCTCAAGCAGCGTCGCCGACGGCGGGGTGAGCGCGTCCTTCGGGTACATGGCGGCGCCGGCCACGAACACCTGGTCGAGTGCGGAAAGGACGTCGTTGGCGTGCGTGGCGACCCCGTTGAGCGTCCACGAGGCCGGGAAGGAGTAGAGCATGATCGAGTCGGGGTCGAACACCGTCCCGTTGATCTGGTCGACGGAGTACTTGCGGAACACGTTGTGGCGGACCGTCGCCTCGTCCCAGAAGTTGGGCGGTCCTGCGAGGGCCGCAAGGACCACCGGCTCGTTCCACTGGATGCCGCCGGCCGGGTTGGAGTGCTCGTGGGCCAGGCCGATGGCGTGGCCGAACTCGTGGCCCGCCGTGCCCCCGTCGAGGAAGCCGAGGTTCATCGTGGCCTGGTTGAAGGGCACCTGGCGGGCATCGGTCCCGACCATCGACCAGGCACCGTCCCCGGGGTCGAACGACACCCGGATCTCGGCATCGGGAGCGTGCCCGAAGTCGAAGGCCAGGTTCGCCGCCTCCGCCCACCACGCGGCCTGCTCCCTGGCCTTCGCCTGCTCAGCAGGCGCACCCCCCATGAAGCGCACGCGCAGCGTGGAGCCGTTGATCCAGGTCTTGCCCAGCGGCGAGATGGCGCGGTCGTTGCCGTCGGGCCCCTTCATCCGACGGTGCGGGCGCATCAGGTCCCGCGGCAGGATCCGGTCGAAGCAGATCTTCGGTGCATCGGACATGACGCTCAACCCCCTCGGGCGCGGTGCCGGATGCTTCTATCGTCCCTCTGCCGCGCGAACGGCGTACGACAAACGCAGGAAAGGGAGCGTCCACCGCGCCCGGGACCTGTGGTCGGGCTCTACGTCCTGGCACTGCCCTCATCCGCTAGACGCGGCGCGGGGACGGAGGCCAGCGAACGTAGTACGTCAGCGAAGCCAGCGCCAGACCACGATCGCGGCGACGACCGCGACGAGGATGCCCAGTGCCTGCTTGCCATAGGTCTTGACCAGCACAGGCAGCACCGTGGAGCCGAGGTTGATGGCGTCCTCGCTCTCGGCAGGCCGGCCCACCTGACGCGGAGCGGATGCCGTCAGGCCGGCCGGGCTCGTGACGGGCTCGGGCTCGGTCGGGGTGACCGGGCCTGCGGCTGCCACCCCCGCGGCACTGGCCGCCACGGGGCTCGGGACCGGCGCAGCCGCCTCGCTTGTGGGAGCCTCCGCGGCAGCCGACTCGGCCGCGCCCTGCTCCGCGGCGGGGGTGGGCACCGCGGCGGGGGTGGGCGACGCGGTGGGGGTGGGCGCCGCGGTGGGGGTGGGCACAGCGGTCGGGGTCGGCTCGGCGGGCCCGACCGCGAACTGGCCCTCGACGCACGTCAGGAACTGCTCCAGGAGCTTGTCCGACACGTCCTGCATCAGTCCCCGCCCGAACTGGGCCGGCTTGCCGGTGACGTGCAGATCCGTGGTGACGTCGGCGCGGGTGGAGCTGTCGCCCTCGCTCGTGAGCTGGATGCTCACGGTCGCACCAGCTGTGCCGTTGCCGCGCTTGTCCTTGCCACGCGCGTCGATGACCGCCCGGCGGGCACCCTCGTCGCGCTCGAGGAAGGAGCCCGAGCCCGTGTAGAGGAGGGCGATCGGGCCCAGCTTGACCTTGACGGTGCCGGTGAACCCGGCCTCGGTCACCTCGGTGACCGTGGCGCCGGGAAAGCAGCCACTGACGGTGTGGAGGTCCATGAAGGTCTGCCACGCGGCGTCGATGGGGGCAGGAACGGTGAACGAGTGCGACAGCTCCACAGGCTCAGCCTCCTGCTGCGGCGAGCACCGCTCGGCGGGTGAGGACCGTCGCGAGGTGGCGCCGGTAGTCGGAGTCGCCGTTGAGGTCCGAGGGCGGGCTCGTGCCCTCCGCAGCTGCTGCGCAGGCCTCGCGAACCGCCTCCTCGGTCGCCGCGAGCCCGACCAGCGCCTGCTCCACCTGCGTGGCCCGCAAGGGGGTCGAGCCCATGTTCGTCAGACCGATCTTCGCCTCGGCGATGCTGCCGCCTTCGACCCGGACCGTGGCGCCGACTGCCACGATGGACCACTGGTGCGCCACCCGGACGAACTTCTCGTAGCGGGCGCCCCAGCCGGTGTGCTTCGGCACCCGGATCTGCGTGAGCAGCTCCCCCGCGCCGACGGCGGTCTCGAAGAGGTCGCGGAAGAACTCGCCAGCCGCCACGGTGCGCTCGCCAGATGGCCCCGCGACGACGAACTCGGCGTCGAGCGCGAGCGCCGGCGCTCCGACGTCTCCGGCAGGGTCGGCGTGGACGAGAGCACCGCCCACCGTCCCGCGGTGCCGGATCTGGGGGTCGGCCACCTTGGCCACCGCAGCGAACAGGAGGGCCGCATGCTCGCGCACCGCATCGTTGGCCAGCAGGTCGGCATACGTCGTCATCGCCCCGATCACCAGGGCGTCGCCGTCCTCCCTGATGCCCTGCAGCTCCTCCACGCGACCGAGGTCGATGAGGCTGTTGGGTGCGTTCAGGCGCATGCGCAGGATCGGCAGGAGACTCTGGCCACCGGCCAGCACCTTGGCGTCCTCCCCCGCCTCGGCCAGGGCTGAGAGCGCCTCCCCGACGGAGGTCGGAGCCACGTAGTCGAATGCTTCGGGGATCACTGGCCCGCTCCTGTCTCTCCAGCCTGGGCGTCAGGCGAGGGGGTGTCCTGGTTGGGTGCAGTGCCGCCGGTGTCGCCGAAATGCGGCTGCGCAGCACTCGTGGTCGCCTCCTGCTGTCTGGCACCCGCGGACTGGATCGCCTTCCAGACCCGCTCCGGTGTGCAGGGCATCTGCACGTCGTTGACACCCAGCGGCCGAAGCGCGTCGACGATGGCGTTGACCACCGCAGGCGTCGACGCGATGCACCCCGCCTCGCCCACGCCCTTGGCGCCGAGGTCGTTGGTCGTCGAGGGCGAGACGGTGTTCTCGTTGACGAAGCTGATCGTGTCAGCGGCCGTGGGAAGCGTGTAGTCGACGAACGAGCCCGTGACGAGCGTCCCCTGGTCGTCGTAGACCGCCTCCTCCCAGAGGGCCTGGGCGATGCCCTGGACGATGCCGCCGTGCATCTGCCCCGCGACGATGAGCGGGTTGATGATAGTGCCGACGTCGTCCACCGAGACGTACGAGCGCAACTGCACGTGTCCGGTCTCGGTGTCGACCTCGGCCGCGCACAGGTGCGTGCCGTGGGGGAAGGAGAAGTTGACCGGGTCGTAGGTCGCGTGCGCGTCGATGGTCGGCTCGATGCCGTCCGGGAGGTCGTGGCAGGTGAACGCCTCCCACACGACCTCGCCCATCGTCTTGCCGTTGGCCGTGCCCCTGACCTTGAACGTCCCCGCGTCGAACTCGATGTCGTCGACCGAGGCCTCGAGCATGTGGGCGGCCACCTTCTTGGCCTTCTCGATCACCCGGTCGGCCGCCATCACCAGGGCCTGGCCGCCGACGACCAGCGAGCGGGAGCCGTAGGTGTCGAGCCCGCGTGGAGCCACCTGCGTGTCGCCGTGGAGCACCTCGACGTCGTCGAACGGCACACCCAGCCGGTCGGCGATGATCTGGCTCCACGCCGTCTCGTGGCCCTGGCCGTGGGCGCTCGACCCGGTGACCACCTCGACCTTGCCGGTCGGCAGCATCCGCACCTCCGCGTGCTCCCAGCCGCCGGCCGCGTAGTCGAGGGCGCCGAGCACCCGGGAGGGCGCGAGGCCGCACATCTCGGTGAACGTGGAGATGCCGATGCCGAGCTGGACGGGGTCGTTGCGGTCGCGCCGCTCCTGCTGTTCCCGCCTCAGCCCGTCGTAGTCGAAGAGCTCCTTGGCCCGGTCCGTGGCGTCCTCGTAGCAGCCCGAGTCGTACTCCATCCCGGCCACCGTCGTGAACGGGAACTCGTCGCGCTTGATCCAGTTCTTCTCGCGGATCTCCATCGGGTCGACGCCGACCTCGGCCGCCAGCTCGTCCATGAGCCGCTCGATGGCGTAGGTGGCCTCGGGCCGCCCAGCGCCCCGGTAGGCGTCGGTCCACGTCTTGTTGGTGAAGACGTTGGTGCAGTTGAACTGGTATGCCGGGAACTTGTAGATCGCGTTGAACATGAAGGCGCCCAGGATGGGGATGCCCGACGTCACCAGGCCGAGGTAGGCGCCCATGTCGGCCAGCAGGTCCACCTTCAGCCCGGTCACCGTGCCGTCCTTGGTGGCGGCCAGGGTCAGCCGCTGCCACTGGTCGCGGCCATGGTGCGCCGAGAGCAGCGACTCGCTGCGCGTCTCGGTCCACTTGCAGGGGCGTCCGGTGTGCCGCGCGGCCATCACCGTGATCGCCTCTTCCGGCGTGAACTGCAGCTTCCCGCCGAAGCCGCCGCCGACGTCAGGCGCGATGACCCGCACCTTGCTCTCGGAGATGCCGAGGACTGCTGCCGTGAAGATGCGGACGAAGTGGGGAACCTGGGTTGCCGACCAGATGGTCAGCTGTTCCCCGGTGGGGTCACAGACGACCGACCGTGGCTCCATGAAGGAGGGGATGAGCCGCTGCTGGCGGTACTCGCGCTCGATGAGGATGCCGTCCGTGCGCGCCTTCTCGATGGCCTCGTCGACGTTCCCCCCGGTGCCCGCCGTGGCCGAGTCGAACTGCCAGAAGGCGCTCTTGTTGGTGCCGAGGTCGGGATGGGCCAGCACCTCGTCAGCAGCTGCGGACTTCAGCTCCAGGGCCGGTGGCAGCTCCTCGTAGTCGACGTCGACGAGCTCGGCGGCGTCTCGGGCGACGGTGGAGGAGCGCGCCACGACCACTGCCACGATCTCGCCGGCGAAGGCGACCCGGTCGACCGCGATGGCCGGGTGGGGCGGCGCCTTCTGGTCAGGAGTGATCGGCCAGGCGTTGGGCAGGGAGCCCTGGATGTCCTTGACGTCCGCGCCGGTCAGGACGGCGACGACTCCGGGCAGGGCCTTGGCTGCTGCGGTGTCGATGGCGGTGATGCGTGCGTGGGCGAACGGGCTGCGCACCATGGCGAGGTGCTGCAGCGCGGGCAGCTGGATGTTGTCGGTCCACCTGGTGCGCCCGGTGATCAGGCGAGCATCCTCCTTGCGCCGGCGCGCCGAGCCGATCTCGGGGGCGGGCGTTGCCGGTGCGTCCTCGGTGATGGTCATGACTGGGCACCTCCTGCCGCGGCTCCGGCGGTCGCGGCTTCCGGTTCACCGGCCGCCGCTGCCACGGCTTCGCTGGCTCCGGCCGCCTGCTGGACCGCCTTGACGATGTTGTGGTAGCCCGTGCAGCGGCACAGGTTGCCCTCCAGCCCCTCGCGGATCTCCCGCTCGGAGGGATGGGGGTTCTCGTTGAGGACGTCGATGGCCTGCATGATCATGCCGGGCGTGCAGAATCCGCACTGCAGGGCGTGGCACTCGTGGAACGCCTGCTGCATCGGATGGAGCCGGCCGTCGACAGCCAGACCCTCGATGGTCGTGATCTCGTGCCCGTCGGCCTGGACGGCAAGGACGTTGCAGGACTTCACGCTGCGCCCGTCGAGGTGCACGGTGCAGGCCCCGCAGTTGCTGGTGTCGCAGCCGACGACCGTTCCCGTCTTGCCGAGCGTCTCACGCAGGTAGTAGACGAGGAGCGTGCGCGGCTCGACCTCGTCGGAATAGTCGACACCGTCGACTCGGACGCTGATACGGGTCATCGATCACTCCTATGTGACGAAACCGGGACGGGCCAAGGACACAGGGGATTGGCCTCGGTCCCGATACTTCACCGTCTCAGCGGGTTTCACAACCGGCCGCCTGGGCGGGTTTCGCTGGCTACTCGCCGGAGGAGAGCGAAGCCGGTGCGTATGCCGTTTCGCCGGCGTGGTGGTGGATCGGCCCCTGCCGCTGCGCGAGCCGGTCGCCCCGCCCACCCCACTGGAGGGCGATGATCTCCGCCGCGATGCTCACCGCGGTCTCCTCGGGTGTCCGGGCGCCGAGGTCCAGGCCGATGGGGCTGGACAGCCGGGCCAGCTCCTGCTCCCCGAGGCCGGCCTCGCGCAGCCGCTGGAGGCGGTCGTCGTGCGTGCGGCGCGACCCCATGGCGCCCACGTAGCCGACCTCGGGCAGACGCAGGGCGATCTCGAGCACAGGCACGTCGAACTTGGGGTCGTGCGTGAGGACGCAGATCACCGTGCGCCGGTCGACCCGCCCGGCCGCGACCTCGTCTGCGAGGTAGCGGTGCGGCCACTTCACGACTACCTCGTCAGCCGAGGGGAAGCGGCTCCTGGTCGCGAAGACCGGCCGGGCGTCGCAGACGGTC
>DASSJT010000038.1:0-2142 GCA_035691065.1 Dermatophilaceae bacterium
CGACGACGGCTTCAACCTCCTCGGCTCCTCCTACGACAACACCGGCGCCCTCGGCGCCAGCACGTGGCGGCACGTCGCCTTCGTGGAGCAGACCAGCGACCGGATCGAGCAGGCGCGCGAGTCCGGTCGCCGACTGGTCGATCTGGGTATGCCGTCCGTGCCGCCCCCAGGCGCCCCTCACCTGGGCGCCCCACAGGTCTCCGTGGGGGCCGGGGCCACTGCCGTGCCGCCAGGGGCAGCGGGCAACCTGGCAGGGGCCGCGGGCACCCCTGCAGGGGCCGCGGGCAGCCCGGCACCGGCCGCGGCCATGCCGGCAGGCGCTTCAGCCATGCCGGCTGGGACCGGAACGTTGGCACCCAGGTCAGCACCCGGCATACGGGAAGAGTCCGACGGGTCACCAGCGGAAGGTGCACTTCCGGACTTCCGGTGGCTCATGTCCTCGGACGTGTGCAAGCACTGCACCCACGCCGGCTGCCTCGACGTGTGCCCCACCGGGGCGCTGTTCCGCACCGAGCACGGCACGGTCGTCGTGCAGGCGGACGTCTGCAACGGCTGCGGCTACTGCGTGCCCGCCTGCCCCTTCGGGGTGATCGAGCGCCGCGAGGAGGACGGGCACGGAAAGGGCACGGTCCACAACGGGGGAGTGGCCCAGAAGTGCACGCTCTGCTACGACCGGCTCGGGGAAGGGCAGACACCGGCGTGTGCTCAGGCGTGCCCGACCGAGTCGATCCAGTTCGGGGCGCTGTCCGACATGCTCGATCGGGCCCGCGGCAGGGTCGACGTGCTGCACGAGAGCGGGTTCCCCGAGGCAAGGCTCTACGGCGCCAACGAGCGGGACGGCGTCGGCGGGACCGGCTCGGTGTTCCTGCTGCTCGACGAGCCGGAGGTCTATGGGCTGCCGCCGGACCCGGTGGTGCCGACGGCCGACGTGGCCGAGATGTTCCGCAAGGCAGGAGTGGCCGCGGTGGCGATGTTCGCCATGGCGGTCGGGGCTTTCGCCGGGAGGCGCCGATGACGACCAATCCGCTGGATGCCGACCGTCCGCCCGAGCCCCCCCGCGGCGAGAGGCGGCGTGACGGGGGGTCGGGAGGTGCGCGGGGGCGGCGGCGTGACGAGTCGGTCATGGTGCCCGACGTCCAGTTCGAGAGCTACTACGGGCGCAGTGTGGTCAAGCCTGCGCCGTGGGAGTACGACATCCCCGCCTACCTGTTCCTCGGTGGGCTGGCCGGCGGGTCAGGGCTGGTCGGTGCCGGTGGGGCGGTGACCGGGCGGCCCGCGCTGCGGCGGACCGGCAGGTATGCCGCGGTGGCCTCGGCTGCGCTGGGTGGGCTGGCGCTGGCGCGCGACCTGGGTCGGCCCGAGCGCGCTCTGAACATGATGCGGGTGATGAAGCTGACGTCTCCGATGTCGGTCGGGTCGTGGATCCTCACCTCCTTCAGCGGGTTCGCTGGTGCCGCAATGGTTTCCGAGGTGGTGCGACCGCGTCTTGCTGAGGGCTCGGCGCTCGCCCGCGTGGCTGCGGTGGGAGATCCGGTCGCCACGGCCGGATCGGCCGCCTTCTCGATGCCGCTCGCGGCCTACACGGCGGTGCTCCTCGCCGACACAGCGACGCCGACCTGGCGCGAGTCGTACCGCGAGCTGCCGTTCGTGTTCGTCGGCTCGGCCAACGCGGCGGCCGCGGGCCTCGCCCTCGTAACCACACCGACCGACCAGAACTCGCCGGCGCGCCGACTCGCGGCGCTGGGGGCGGCGTTCGAGCTGGCAGCCACCGAGAGGATGCGGCGCGACATGCACCCGCTCGTGGCCGAGCCACTCCAGCAGGGCCGGGCCGGCCGGATGCTGAAGCTGTCGCGCGCGCTGACCCTCGGTGGGGCAGTTGGCGCGGCGCTGCTGGGACGCAACCGGGTGGCCGCAGCGGTGAGCGGGGCTGCCCTCATGGCGGGCTCGGTGCTGACCCGTTTCGGCATCTTCGAGGCCGGCATCGAGTCGGCGAAGGACCCCAAGTACACCGTCCAGCCCCAGAAGGAACGACTCGAGCAGCGGCGTGCCCGCGGCATCGTCGACGACTCGATCACCACCGCGCGATAACCGACGCCCGACGGCAAGGAGGCCGGCCATGACCATGCGCAGCGCTGACGTGGA
>DASSJT010000039.1:0-18010 GCA_035691065.1 Dermatophilaceae bacterium
ACGTGTTGGTCGGGGTGACAGGATTTGAACCTGCGACCTCTTCGTCCCGAACGAAGCGCGCTACCAAGCTGCGCCACACCCCGTGGCTGATTCGCCGCCCAGGGGCAGCGATCCAGAAGGATAGCCCACCGCATGCACGCCCCAGAAATCGGTATGCCGGCCGGTGGGCAGGGCGCCGCCGCGACGCCTTCCGGCGCGACGGTGAAGCCAACGGGACGGCGCCACCGTGGCCCAGGCGCGGCCCAGGCGCGGCTCAGGACGTGCGAGACCGCAGGGTCATCAGGGTCGCCTCAGGGCGGCAGGCGAACCGGACCGGCGCATATGGCGACGTGCCAAGACCCGCCGACACGTGCAGCCACGCTGCGTCCCGAGGCGCAAGCGACGACGGTGCTCCGTCGGCGCCCGGCCACCACCGGGACACACCCTTGGCCCTCCGCGTGTCCAGGTCGCAGTTCGTCACCAGGGCCCCGTAGAACGGCAGCGCCAGCTGGCCTCCGTGTGTGTGCCCGGCGATGACCAGGCCCGCGCCGTCCGAGGTCATGGCGTCCAGCACCCGCTGGTACGGCGCGTGAACGACCCCGACCGTGAGCGCAGCCGAGGGGTCTGCGGGACCGGACACCGCGGCATACCGGTCAAGGTCGATGTGTGGGTCGTTGACCCCGATGAACTCCAGGGGCAGCCGCCCGAGCATCATGTGGGCGCGGTGGTTGTTGAGGTCCAGCCAGCCTGCGTCCCGAAACCCACGCACGAGCTCGTGCGTCGGCAGCATTCGCGCCCCACCCACCTCCCCACGGCGGTTCTGCATGAGGTAGCGCGCCGGGTTGACCGGCTTGGGGGCGAAGTAGTCGTTGGAGCCCATGACGAAGACCCCGGGCAGCTCCAGCAGCGGCTCCATCGCCTCTATCACTGCGGGCACCGCCGCCATGTCGGCGAGGTTGTCGCCCGTGTTGACCACCAGGTCGGGCTTCTCCCGCGCCAGCGAGCGCACCCAGGCGATCTTGCGCCGCTGCCTTGGCACGAGGTGCAGGTCACTCAGCTGGAGCACTCGCAGCGGCCGCGACCCGGGCGGCAGGACGGGAAGGTCGAAACGCCGCAGGGCAAAGGCATTCCGCTCAACGAGCCCCGCATAGGCGAGGCCCGCGATACCGGCAGCGGTCAGCCAGCCGGCGGCGGCTCCAGCGGTCTTCAGGTGCGTACTCATCGAACCCATCCTTGCAAATTCGCGTTGCACCCCAGTGCCACACTGTCCCCATGACCAGCGAGAAGCGCCTCAAGGAGACCGTCCAGTCCGACCTGCACGCCGCGATGCGCGATCGCGACCAGGTCCGCGCCGGCACGCTGCGCATGGTCCTGACCGCGATCACGAACGAGGAGGTGGCGGGCAAGCAGGCGCGCGAGCTGAGCGACGACGAGGTGCTCAAGGTGCTGGCCAAGGAGGCCAAGAAGCGCAAGGAGGCCGCCACGGCCTACACCGGCGCCGGTCGTCCCGAGCTGGCCGAGCGCGAGAACGCCGAGCTCACCGTGCTCGAGAGCTATCTTCCCGCCCAGCTCGACGACTCCGAGCTGGAGCGGCTGGTCGCCCAGGCGATCGACCAGACAGGAGCGACTGGTATGCCGCAGATGGGCCTGGTCATGAAGGCCGCCCAGGCGCTCGTGGCAGGTCGTGCCGACGGCGGCCGGGTGGCCGCCGCGGTCAAGGCGGCTCTGGCAGCCCAGTAGCCCCGGAACAGTAGCCCGGCGCAGTAGCTCCGGAAGGAGCCCCGGAACAGTAGCCCCGGCGCACGAGCGGCCCGGTTGCCGGCGGGGCCATACAGCCAACCCGAAACGGGTGAAGGGCCGGCAGCTGTGCTGCCGGCCCTTCACCCCTTAATGCCTTTTCGTGGGTGTGGGGTATGGCTGTGGGAAGGGCGGGAGGGTTGTGGGAAAGGAGTAGCCAGACCTCGACCCCCCTCCGTTCGAGACGAGCAGGCCGATCGTGGAGCCCTTCGTGGCCTTGCCACTCGGGTCCGTCGCCGCAACGAGGCCGCGCGGGACGTTGCTCCCGATCTGACCGATGACGGCTGCCTCGAAGCCCGCAGCCCTGAGGATGGCCTTCGCCTCGTCCGGCGTGCGCCCGACCACGTTGGGGAGGTCGACAAGATCGCCGTTGAGGGTCTTGTCGTTGGGGCCCGGGAAGTCCTTGACCGGCAGGCCCTTCATCGCCGAGTTCATGATCTCGGCCCACAAGGGCGCGGCGATCGTGCCACCGAAGATCTCGCCGTAGTGTCGGCCGCCGAGGGAAAGGTTCTTCATCGTCTTCTGGCTGTAGGGCGTGCCGATCCAGACGGCAGCCGCGCGCTGTGGCGTGTAGCCGATGAACCATGACTCGGTGTGGCCGTCGGTGGTGCCGGTCTTGCCCGCCGCGGGCCGCCCGCCCGCCAGCTTGGCCCCCACGCCGGTGCCGTGGTCGATGACGCCCTCCAGGAGCCTGGTCACCCCGCGGGCGATCTGCTGGTCGATGACCTGCTTGCAGACCGTCTTGGGGACCTTGATCTCCTTCTTCTCGCTCGTCGTGATCGACAGCAGCGGGTTGGGAGTGCAGTACTTGCCGTCGGCTGCGAGCGTGGCGTAGGAGGAGGCGATGGTGAGCGGGGTGACCGAGTCGGAGCCGAGCGTGATCGCGGACGGGTAGGGCTGGATCGCCGCGCCACTTCCCTGGTGCAGACCCAGCTGGCCCATCGTCTTGAGGACCGAGCAGCCGCCCAGCTTGACGACGAGGGAGGCGAAAGCCGTGTTGATGGACTTCGCGATGGCTGTGGCGAGCGGGATCTTGCCACCACCGATCGACTCGTCGTTGCGGACCTCCCACGGGACGCCGGCCTTGCACGAGTCGTGCATCTCGCTCGGCAGGTAGACCGCCGGCTTCTTGGTCGTCGCGAACTTCGCGTAGATGCTGGAGTTGAGCGGCATGCCCTGCTTGAGCGCGGTCACGAGGGCGAACATCTTGGCCGTCGACCCGAAGGCGAACCCGGTCGTGCCGCCGAACCTGGTGTCGACGTTCCAGTTCACCTGCGTGGTGCCCTTGCGGGCCGCCTGGGCGTTGCTCTTGACCACGCCGTACTTGGACGCCTGGGCCATGGCGAGCACCTTCCCGGTACCGGGCTCGATGACCGTGGCAGCAGCCCCGATGTGCTCCCGGTTGGCGATCGGCACCCGGTTGGTGACCTCCTGCCGGGTCTTGCGCTGCAGGTCGGGGTCCAACGTGGTGCGGATGGTCAGACCGCCGCGGTTGATCGTGTTGACCCGCTCGGGGAGTGACTTGCCCAGGAAGTCGAGGCTGTGGTTCGACATGTCCTTGAGGTAGGCGAGGATGTACTCGCAGAAGTAGGGCTCCTTCGAGACCGCGCAGGTGTTGGCCCGGTCGTCGGTGATGTGGAGCATCTTGACCACGGGCACCGCCATGGCGTCGTGCTTCTGCTTCGACGTGATCATGTGCAGCCGCTCCATGCGGTTGAGCACGATGTCGCGCCGGCCCTGAGCGGCCTGGGGGTTGTTGCGCGGGTCGGTGCTGCCGGGCTGCTGGACCACGCCCGCGAGAGTGGCCGCCTGGGCGAGGGTCAGCTTCGAGGCGTGGACGTTGAAGTAGTGGCGGGCGGCCGCCTCCACGCCGTACGCCTTGTCGCCGTAGTAGACGAGGTTGAGGTAGCCAGCGAGGATCTGGTCCTTGGTCAGCGTCTGCTCGAGCGTGACGGCATACTTCATCTCCTGCAGCTTGCGGGTGTAGTTTTTCGCCGTGGCCGCCTTGGCGGCCTCGCGGTCGCCCTGGCGGAGTGCGTTCTCCTGCAAGGTGATCTTGACGAACTGCTGGGTCAGCGTCGACGCGCCCTGGGTGATCTCGCCGCCCTGGAAGTTGGAGATGAAGGCGCGGGTGATGCCCCGGGGGTCGACCCCGCCGTGCTCGTAGAAGCGGGCGTCCTCGATCGCGATCTGGGCCTTGCGCATCCATGGGGAGATCTGGCCGAGCTGGACGATGATGCGGTTCTCGTCGTAGGGGGTGGTGATCAGGCCGCCCTTGGCGTCGACGATGCGCGACTGCTGGGACAGCGGGCTCTGCTGGAACTCGCCCGGCAGGGAGTCGAACAGGTTGACTCCCTGCTTGGCCGCCGCGCCCGCGGCGCCGACCGCCGGGATCATGATGCCCGCAGCCAACAGGCCCATGACCATCGCCGTTCCGACGAGGGCGGCCAGCAGGCTGAGCACGTTGGTGGTGTCGCGATCGCGTCGCTGCATGCGGCCAAGGGTAACCGGAGGTCCTGCGGAGAGGGCGCGTAGCCAGCGCCCGTGGACACGTGGCCGACGCAGCGTCCATAGAGGGCGCACAAGGCAGGGGGAAGCGGGCGCCGGCGCTGGCGGTGAGACGGGCCGATCCGAGTGACCGGTTCCGGGACGCGGGGCTCCCCTTCCACCCCGTCCGGCCCCCACATGCGGACAAACCACCGCATCCCGACCGTCCCATAGTCACAAGTAACTAGTCATCCAGCTCTGACAACCACTCCGATTCGTCATGTTGGAGAGAGCGGCCCGTTCCTAGGGTTTCGAAATGGGACGCCGTGTAAGTCCGGCAGCGTCCCAACCAGCAGGCAAGGAGGGGCCAGCTATGACCATCGCGCCGGATCGTCACGCCATCGATCTCACACTGGGCTGGGTGCGCGACTGGCCGGGGCTGGGGGCCTGCGTGAAGTCCGACCCGGACGCCCTGTTCGTCCAGGGCAAGGAGCAGCAGACCGCCAAGATCGTCTGCCGTAGCTGCCCCGTCATCGCCGAGTGCCTCGCCGACGCCCTGGACAACCGCACCGAGTTCGGTGTGTGGGGCGGCATGACCGAGCGGGAGCGGCGGGCGCTGCTTCGCCGTCGCCCAGACGTGCGCTCGTGGGCCGCGCTCTTCGCAAGCGCTCGCGCACACGCCACTCAAAGCGCTCAGAGCGCCTGATCCTCCGGCAGCCGGCCGGGCGTCGAAGCGTCGACCGAGAGCAACGACCTGCCCACCTCGCGAAGACCGTCCAGGTCGTGAATGTCCTGTGCCGCTGACGGCACCTCAACCATGGGTATGCCGGGGTGCCCGGCGGTGAACCGCTCCGCCTGTGCGCGGTGGCGGGCTGCGATCCGGGCGATGTCGGCGTGGAGGAGGAGCAGCCCCTGGGTCGTGTCGGAGGTCGCGGACTCCACCCCGCTCTCGGCGAGCTGCTCCGCTGCCGCGGCCGCCCGAGAGCCGCTGAGTGATGGTGCCTCGACGCGCTGGATCCGGTTGATGACAACCCCGGCGAGCGGCATACCCTCCTCCTCCAGCCGGTCGACGAAGAACGAGGCTTCACGCAGGGCGTCGCGCTCCGGCGCGGCAACCACCACGAAGGCGGTCTCCGGGTCCTTCAGCAGCGCGTAGGTGAGGTCCGCACGCTCGCGGAACCCGCCGAACATGGTGTCGAGGGCGTTGACGAAGGTCTGCACGTCGGTCAGCACCTGGCCGCCGATGATCTTCGTCATGGTGGACGTGACCAGGTTGACCCCGGTCGAGAACACCTTGAGGTAGGCGCGGCCGCCCGCCTTCGCCGGCGCGGTGAGGATGCGGATGAAGCGCCCGTCGAGGAACGACCCGAGCCGTTTCGGCGCGTCGAGGAAGTCCAGCGCTGAGCGCGAGGGTGGTGTGTCAACGACGATGAGGTCCCAGTCGGGGCCGCCCCGGTCGCCGACCATCGCCCGGAGCTGGCCGAGCTTCTCCATGGCCATGTACTCCTGCGTCCCGGCGAAGGAGCTCGAAACGGCCTGGTAGAAGGGGTTGGCCAGGATCTGCGCGGCCTTCTCGGGGGTGGAGTGCGCCTCCACGACCTCGTCGAAGGTGCGCTTCATGTCGAGCATCATCGCGTCGAGCGACCCGCCCTTGGAGTCGTCGATGCCCTTGACCGGACGGGGCGAGTTGTCCAGCGAGGTGAGGCCCATCGACTGCGCGAGTCGCTTCGCCGGGTCGATGGTGAGGACCACGACGTGGCGCCCGCTCTCGGCTGCGGCGACACCGAGCGCCGCCGCAGTCGTCGTCTTGCCCACGCCGCCGGCGCCGCAGCACACGATGATGCGGATGCCCCGGTTGTCCAGGAGAGCGCCGACGTCGAGGGGCGGGTTGGCGTCGCGGGTCGTCATCGCCGGCCTCCTGCGCGACCCTGGCCTGCGCGACTCTGGCTTCCGGACACTTGGCTTCCGGACACTTGGCTTCTGGGCACCTGGTCGCCGAGCAGCTGGTCCCGAATATCGTCGGCGAGCACCCGGATCCCGCCACCCTCCATGCCCTCGGCCAAGGCCGGGAGCCGCACCACGGGCAGGCTCAGGCCGGCCACCACCTCTTCCTGCTCACGCTGCAGGGCGACCCGGTCGGCGTGCTCCGCGGCCTCCGCGATCAGGCCGCTGACCATCGCCGACGTGGCGCCGATGCCCGCCGAGCGCAGGTCGCGGGAGATCCCGGTGGAAACCTTGCCGGTGCGGCCGGTGCCGGCTGCGGCAAGGAACGTGTCAGCGAGCAAAGGCTCGCGCACCTGGTTGACGAACACCACGCCTGGTCGCAGCGAGACCCGGCGCAGCTCGGCGAGGGTGTCGACGGTCTCCTGGACCGGCATCTCCTCGAGGAGCGTGACCATGTGGACCGCGGTCGAGCCGTGCCGCAGCATGCGGGTGATCGAGTCCGCCTGGCCGCGGATCGGCCCGACCCTCGCCACATCGGCGACCTCCGCGTTGACGTTGAGGAAGCGCACCACCCGGCCGGTCGGCGGGGCGTCGAGCACCACGGCGTCGTAGACCAGCTCGCCGGACCTCTCCTGCCGCCGCCCAGCTGCCTCGTAGACCTTGCCGATCAGCAGGACGTCGCGCACGCCGGGTGCGATCGTGGTGGCGAAGTCGATGGCCCCGAACCGCTCGAGCATGGCCCCGGCACGGCCCAGGTGGTAGAACTTCTGGAGGTACTCGAGCAGGGCCGGCTTCGCGTCGACGCTGAGCCCATAGAGCTCGCCGCCCGATCGGTCGGCGAGGATCCGCACCTCCTCCTCCGTGCTGAGCGGAGCGATGTCGAAGGTCTGCGAGATGCCTTGGCGCCCTTCGACCTCGGTCAACAGCACCCGTTTCCCCTGCCGGGCCAAGGCCAGCGCCAGGGCGCTCGCGACCGTGGTCTTGCCGGTGCCGCCCTTGCCCGTGACGATGTGCAGCCGGAGCGCCGACATGGGCAGGCCTTTCGACGGGCGCGACGTCGGCTCGGAGGTCGGCTGAGATGTCGTCTGCGCCGGCGGCCCGGACCTCGTCCGCGACCCCGACTGCTGGCCCTCGCTCACTCCAGACACCGTGCCAGCCTAGGCCGCGAGGCTCTCGATGGCCTCGAGAACGGTGGTGAACTCGGGCGCCTCCGGCTCGATCAGCCCGTCGTGGGTGCCGCCCTCGATGCGCCACAGCCGGACCGGCGTGCTGGCCCGCTCCATGGCAGCGGCGTACGACTCGGAGACCGCGATCGGGACGTCCTCGTCGTCGGTGCCGTGCACGAGAGCCACCCGCGCCAGGGGCCGGAGCAGCGCCGGGTCGGCCATGGCGTAGACGTCCGGCAGGTCGTCCGGCCCGCCGCCGAGGAACTCCTGCACCGCCCCCGACCCGGCGTGCAGCCGCGCCGTCATCGTGAGGTCGACGCAGCCGCCCAGCGACACGGCGCCCGATAGTGGCATCCCGTGCTGGGAGGCCGCCCAGACCGCCAGGTGGCCCCCGGCGGAGTGGCCCACCGCGATGATCGGGCCGCTGAAGGCCGGGTCGGCGGCAATGGCCGCCAGCCCGCGCCGCACGTCCTCGAGGGTCCCCGGGAAGCCGCCACCCGGCATACCCACTCGTCGGTATTCCAGGACGGCGACCCCGAACCCGAGGTCCGCGAGCCGCTGGGCCTCGGGAGCCGCGTGCTCCCGGTCCCACTGGGCGCGCCAGAAGCCGCCGTGGATCACGACCAGGGTGACGCCTCGCGCGGCTCCGGCAGGTCGCCGCACGTCATAGACCTGGCCGGGTTCGGGGCCGTATGCCGTGGTGCGGGCCGGCGGTTCAACGGGCTGGGCGGGCAGGTCGTCGGCGTCGATGAGGTCAGCCATGACCGCCATCCTGCCAGCGACTAGGGTGGCCGCCATGACCAGACTGATGCGGCCTTGCTCCTCAGCCCTCCGGGCCTCGCTCCTTCGTCGCTCGTTGCCGGCCACGCAGAGCGTGGGACCCGAGGCGGTCGTCGCATGACCAGGTGGGAGTACGCAACGGTGCCGCTCATCGTGCACGCCACCAAGCAGATCCTCGACCAGTGGGGCGAGGACGGCTGGGAGCTGGTCCAGGTCCTGACCGGCCCCGACGGCGGTGGCCTCGTCGCCTACCTGAAGCGCCCCAAGTCCTGATCCTCTCGCGCTGCGCCCGCGCCGACCCGACCGAACTCCTGGAGGAGCCCGCATGTCTGCAGTTGAGGACCGACTGGCCGAGCTCGGTCTGACCGTCCCGGATGTCGCGCCCCCGGCCGGGGTCTATGTCCCTGCCCTCCAGGACGGAGACCTGGTGTTCACGTCGGGCCAGCTCCCGATGGTCGGCGGCCAGCTCGCCGCCACGGGCAAGGTCGGCTCGGGCGAGGGACAGGTGAGCCCGGAGGACGCGAAGGGTCTCGCGCAGACGTGTGCGCTCAACGCCATCGCCGCGGTCAAGTCCGTCGTGGGCGACCTCGACCGGGTCAGCCGCGTCGTCAAGGTGGTGGGCTTCGTGGCCAGTGATCCGGCGTTCACGGGCCAGCCCGGCGTGGTCAACGGTGCGAGTGAGCTGCTCGGCACGGCGTTCGGCGACGCAGGCGTGCACGCGCGCTCCGCGGTGGGCGTCGCGGTGCTGCCGCTCGACTCGCCGGTCGAGGTAGAGATCGTGGTGGCGGTCCGCGCCTGACCTGTCGGCTGCCGTGCCTACTGGTACCTACCGGCGGCCGCCTACGGCGGTCTACCGGCGGGCGCCTATGGCGACCTACCGGCGGCGGCGCCGGTTCAGCGTCTCGCGGAAGACGGCCGTGGCCGCGTCGATCAGCGCTGGGTGCAGGGTCTCGTCGAGCGCCTCGTTGTGCAGATGCCTCGCGATCGCCTGGGCTGCCTCGTCGGCGGCCCTCGACACATACAAGGCGAACGTGGCGATCTGGGTGCCAGTGAGGCCCTCGTTGAGCAGCTCGCCGATGAGCGAGAGCGAGAGCGCGTCCGCGTGCGTGCGCCCGGTCTCGTCGACGTTGATGATGCCGATCCGCTCCAGCTCTTCGTGGACCCCAGGTGCGGTGCGCTTGAGGTCGTCGACGGCCTCGGAGTCGAGGTAGGTGGGCTCGCGGTTGAGGTAGTCGCCCTGCGGGGTCGACGTCGCGAGCAGGCGCATCAGGTCGGTGCGGGACACCCGGCTCGCCTGCAGCTCTGCGATCACGGCGAGCGGGAAGCCACGGTCGGACAGGGCCTTGACCATGCGCAGCTGGGTGAGGTGGTTGATGCCGTAGTAGCCCACGCGGCCCCGGACCTCTGGCGGGTCCAACAGGCCCTTCGTCCGGTAGAGGCGAAGCGTGCGCTCGGGCAGGCCGGACGTCTCGGCCAGCTCAGCCATCGTGTACTCGTACATCGCTCCGATCTTGGCACGCCGGCATGGCAGCCGTGCAACCGGTCGGCCCCAGCAAAGGCCCGCGCCGCAAGCCCGGCCGGCGCAGGTTCAGGCGAGCTCGGCGCCAGCGTCGGCGAGCAGCTCGCGCAGCACCGACCGGTGGCAGCGGGACTCGTCCTCGCAGTAGCACCCGACCGCCAGGCTGGTCTGGTGGGACAGCGCCGCCAAGAGGTCGATGGCGTGCCGGGCCTCCGGGCGTGCCATCTCCTTGCGGAACGCCCGCACGAAGTCTGCCCACTCGCGGTCGCTGGTGATCCGAAGCGCCTGCGTGACCAGGGCCTGGCTCGGCGACAGCTCCGGAAGCCACACGTCGTAGTAGTCGCGGCTGGCGAACTCCGTCTTGGGGACCCCACGCGGCGGTCGACGCACGGTGCCGACCCGCAGGCCCTCTCCGGGCTGCCGCGGCGTGCCCAGCCGGACGATGCGCAGGGCCATGGCCAGATCCTGCCACGAAGGGCGGCATAGCATCGGGGTCGTGATCCGCGACTTCCCCCTGGGCGACATCCCGACCCTGGTCCGGCGGGCGACCACCTGGCTCGAGGAGCCCGGGCGCGGCCCCGAGCCCCGGATGGCCGCCACGGTCATGTTCGTCCGCGACGGCGACCCAGGGCCCGAGGTGTTCATGCTGCGCCGGGTGGCGACGATGGCGTTCGCCCCGTCCACGTGGGTCTTCCCGGGCGGCGGCGTCGACCCCCGCGACGCGGCTCACGACCTCCCTTGGGCGGGTCCGCCGGCCTCCGAGTGGGCGGCCGAGCTCCAGACCAGCGAGTCCGCCGCTCGCGAGCTCGTCGCAGCCGCCGTGCGCGAGGTGTTCGAGGAGTGCGGCGTCCTCCTCGCCGGCCCCAGCCCCGACTCCGTGATCGGGGACGTCAGCGGACGCGACTGGCACGACCGCCGCCGCGCCCTCCTGGAGCGCGAGTCCTCCCTCGCCGAAGTGCTGATCGAGCAGGGCCTCGCCATCCGCACCGACCTGCTCTCCTACCGGGCCCACTGGATCACGCCCGAGTTCGAGTCGCGCCGCTACGACACCCGGTTCTTCGCCGCCGCGGTGCCCGAGGGCCAGCGCGCCGACGACCAGACCACCGAGGCCGACACCTCCGCCTGGGTCCAGCCCGCCGAGCTCATCGACCAGTTCCGCAGCGGCGAGGCCATCGTCCTCCCGCCGACCCTGGTCTGCCTCGAGCAGCTCGCGCAGGCCGCGTCGGCCGCCGACTTCCTGGCCGAGCGCCCCGCCGTCGCCCCGGTCCTGCCGGTGCTCCAGCTCGCCGACGACGGCGCGGTGCTGCGCGCCGAGCTGCCATGACCACCCCTCCGCCCCCGGTGCCCGAGACCTGGGCCGGCGGCCGGGTCACCCCGCGGGCCTACTGCGTCCTCGCGCCCAACCCCGGTCCCATGACCCTCGAGGGCACCAACACCTGGGTGCTCATCGAGCCCGGAGGCGAGGAGGCGGTGGTCATCGACCCGGGTCCGCTCGACGAAGGACACCTCCAGCGGGTATGCCGGGTGGTCGCCGACGCCGGGGCCCGCGTCACCCAGACGATCCTCACCCACGGGCACCTCGACCACGCGGAGGCGGCTCCGAGGTTCGCCGAGCTCACCGGGTCACCCGTGCGGGCGGTCGGCCGGGGACATGCCGACCTCGCCGACGGCGACGTGGTCCGGGCCGGGAACCTCGAGGTGCGGGTGGTGGCCACGCCGGGTCACACCAGCGACTCGATCTCCTTCGCCCTGGAAGCCGACCATGCTCTCCTGACCGGGGACACGGTCCTGGGGCGGGGCACCACGGTGGTGGCGCACCCGGACGGCGAGCTCGCGGCATACCTCCAGAGCCTGGACCGGATCCGCGTCCTGACCGGCAACGGGAAGGTGACCACGATCCTGCCCGGCCACGGCCCGGTGGTGCCTGACGCGGAGGCGATGGTGGCGTTCTACCAGGTGCACCGGCGCGAGCGGCTGGAGCAGGTGCGGCAGGCCCTGGCCGAGGGGGCGGTGACCGTCGACGACGTCGTCGAGCGGGTGTATGCCGACGTGCCCCGGTCCGTCTGGCCCGCGGCGTCGCTGAGCGTGGCGGCCCAGCTGGAGTACCTGCGCCACCAGCCGCGCTGAGGGGGCGAGCTCTGGACTACCGGGCGCGGCGCTTGAGCCGCTCGACGTCCTGCAGCAGGACCGCACGCGCCTCCAGCTTGAGCCAACCCCGGGTGGCGAAGTCGGCCAGCGCCTTGTTGACCGTCTCGCGGGAGGCCCCGACCAGCTGGGCGAGCTCCTCCTGGGTGAGGTCGTGGCTGACCATGATCCCTTCCTCCGTGGGGCGCCCGAAGCGGTTGGCGAGGTCGAGCAGGGCCTTGGCCACCCGCCCGGGAACGTCGGTGAAGACGAGGTCGGCGAGGCTCTCGTTGGTGCGGCGCAGCCGGCGGGCCAGGGCTGCGAGCAGCGTGGCGGCGACGCGCGGCCGCTGGGTGAGGTACTCCTGCAGCTGGTCGTTGCCGATCGCGAGCAGCTGGGTCTCGGCGACGGCCGTGGCGGTGGCCGTGCGGGGGCCGGGGTCGAACAGGCTGAGCTCGCCGAACATCTCGCCGGGGCCGAGGATGGCCAGGAGGTTCTCGCGGCCGTCGGCGCTGGAGCGGCCGAGCTTGATCTTGCCCTCGGCGATGACGTAGAGCCGGTCCCCCCGGTCCCCCTCGTGGAACAGGACGTCGCCCCGCTCCATGCGCGAGGCGGTCATCGAGCTGACGAGGGACTGCGCAGCGTCGTCGTCGAGACCGGCGAAGAGCGGAGCTTTTCTCACCACGTCGAGGTCCACGAGCGCCAGTGTGCCACGGGTGTCGTCAGAGGCGCGCCGTACTCTTGTCGAGTGTCTGCCCCCGCCCGCGCGGAAACGCCGATCGCGCTGAAGCGCCGCGCCCGTCGCATGTATCGCGCGCTCCACGACCGCTACCCCTACGCCCACTGCGAGCTCGATTTCGAGTCGCCGCTCCAGCTGCTCGTCGCCACGATCCTGTCGGCGCAGACCACCGACGTCATGGTCAACAAGGTGACGCCCGCGCTCTTCGCGAAGTACCCCACTGCGGCCGACCTCGCGGGTGCCGACCGCGACGAGATGGAGGCCATCCTCAAGCCCACGGGGTTCTTCCGGGCCAAGACCAACGCGGTCATGAAGCTCGGCGCCGACCTGGTCGAGCGCTTCGACGGCGAGGTGCCGCCCCGCATGAAGGACCTCGTGACCCTTCCCGGCGTCGGACGCAAGACGGCAAACGTGGTGCTGGGCAACGCGTTTGGCATCCCTGGCATCACCGTCGACACCCACTTCGGGCGCCTCGTCCGCCGCTTCGGCTGGACCGACGAGCAGGACCCGGTCAAGGTCGAGCAGGTCGTCGGCGAGCTCATCCCCCGCAAGGAGTGGACGATGCTGTCGCACGTGCTGATCTTCCACGGTCGGCGCACGTGCCACGCCAAGAGACCCGCATGCGGTGCGTGTCCCGTGGCCCGCTGGTGCCCCGCCTATGGCACCGGTGAGACCGACCCCGAGAAGGCGCTGAAGCTGCTGAAGTTCGAGCTTGCCCCCCAGGTTGCGGCGGCCGAGCTGCCGGCAGAGAGCGGTATGCCGTCGTGACCGACCCGCGTCCGGCGTGGCTGGAGCGGTTCGCCACGATGGAGCAGCGGCCGCTGCCGGAGTGGTTCCGCGAGTTCGCACCGCCCCCGGCGCCGCCGCGCCGGTCCGCCGTGCTGATCCTCTTCGGCAGCGCGGGGGAGGGGCTCGGCGAGGACGTGGTCCTCACCGAGCGGTCGCGCGACCTGCGGTCGCACGCCGGCCAGGTCTCCTTCCCCGGAGGCGGGCTCGACGACGGCGACGAGGGGCTCGTCCACGCCGCACTGCGCGAGGCTCAGGAGGAGGTGGGCATCGACCCCGACTCGGTCGAGGTGGTCAGCGAGCTGCCGACGGTCTACATGTCCTTCTCGGGCCAGGCGATCACGCCCGTGCTCGGCTGGTGGCGGGACCCGCATGCCATCGGCGTGGTCGACGAGCGCGAGGTCGCCCGCGTGGCCCGGGTGCCGGTCAGCGACCTCGTGGAGCCCGCCGCCCGATTCACGGTCTACCACCCGGCCGGCTTCATGGGGCCGGGGTTCGAGGCCGACGGACTTTTCATCTGGGGATTCACTGCCACACTGTTGGCCACGGTTCTCGACGTCGCCGGGATCTCGAAGCCGTGGGACCCAGAGGTGCGGCGCGAGATCCCAGATCACGTCGCCTCGGCGTGGATGAAAGGACGTGCGTGATCGGGTCGTTTCCCCTGCTCGACATCCTGCTCGTGCTGCTCCTGGCCGGATATGCCGCAAGCGGCTACCGCCAGGGCATGGTCGTCAGCGTGCTGTCGTTGGCGGGCTTCCTGGGCGGCGGCGCGCTCGCCATGGCGGTGATGCCATCATTGCTCGACTCGTTCGACGCCTTCAACGGCAGCCCCCTCCTGCGCGCCCTGGTGCTGGTGTTCGCGGTGTTCGCGATCGCCTCGGTCGGCCAGGCGATCGCGGTGGCCCTGGGCGGCCATGTCAGGGCTCGTGTGCCCGCCGGCCCAGGTCGGGTCATCGACTCGATCCTCGGCATGGTCGTGGTGCTGGTGTCGGTGTCGGTGCTGATCTGGTTCGTGGCGGGGGCGCTCCGCGGCGGCGCCCCGGCACCAGTTGCCAAGGCCGTTGGCGAGTCCCGCGTGCTGCGCGCCATCGACGCGGTGGTGCCACCGCAGACCTCCAAGCTCTTCGCCGGCTTCCGGCGGGCCCTCGACCGCGAGGGCTTCCCGCGGGTGTTCGAGGGGCTGCAGGCGGAGCCGATTCGCCCGGTGGACCCGCCGGACCCCAACGTCATCCGCAGCGCCGGTGTCGAGGCCGCTGCTGGGTCGGTCGTGAAGATCACCGGCGTGGCCGCCTCCTGCAACCGCGGACAGGAGGGCAGTGGCTGGGTCGTCGCGCCGGGCCGGGTGGTGACCAACGCCCACGTCGTCGCCGGTCTCACCGACGTCACGGTGCGGCCGCGCGGCACCGGGGAGTCCTACACCGGCCGGGTGGTCATCTTCGACCCGGAGCGTGACCTCGCCGTGCTCGCCGTCACCGACCTGCCGTCCCGGCCGCTGCGGCTCGGAACGGACTTGAAGCGTGGTGACGCCGGCGTGGTCGCCGGGTTCCCGCTGGACGGTCCCTACCGCCTCGACGCCGCCCGGATCCGCCAGGTGATCGACGCCCGGGGCGCAGACATCTATGGCAACCCCGGCACGGTGCGCGAGGTCTACTCCATGTACGCCCGGGTGCGCCCGGGCAACTCCGGTGGGCCCCTGCTCGACCCCAGCGGCCGGGTCGTCGGCGTCATCTTCGCCAAGTCGCTCGACGACAACGTGACCGGTTATGCCCTCACGCTCGACGAGGCACGGCCGATCATCAACGCGGCTGGCAGTGCCTCGAGGCGGGTGTCGACCGGAGCCTGCGTCTCCGGCTGACCGTGGCTGGGGGGCCGCCGAGGTCGGGTGAGGCGGGCTGAGGCCGGATCTGGCGGCATCGATCACGCGAGCGGGACCTCCGGCCCTGCCTGGCGCCAACTGGCGGGCGCACCGTCGAAGCATGGCCCGTAGATCCCTTTCACCGGTGGACACCATCTGGCTGACGATGGACCGTCCGACGAACCCGATGGTCATCGAGAGCCTGATGATGCTCGATGGCCCGGTCGACTGGGACCGGTTCCTCGACGTGCTGACCCGTCGGGTCCTCGACCGCTATCCGGTCTTCCGCCAGCGTCTCGTGCCGTCGCGGCTCCCCTTGGTCCTCCCGCAGTGGGAGGACGACCCCGACTTCTCCCTGGACAGGCACATCCACCGCGAAGTGCTCCCGCCACCCGGTGACGATGCAGCGCTCCAGGCGTACCTGACCGGAGGCATCAGCGGTCAGCTGCCGCGTGACCGCCCGCTGTGGGAGATGCACTTCGTCGACGGCTACGGCGCCGGCTCTGCGGTTTTCAGCCGGTTCCACCACTCGCTCGCGGACGGCGTCGCGCTCACGCGTGTGCTCCTGTCCATGACCGACGACACGCCAGAGGGCCCCTCGGCGGAGGTCGCGACGGAGGATCTGTCCGGGCAGGCGCGCACCCGAGGGCTGGTGCGCCTCGCCGTGAGGCTGGCGGGCAGCACCGGTGGCACACTGCTCGACGCCCCGCGGCTGCTCACGGCCGACCATGCGAGCCGGGCGCTCCGGCTGGCCCTGCAAACCGGGGCGATAGCGGAGAAGCTGCTCTTCACGCAGTATCCCCTTACCCCTGTCGGCGGACAGCCAATGGTGGCCAAGCGCGCCGTCTGGGCACCGCCGATACCGCTCGCCGACGTCGTGGCCATGGCCCACCGCACCGGCGTCACGGTCAACGACGTGCTCGTGGCTGCTCTTGCCGGCGCCCTGACGAAGTACTTCGAGGACCACGAGGGCCGGCGGATCGACATCCCCGCGATGGTCCCGGTCGACGTGCGGCCTCCCGACGAGCCGCTGCCACCGGAGCTCGGCAACCGCTTCGCGCTGGTACTGCTGATCCTGCCCTCCGGGCTGGGAACACCGTTCACCCGGCTGGCCGAGACCAAGCGCCGGATGGATGCCATCAAGCACTCGCCGGAAGCCCTGCTGACCTTCGGGCTCATTCGGGCGATCGGCACGGCGGGTCCGGATCTCGGGCGGCTGCTGGTCGACTTCTTCGCCAACAAGGCCAGCGGGGTCATCACCAACGTGCGCGGTCCCGCGGCGACCCGCTACATCGTCGGCGCCCGGGTGACGCGGCTGCTCGGCTGGGTTCCGGAGTCGGGCAACCAGACGCTGGGCACGTGCATCTTCACCTACGACGGCAACGTGCACATCGGCTTCAAGGTCGACGCGGCGCGGGTGCCCGACCCCGAGTCGCTGCTGGACGCCTTCATGGCCGAGCTCGGCCAGCTGGAGCTGTTGGGGACCGAGCCGCCCGCGCAGGCAAAGCAGCCCGCGGAGGCAGAGCAGCCCGCGCAGGCAGAGCAGCGCCCGAAGGCGACCGAGCAGCCCGCGGAGGCAGAGCAGCCCGCACAGGCAGAGCGGCCCGCACAGGCCGAGCGGCCCGCACAGGCAGAGCGGCCCCCAAGGGCGGCAAAGCAGACTCCGCGGGCGGCAAAGGCGGCCCGAACGCCAGCGGATGCAGCGCCGGGGCAGCCGGTCCGCCGCGCACAGCCACGTCGCCGTGCCAAGAGCGCCGCGAAGGGACCGGTCAGGTCGTCGGCGCGGCCCGCGCGAGCCAGTCGAGCAGGTACCGGCTGACCGGCTCCGGGGCCTCCTCCGGTAGGAAGTGCCCAGCTCGCGCGATCAGGTGATGCCCGAACCCGTCCGCGGCGTAAGCGTCGCACCCCTCGGCGGCCTCGGGCAGCACCACGCTGTCGTGCTCACCGTGCAGCTGGAGCACCGGCACCCTGATCGGCGCGGCCACCTGCCGCGCGAAGCGCCAGCCGTCCGGACGGACCTGGCTGCGCACGAGCCACCGGTAGTACTCCGCGGCCGAGTGCGCCACGAAGGGCATCGCCATCGCCTCGGCGTACCGGTCGGCCTCGTCGATGCTCGGCCAGATGCCCTCGGGCGACGCCCACTCGCGCAGCACCCGGTGCACGAAGCCGCCGTTGACCGTCATCTGCCGCTCCGGCACGAACGGCCGCTGCAGCCCGAGCAGGAAGCTGTTGGCCTTGGCCTGTCCCGCTGAGTGGAAGGCCGCGCGGCGGAACACCCGCGGGTGCGGCATGGACAGGGACGCGATGGCGCGCGTCACTCCGGGCTGCAGAGACGGCATACTCCAGGCGACCCAGCCGCCCCACCCGTGGCCGACGATGACCCCGGAGCTTTCGCCCAGTGACCGCAGCACGCTGGCGACGTCGCGCGTGGAGGTCCACGTGTCGTAGCCGCGCGGCGGCTTGTCGGACGCGCCGTAGCCGCGCAGGTCGAGGGCGACGGCGCGGTAGCCGGCCTCTGCGAGCGCGCCCATCTGGTGCCGCCAGGCCCACCAGAACTGCGGGAACCCGTGCAACAGCAGGACCACCGGCCCGCGGCCCTGTTCGGCGACGTGGAACCGCGCGCCGTTGGCGGCGACGAACCGGTGCTCCCAGGGGCCCTCGATGAGGACGGACGCGGCATCAGGGGTCACGGCGGCCTTCCAGCGGTGTCGGCTGCTTCAGGGGTATGCCGGTCAGCCCGGCGGCGTGTGCAGGTGTGCGGGCGCGGCTCAGCGCGACTTGAGGGTCGCGATGGTCTCCTGAGCCTGGGCGATGGCCCGCTCCGGCTTGGGGTT
>DASSJT010000040.1:0-4277 GCA_035691065.1 Dermatophilaceae bacterium
TCGTCTACATCAACCTCGCGATGGATGCCGCGAACTACGACAAGGCGTCCGGGCTGCCGGCGCCGTCGAACCCGCTCCCGCTGATGGCCGACCTCGGCGACTGGAACTTCGCGATCGGCTTCGGCCTGATCTTCCTCGGCCTGATCGTCTCGGCGAACAAGAAGACCCCGATGGGCCGCGGTCGCGGTGTCGTGATCGGCATGCTCGGCTGCTTCCTGATCGGCCTGATCTGGGTGGTGGTCTTCTACTTCGTCGGCACCGACACCTCGATTCCCGTGATGCGCAGCCTGGGCCAGAAGAACCTGGTCCTCGGCGTCGCCTTCATGGCCGTCGGGTTCGCGTTCGCCACCAAGTGGGAGTGAGCCTCCCGCCTTCGGATGGCGCTAGTTACACGCGTGTAGTTCTCCACAGGGTTGTCCACACCTGGGGATAACTCCCGGCCGTGACTCAGGCGAGGGCAGCGGCCTGCGCCGCGATCACGCCGAGCGCGACCACGAGAACCAGGCCGATCCCGGACCACTGGACCACCTCGCGCCGCTTGCGCGGGGCGTAGACGATGATCGCGGCGGTCAGCGCACCGCCGAGCAGGCCCCCGAGGTGTCCCTCCCAGGAGATGCTGCCGGTGTTGTAGAACGTGAACACCAGGTTGAGGCCGAGCCAGAACAGGATCTGGCGCAGGTCGGCCTTGACCTTGAACGCGACCACCACCAGCGCGCCCATCAGGCCGAAGATCGCGCCCGACGCACCGAGGGTCTGGCTGTTCGGGTTGCTGAGCAGCATCACCGCCGCGCTGCCGGTGAAGGCCGAGACGAAGTAGACCGCGAGGAAGCGCAACCGTCCCAGCACCTGCTCGAGCATCGGGCCGAGGAAGTAGAGGGCGAGCATGTTGAAGGCGAGGTGCAGCACGTCGTAGTGGGAGAACGCCGACGTCAGCACCTGCCAGTAGGCGCCCCCGGAGACGCCCTCGACCTCGCTCAGCCCGCGGTTGCTGCTCTGGGGGAGCAGCGCGAGCGCGTCGAGCACCCGCCCGCCACCGGACCGGATGGCCAGGAACACGAGCAGGTTGGCTGCGATCAGGGCGTAGGTGGTGGCCATCGGGTTGCCGGTGAGGCGCTTGCCGCCGTACGCCGCCTTGCCCTGGCGCACGCTGCGCGCACCCTCCTTGACGCACTCGGGGCACTGGAAGCCCACCGACGCGTCGCGCATGCAGTCCGGGCAGATCGGCCGCTCACACCGCTGGCAGCGGATCCAGGTCTCCTTGCCGGGGTGCCGGTAGCAGACCGGCACCTCCGCGGGCGCTCCCGCAGAGGTGCCGTCGTCGGGGGACGTGGTCAGCTGCGGGTCACCTCGACCGACTCGATCACGACCGGGTCGGCGGGGCGGTCGCCGCGCGCAGTGGGCGTCGTGGCGATCGTGTCGACGACGTCGCGGCTGGCCTGGTCGGCCACCTCACCGAAGATCGTGTGCTTCCCGGTGAGCCACGACGTCGGCTGCACCGTGATGAAGAACTGCGAGCCGTTCGTGCCCGGGCCGGCGTTGGCCATGGCCAGCAGGTAGGGCTTGGTGAAGCCCAGCTCGGGGTGGAACTCGTCGGCGAAGGTGTAGCCGGGGCCGCCGGTGCCGCTGCCCAGCGGGCAGCCTCCCTGGATCATGAACCCGTCGATCACCCGGTGGAAGCCCAGACCGTCGTAGTACCGCTCACCGGAGCGACCCGCGTCGTCGTGGTACTCCTTCGTGCCCTCGGCCAGCCCCGTGAAGTTCTCGACGGTCTTCGGAGCGTGGTCGGGGAACAGGGTGAGCACGATGTCGCCACGGTTCGTCTTGAGCGTGGCCTTCAGGTCCGACATGAATCGCCTTCCGTTGGGTTGCTGCGATCTTCCCACGAGGGCCAAGGTGCCCGACCCGCGGTCCGGGCCCACACCTGCGGGGGTTTCGTCCACCCGGGGGTACGGGCAGGATGGGTGGAGGAGACCATCTCCCCCAGACGAGAGGACGACATGTTCGCCAAGCAGGGCAACAAGACCCTTCGGGACCAGGTCGAGGACCTGGCCGAGCGGATCCAGCCGCACGTCGAGAATGCGATCGAGCAGATCACGCCGGTCCTCGAGGACGCGCGCGACCGGGCCGGTGCCGCCGCCGGCGAGGCCCGGGACAAGGCCGCGCCGTACGTCTCCGACGCCCGCGACAAGTTCGTCAAGGACGTGGTGCCCGCCGTGACCGCCGCCGTTGCCGCGGCCAGCGAGAAGGCCGAGCCCTACGCCGACGAGGCCCGGCGACGCGGCCGTGCGACGGCCGCCGCGGTCAAGGGTGAGGTCGACGCGCCCAAGAAGGGCTCGAAGCTCAAGAAGCTGGCCGTGTTCGGCGCGCTGGCTGCGCTGGGGGGCTTCCTGTACAAGTTCCTGAAGGGGGACGACAGCAGCACCGCGTGGCAGTCGTCGTACCAGCCGGCACCCGCTCCGACCCCGCCCACCCCGGCGCCGGTCCCGAACGCCACGGTCGCCGAGGACGCCAGCGGCGCCAGCCCGGACGAGGCCGTGGCCGACGCCGTCGCCGGCGAGGAGGTGCACGACGTCACGACGCCGGACTCGCCCCTGGCGGAGACCGACGTCAGTGCCGAGCCCGACCCGAAGACCCCGAAGGTCTGACCGCTCAGACTTTCCGCCGGGCGCTCCGCACCGGCGGCAGGTCGGTGGGCCGGTGCTCCTCGACCCAGTCGTCGATCCGTTCCCACCAGTCGTAGAGCCACTCGATCTGGTCGTCGCGCCCCGTGGGGATCTCCTCACGGGGCACGCGCCACCAGCCCATGCTGATCAGCTTGTCCATCGGCAGGGAGTGCCACACGTCGCGGAGCGTCAGCACGTGATCCATGCCGGTGTGCGCGACCAGCAACACGTCGGCCTCGGGCGCCGCCGCCAGCGCGGCCAGCAGCCCGCCCGGCTTCGGGGCGAGCACGTGCTTCATCCGCTCGGCACGCCGGGCCATCCGCTCCATGCCCAGCCGACGGAGCCGCGTGATCGCGCGTGCGCGGCGCCTCGGCGTGAAGTTGCCGCCCTCCGGGAAGATCACGAACGCGTCGTTCTCGTCGAGGTTGCGGGCGAGGTCGGCGATCTGGGACTCCACGTCCTCCCCGACGCCCGGGTTGGGTCGCACGAACCGGCTCGGCAGCCGGTGCAGCAGGATGCCGACGGCAGGGTCCCAGGCGAGGGTGTCCTTGAGCACGACGCGCGGCTCGCGGCCGTACCAGTGCATGAGCGCGTACATCAGCAGGAACGAGTCGCCCGGGCCGGCGTGCCGACAGCACACCAGCAGCGGCTCGCCCGGGAACGCCGCCGGTGACGGCCCGATCGTCTCCACCTTGAGCCGCAGCACGCGGCGCGCCTCGCGGAAGAACACCACCAGGTAGGCCTGCGCGATGTCGTAGTGCACCCGCTCGAACCAGGGCCGCCGGATCAGCAGCCCGAACCCGCTGGCGATCCAGAGACCGAACAGCTCGACCAGGATGATGCTCTCCAGGGTCAGGTGCAGCACCATCACCCAGATCAGCCGCACCGGGCGCAGCCACCGCGGCACGAACGAGGCCGCGACGCCGGTGCCGATCAGCCAGAACGGGATCGCCGTCCACATCAGCGTGGTCAGCGCGATCATGGCCGGGGCCAGCACGATCCGCCGGAAGAGTGCCCCGATCACCGGAGGTGCTCCGCGAGGTAGGCGCGGCTGGCGTCGTACGACGCGGCGATTCGGCGCTCGACCTTCGCGAAGTCGCGGTAGGCCAGCGGGTTGTCGTCCTGCGCCGAGCCGCCGGCCGGGAGCACGTGGGCCTCGACGTGCTCGGGGATCTCGGCCATCTCGCGGTGGAAGCGGTGCCGGCGCGCGATCTCGAACGACACCCGCGCCACCTCCCACGGCCGGCGGGGCACGGTCAGCGGACGGTCGATCCGGCCGACCTGCAGCACGAACACCCGCTCGGCGCCCTGGGACACGGCGCGGCCCACCGGGATCGAGTTCACGATGCCGCCGTCGAGGAAGTGCTCGTCGCCGACCTTCGCCGGCGGCAGCAGACCGGGTACGGCGGCGCTCGCCATCACCGCGTCGACGACCCGGCCCCCGGTGAACCAGTGCTCCGTGGCGCGCTCGATGCTGGCCGCGCAGCACTGGAACTCGACCGTCAGGTCGGCGAACGTGGTCTCGCCGAACTCGGCGAGCAGCCGCTGGCGCAGCGGCTCCGAGTCGTGCAGGTGGGTGCCGGTCGACAGCGCGCGGCGGGCCTGGCGCAGGGG
>DASSJT010000041.1:0-14938 GCA_035691065.1 Dermatophilaceae bacterium
CTGGGTCTGGCCAGTAGATGGGGACACGCGATCAGGTTCCGCCTGCCTGCGGCTCTCCTCTGGATCGGGTCAGGGGCCTTGGCCGCGTTCGACGGGCTCACGCTCACGCTCAACCGGCTCTTCTTGAGTCTCGGGGCAGACGCCGCCGAGCCGGCCTGGGGCGTGGCAGACACCGTTCTGGTGATCAAGGTGGCGATCGGAGTCTTGACCGCTGCAGTGGGCGCGCTGGCGGTCAGAGCCGCCACCAAGCACGTCCGACGCGAATCAGCAGTGGTGGAGCGGTGAACCGGCCACTCAGGTACCCCCGGACGCGAATCAGGGGTCGCCGGAGAGCGCGGAGAGCGCGGCGGGCGAGGGGGTGCGCTGCCGATTGGCTAGCGAGATGGTCATGGTGCCCGGGAATCGGACCTGCCGACACCCGCTTCGGGGCCCGAGGTGGGTTCGACCTCAACCTCGATTACCTTGTGCGTAACCGTTCAGGACATGGCGTATGCCGGGCGGTTCTGGCTGTTTCGGACCGGGAAACGGCACGGGCACGGATCGCCCAAGGAGCAGGACGGCGAACGGCTCGAAGGTCACGTACATGCCCGTCGGTCAGGAGAGTGAGGGGAGTCAGGAGGGCATTGGCGGGTGCATCAGCCCGTCGATGTAGAGCCAGAGCCCGTACAGCAGCCCGGCAAGCACCAAGATCCCGAAGGCGATAAGCCACGAGCGGCTGGGCCAGTGGTCGCGCGCTCGCGCGAAGATCGCGGCTCCGAAGAGGCACAGTGCGAACGGCACTATCGCAACCCCGGTGGCGCGGCTGAGCTCGGTGGCGTAGAGCACGAGGGCGACCAGGACGAGGCCGGCTCGGGCGGCTGTCACGGCAGCGATGTGAAGAGTGCGGGTGCCGGGGCTCACTGCCATGTGTTCGGGGTAGAAGTCCGAGCGCGTTAGCGCGGGGTGCGGTGGGCTGCGCGTAGGCGCGCCATCGCCGGAGCGTGGGGTCCCATCGCGGGGCCCCGCGCTTCTTCGCGCCGGAGGCGCGCTTGAGCTGACGCGCGACACGTACGGCCACCTCATGGGAATGGACGCCGACAGGGCGGCTCTGGCGCGGGTGAACCGCGTTGACGGGGGCCTCACGGGGGCCCAGCGGGCGGCGAGTCGCATCCTGACGATGGCAACGAGGCGGAAATGGCCGTTGACCTGCGGGTATGTGGTGGTGCCCCCGGGCAGATTCGAACTGCCGACACCCGCTTTAGGAGAGCGGTGCTCTATCCCCTGAGCTACGAGGGCTTGGCGTGCGCGAGGATCCCGCAGGCTGACCCACTCGCCCGTCACGCTCCCGGGAAGGGTAGCCCACGGCATACCTCTGCTCACAGTCGCCAAGCCACACAGCGAGGCGACCTTGAGCGCAGAGCCGGCTTCACGGCATACCCCGGGTTGAACGTCCTCTCCCTCACCGGGACCTACGTCACTGTCGGGCGTCGTCGCCCGGACAAAGCATTGTGTAGCCGGAACAGCAAGAGCAGGTGACGAGATGCCGCACACGTGGAGCTATCAGGACCTCTGGAAGGTGGTCACCAAGGGCCCATTCGTCCTCAGGCTGACCGGTGCCGAGCTTCTCTGGCTCCGCTTCCGCACCGATCCCGAGGTCGTGCGGACGGTGCTCCCGCGACCGCTTCGCGTGCCAGACGACCCGCTCGTCACGGCGTTCGTGGCGCGCTACCCCGAGACGAACTTCGGGCCGTCGTACCGGGAGGCCACGGTGGCTCTCGACGCCACCTACCACGGCGAGCTGGGCAGCTATGCGATCGCGATGCCGGTCACCGACGACATGGCCATGGCCGGGGGCCGCGAGGGAAGCGGCTATCCCAAGAAGATGGCCGAGATCGAGCTCCTCAGTCGCGGCTCCCATGTCCACGGCAGGGTCGCTCGCCACGGCACCGAGATCCTCCGGCTCGAGGGCGAGCTCCTCGAGGACACCGGCACGGACCCCGTCGGCATGGGCACCGAGACGAGGGGCCTCGACGGCGAGCCGACCCGCAAGAGCGTGCAGTGGCTCTTCAAGTACTCGACCGGGGTCGACGGCCGGCCGTTCCAGCACAGCCCGCTCCTCGTGCGCCAGACCGTGCTGTTCAGCCCACGCAATGGCCAGCGACGGGCGGCCCTGCACCTGAAGCTGGTCTCTTCGCCCACCGATCCGCTCGGCGACATCCCCGTCGTCGACCTGGTCGATGCCGGCTACGGGCCCTTCGACATCGCCATGCTCCCGGGAAGGGTGGTGCACAAGGTGCGAAACCCCTACGGGCTGGTCCGGAAGACCCTGTTCAGGTCTGACTGGCCCGCGCTCATGGACTTCGAGGCCATGCCCTCCCACACCTTCCGCGAGCGTCGCCGGCTGGGTAGGAAGCTCTCCAAGTACTGACCACCTGGTGCGGCGCCAGCGCGAGCCCCGCGGTCCCGGCTCCGGCGGGCAGGCGCCCGACGACCCAGCTGGCCGCGAAAGCCGCGAGACCGCTGACGGTGCCACCCGGCATACTCGACAGGTGATCGAAACCACCGCCGCCGCGCCCGCAAGCCCCGGTCTGCAGCGGCGGATGGTCGTCACGCTCGTCGGCTCCCAGATGCTCGGTGGGGTGGGCGTCGCGAGCGGCATCACCGTCGGCTCCCTCCTCGCCGCCGACCTCGCCGGTAACGAGACCTGGGCGGGCCTCGCCAACACCTTCCAGGTCATCGGCAGCGCTCTGATCGCGATCCCGGTCGCCCGGCTGATGGCTGCCCGCGGCCGCCGCCCCGGACTGCTCGCGGGCTATGGCGTCGCCTTCGTGGGCGCAGTGCTCGTCCTGGTCGCGATGGTGGTCAGGAACTTCCCCTTGCTACTCGTGGGCGCGCTGCTCTTCGGCGGGGCGACGACGGCCAACAACCAGGCGAGGTATGCCGCTGTCGACCTTTCCGAGGAACGTCACCGCGGGCGCGACCTCAGCATCGTCGTGTGGTCGACGACGCTAGGGGCGGTGCTGGGGCCGAACCTCACCGGTCCCGGTGGCAATGTCGCCGATCTGCTGGGGCTGCCGCGACTGGTGGGCGGATTCGTGTTCTCGTTGGTCGGGTTCGCGCTGGCCGCGGCGCTGCTGGCGACCCGGCTGCGGCCCGACCCGCTGCTCGTCGCGCGACAGCTCGCATATGCCGAGGGCGACTCCGACACGCCGGAGCACAGGTCCCACGGCTCGGTCACGCGAGGGCTTCGGGTGATCGGGCGCTACCCCATGGCGGCCATGGGGCTGATCGCCGCGGCCGTGGCCCACGCGGTCATGGTCAGCATCATGGTGATGACCCCTCTTCACATGCAGCACGGGCATGCCGAGCTGCGAGTGATCGGGTTCGTGATCAGCATGCACGTCTTGGGAATGTTCGCGTTCTCGCCGCTCGTGGGTGTGGCGGTCGACCGCCTCGGGGGGCTGACCGTGGCGCTGGTGGGAGCGGGGATCCTGATCGTGGCGGGGCTCATGGCCGCCGCCAGCCAGGCGGGGTGGTCGATGCTGTTGATGATCGCGCTGTTCCTGCTCGGGCTCGGGTGGTCGTGTGCGTATGTCAGCGGCTCGACGATGCTGGCTGCCGCCCTCCCGGTCGAGGAGCGGGCGGGCGGCCAGGGGGCGGCAGATCTGATGATGGGCCTGGTGGCTGGGGGTGGCGGCGCGCTCGCGGGCGTGGTGGTGGACCACTTCGGCTACCACGAGCTTGGCCTCGGGGCTGCGGTGCTCGCCGTGGTGATCGTGGTGGCGGCGGCAGTGATCCGTCCGGGCCGGCGTGCCCCGGCATCGGCCTTGGTGGATTAGCTCGTCGGGGACGCGAGGGGGGCGAGCCGAACTGCGCGAGCCGGGCTGCGCGAGCCGGGGCGAGCCGGGCTGCGCTGGCCGGGGCGAGCCGGGCTGCGCTGGCCGGCCACGCGGCCTACCTCCTCGTCGGGAAGCCACCACGGCGGCAGGGGCGAGAGCACACTCGTGGTGTGCGCCCCTCGCTCTATGACTTCGCCGGCGGCGAGCCGGCCTTCCTCGCCCTCGCGCGGGCCCACCACCAGCGCTGCCTGGACGATCCGGAGCTGAACCACCCGTTCTCGCACCCCGACCAGCACCCGCAGCACGTCGAGCGCCTCGCCGCCTACTGGGCCGAGGTGCTGGGTGGGCCGCCGACGTTCTCGGAGATGTGCAACGACCACTCGGCCGTGGTTCAGATGCACGCGGGCAACGGCGACATGGGCGACCTGGCGCGGCGGTTCGTCAAGTGCTTCGCGCTGGCGGCGGACGATGCAGGACTGCCGGAGGATCGGGAGTTCCGGGCGGCGCTGCGGTCGTACATGGAGTGGGCTGTGCAGGAGATGGTGGCCTATCCGGAGCCGGACGCGCAGGTGCCGACCGGGATGCCGATGCCGCATTGGTCCTGGGACGGCCTCCAGCCCACATGACCCGCGCCCGGGAATCTCGAGAATTTCTTTTGGCAGAGCTGTATCACCGGCGGCCGTGCCGTCTCTTGACCGGTGGAAGCCAGCGAGGGGAGCTGGCGGGCCAGCGTCGACGAGGGGACGGCACTGACCCACAGTGGGGCCGGCGCTTCGCAGGGGGCAGCGCCGGCCCCCTTCCATCTCTAGGGTGTGGCCATGGCGATCGCAGTGGGGGAGGGCCGGCCCGCCGGTGCGGCTGCGGCAAGGGATGGGAAGTACCAACGCCTCGAGCCACGGTTCGTCCGCAAGACCGTCGAGCGGTTGCATCTGCGGATCGTGACGCGTTCACGTCGGGCGGGGAGATGCGAGCGTTCGAGTGGCTTCCGCTCATCGAGAGCACGATCAGCGACGTGGTCTTCGCGGGGTTCGCCGTGTTCTTCCTGGTCGCCCTCCCGACCCGCTATGAGCGCGCCGTGCTGCCCCGGCTGCTCCACCCGGCTGCGCTCGCTCGCCCACGTGATCGACATGCACCAGCTCACCAAGGACCCCGAGCGGGTGAAGCCCAGCTACGCGCCGACTGACGCCTCGCCCGGCATACACCTGACTGCGCCCGAGCTGGAGAGCTACCTCGACTACTGCTCCGAGCTGCTCTCCCTGGTCGGGAAGGCGGCGGCGCTGTGTGCGGAGGAGAACACCGACCCGGTGGTCCTCGATACCGTCAGCACGATCGAGGTGCTCACGACCGGGATGTCGCGGAAGATCTGGGCCAAGATCTCGCTCCTGCCGCAGGCTTGACCCGAGAAAGGGCCGCTTCACCCGAGATCCCACGTGGGGGCCAGTGGACGTTCATCGGGCAACCCGATAAAGGGGGGCGGGGGTGGCTCGACGCGCCGCCCCGACCCTGGCAGCCGGATTGGCTAGCCTGCAACGGTGAGCCAGAGCAGCCCGAGCCCGCTGGACCCCCGTGCTCAGGCGCCTGTCACCGAGGCGCCGCACCGGACGGGACCTCGCGACGACGGTCCCCGAGCCGGGGCCGACCCCCGCCCAAGGGTCGTGCCCCACCCAGATTCGCAATCGGAGGTCGACGCCCGCTCGGAGCGCGTCGCCGCCGCCGTCAAGACCTGGCAGCGGCACCTCGTCGACCTCGGGGGCCGCAACTCCCTGCTCTGGTACCGCGACCTGCCCGTCGGCACCCTCGACCTCGCCCACTCCCACCCCACCGGCGTCGCCGGTCTCCTCGCCGGCCGCGAGACCCACCTGTCGGACCTGATCCGCGACCCTTCGGCCCTCGATGACGCCCGCAAGCGAGCCCGTGCGATCTCCGCCAAGGCCCGCGAGCTGCAGGAGGAGCGCGGCATCGCCACCTGCTTCCTCGCCACCGGCATGGCGACCTGGACGGTCCGCGGTGCCTCGCGGCCGCCCGCCGCCCCTGTGCTGCTGCGGGCGTGCACGCTGCGGGCGACCGGTGCCGCGCAGGAGGACTTCATCCTCGACCTCGGCCAGGACGTCCAGCTCAACCCGGTGCTCGAGCACTACCTGCGCTCCGAGCAGGGCATCGAGCTCGACACCGACGGCCTCGAGGAGCTCGCCACCGACACGAGCGGCTTCGGAACCCAGCCGGTGTATGCCGCGCTCGCGGCGGCCTGCGCGAAGGTCCCGGACTTCGAGGTGGCACCCCGTCTCGTCCTCGGAACGTTCTCCTACGCGAAGCTTCCGATGGTCGCCGACCTGGGGGTGCAGGGTGTCGACCTGGCCAACCACGACGTCATCGCTGCGCTGGCGGGCGATCCCGAGGCCATGCGCTCGGTGCGCCGCAGCCTCCCTGATCCCGAGCCGGACGCCGATCCCGCCCGCGAGCACCTGATTCTCGACGCCGACTCCTCCCAGCAGGCGGCCATCGACGCCGTCCGCTCGGGCGCGCACCTGGTCATCAAAGGGCCGCCCGGCACGGGGAAGTCACAGACCATCGCCAACCTCATCGCCTCCCTGGTGGGCGAGGGGCGTCGGGTGCTGTTCGTCGCCGAGAAGCGGGCCGCCATCGACGCGGTCCTCGGCCGGCTTCACCGCGTCGGGCTTTCCGACCTGGTCCTCGACGCCTACGACGGGGCGAGCAACCGGCGGCGGCTCGCGCAGGAGTTCGGGCGGGTGCTCGACGCCGATGCGGCGGTCGCGGACGCCGATACGGCCGCCCTCGAGCGGGTACTCCTGCAGCGGCGCGACCGGCTGGTGCGGCACTCCCACGCCCTGCATGACCAGCGCAAACCCTGGGGCGTGAGCGCGCACGAGGCCCAGGAGGCGATCTCCGAGATGGCTTCCCGACCCCACCCTCCGCGGTCCCATGTGCGGATCCCGTCGGAACCGCTGGGCGCCATCGACCGGGAGCGAGCGGTTGAGCTGGGTGCGGCGCTCGCCGAGGCGGCCGCGCTGGGCGCCTGGTCGTTGGACGACCCCGAGGACCCGTGGTACGGCGCCCGCATCGAGACCGCCGACGAGGCGGTGCGAGCCCGCGACATCGTCAGCCGTCTCTCCGGCGACGGGCTCGACCGCGTCGAGAAGGTGCTGGCGCAGGTCTTCACCGACGTCCGCCTGCCCCAGGCCACCCGGGTGGTCGACTGGGGTGACGTGCTCCGCACGGTGGGCAAGGTGCGCGACACCTTCGAGGTGTTCAAGCCGGTCATCTTCGACCAGCCGCTCGGCGACATGGTCGCCGCAACCGGCTCTCGGGACTTCCGCAGGCATGTCCGCAGCAATCTCGGGTGGTGGGAGCGATACCTGCTCAGGCGCCAGGCGCGCTCGATGCTGCGCCCAGGCCCGCGGCCGGAGAGCCTGCACGCCGCCCTGATCGACGCCCAAGACCAGCGCACCGCCTGGCGTGAGATGGCCGGGGCGGGTGGCCGCCCGGAGATCCCGGCAGACCTCGACCGCGCGCAGACCGCCTACGCCGACCTTGCCGAGGACCTCGCCTGGCTCGGCGAGCGGCTGGCGTCGACTCCGGGTGGCGACGACCTCGTGCGCGCTGATATCGCGGACCTCCGCAAGCGGCTGGGCTCGCTCGCCGCCCACCCCGAGCGGCTCAGCGTCATCCCACGCGTCATCGGCACCCTCGACGCCCTCCGCGCCGACGGCCTCGGAGCCCTGGTCGACGACCTGGCCACCCGGGGAGTCGACCCCCAGGATGTCCCGACCGAGGTCGACTTCGTCTGGTCGCGCTCGGTGGCCGATGAGCTGGCAGTCCGCGACCCGGCATACGGCGCCCATCAAGGCGACCACCTGCGAAGCGTCGCCCGCGAGTACATCGCCGCCGACCGCGCCCACATCGCCGCCGGGGCGGCGCGGGTGCGCGCGGACGTGAGCGACCGGCTGCGGCGGACTCTCGTCGACCACCCCGAGCAGGAGTCACTGGTGCGCGCGGAGGCGGGTAAGTCGCGTCGCCACCGGGCGCTGCGCGCGCTGCTGCCGATGGCCAACGAGACCCTGACCGCGATCAAGCCAGCCTGGATGATGAGCCCGCTGGTCGTGGCGTCGGTGCTGCCACCCGGGCGGTGGTTCGACGTCGTGATCTTCGACGAGGCGTCGCAGATCCCGCCGGCACAGGCGATCTCGGCGATCGCGCGGGCGCGGCAGGTCGTGGTGGCGGGGGACGAGCGGCAGCTGCCGCCGACGACCTTCTTCACCTCGGCGATCGAGGACCTCGCGAACTCCCAGGACGACGACTCCCTCGCCGAGGGCTTCGAGTCGGTGCTCGACGTGCTCGCCGCGACCCTGCCCACCCGCCGGCTGACGTGGCACTACCGCTCGCACGACGAGCGCCTCGTCGCCTTCGCGAACCAGCAGATCTACGAGGGCAGCCTGGTCACGTTCCCCGGCACGGGGGTCGAGCCGGTCGTGACGCTCGTGCCGGTCGACGGGCACGGCATGCCCGACCCCGGTCAGGAGGGCGTGGAGTCGACGGCCGCCGAGGTCGACCGGGTCGTCGAGCTCGTGCTCCTGCACGCGCGCACCCGCCCGCGCGAGTCGCTCGGCGTCATCGCGCTCGGCATCAAGCACGCGGTCCGCATCGAGGAGGCCCTGCGCCGGGCGCTCTCGTCCGTCGAGGGTGCCGAGGGCGTCGGCGACTTCTTCGCCGAGGACATCCCCGAACGGTTCTTCGTCAAGAACCTTGAGCGGGTACAGGGCGACGAGAGAGACGCGATCATCCTCTCGATCGGGTACGGCAAGACGCCTCACGGCCGGGTGCTGCACCGGTTCGGCCCGCTCAACCTGGAGGGCGGGGAGCGGCGGCTGAACGTCGCCATGACCCGGGCCCGGAAGCGGATGACCGTGGTATCGGCGCTCGCGGCGGAGGACCTCGACCCCGCCCGGCTGAAGGCGCGGGGCGCCACGATGCTGCGCGACTTCCTGGCGTATGCCGCGACCGGGGGCGCGCGCCCAGCGGCCGACTCGCTGGGCGGCAGCTCGGTGAACGGTGCCGGGAGCGCGCTGCTCGGGGAGTTCGCCAAGCGGCTCCGCAACGCCGGGCTCACCGTCCACGAGCACTACGGCCACTCGGGCCACCCCATCGACCTGGCCGTCGAGGACGCGAACCACCGCGGGCGGGTGCTGGTTGCCGTGGAGACCGATGGACGGGCGTATGCCGGTATGCGCAGCACGCGCGACCGCGACCGGCTTCGCGTGGAGCAGCTCGAGCGGCTCGGGTGGGAGCACATGCGGGTCTGGACCACGGACCTGTTCCGCGACCCGGCCCGTGACGTCGCCCGGGTGCTGCAGGCGGCCAACCGGTCAAGGCCGAACGGGCACGTCACTGCGAACGGCTCCAGCGCGGGGCCTGTCCCGCAGGCAGTGGTTCCTGCGGGCGCGAGTGTCCCCGGAGGCGCCTCGGAGGGTGGGCCCGAGCCGCTTGTCGGCGTCCGGGCTCCAGAGCATGGGGAAGCGGGTTCGGCCCCGGGCGATGGTGCGGCTTCTCGGGCGGACGCGTTCCCTCCCGCCCAGGCTGTGGGCAAAGGCCGATCCTCGGAGGGCGACTCGGCGGGGGATGGGCATGGTTCCGAGCCCGAGGGCGCTACTGCGGGTGAGGCAGAGGTCTCGCCGGCCCCCGCATCACCGGCCGCCAAGAAGGGCAGGCGCGGTGGGCGTCGAAGGCGAGCCCCAGAGCAGACGTGCGACGACACCGATGCCTTCTGGGGCGAGCTCGGCGACGAGTCGGCACGAGAGCGCTGGCTCAAGGAGCAGCGCCCACCCCACTGGGACTAGCCCCGCGGGCTGGCCGTGTCGCTGTCGATGCACGGTGCGCGAGAGCGACAGGCCGCAAGCGGGAGCCAGGTCGCCCCAGATGCATGTGCGTGTGAGAGCGACACGGTCCCGGTCGGGTCAGAGGCGGCGCGTCAGAGGCGCCGGTCGTCAGAGGCGGCGGGCGTCAGAGGCGGCGGGCGCGCAGCTCGTCGCGGATCTCGGTCAGCAGCGCGACCTCGTCGGGGCCGGGCTCCTCAGTCGGACCGCTGTAGCGAGTCCTGGCCGCCTGGTAGGGCTTGACGATGAAGAAGTAGACGATGAACGCGAGGATCAGGAAGGCGATCAGCGCGGTCAGGAAGACGCCCACAGGAATGCCGCCCGGCTTCCAGTTGTTGAAGTTGGGGTTGCCGCCTGCCTTGCCGATGAGAGCCAGGACCACGGCGGTGAACGTCTTCACCACCTCGGCGAAGGAGGTGGCGATGATGAACGCGACGGCAAGCTCGACGAGGTTGCCCCGCATCACGAAGTCTTTGAAACCCTTCATGGACCGTTGTCCCTTTCAGATGGTTTTAGGACGGCGGACAACGCCAGCGCCGCGAACCACGTCTGCACTCCCCATCGGCCGGACACTCCAGCACCACAGACCTGCGCGATGTCGTCATCCGTCGGGGAACCTACTGCGGATGCAGCACCAGCGCGAACCCTGAGCCCCCGCCCGGCGCGTCGCCATCGCCGCCCCGAGCCAGCGCGGGCGCGACCGCCGACTCCACGGCCACCACCACGCTGTCAGGCTCGCTGTCACCCGACCCCCACCCGGCCGTCGACCGATCGGCGCTCTGGGGAACCGCCAGCACCACGGCATCACGAGCCACGACCTCCCCGGACGACGCCACCACATCGACGCGCACACCGGGACGCGCCAGCAGGCCGGCCGCCCCGTCGAGCAGCGGGACGACCGCCGCCACCAGGCCCGGCGCCTGGCCCTCCAGCAGACCCGGCCCGACCAGCCGACTCGGCGTGAGCGCCTCGCCTGGGCCGACCGGAGACGCCAGCACGCGTCCCACGACCAGTCCCGGCTCGCTCATCATGCCCCGCGGGGGCGTCACCGACACGGGCCACGCCCTGACCTCGACGTCGGAGGCGGTGATCCGCTGACCCGCAGGAAGGCCGGTGCGGGCCACCACGACCGCGGAGGTCGCCGGCGCGGTCTGGGCTTGGAGTGCACCGAGCCCGCCGAGCACCGCCAGTCCCGCGAATGCCGCGGCCAGCCCCCGGCGCAGCGCGAAGCGGCGCCACGCGGCTCGACGGCCCGGCCCCATCAGCCCACCGCCAAGTCCCGAACCCGCCCAGGACCGGGCGCCCGAGGCCGGCCCGGCCTCCATCCCCCCGGACATGGACGTCAGCCGGGGAGCGCGAACGGCAGCCGTATGCCGTCGAGCGACCGTCGACACGCACATGTCGCCTCGGAGTCCGGCTCGGTCTCCGGCATGTGCGCGATCGCTGCGCGCAGGACCGACTTCAGGCCCTCGACGTTCTGGGCGAAGACCCTGAGGACTTCCTCGTGGGTGACCGCCTCGCCGCCGTGGACCCCCACGTCATAGTCGGTGACCACGGCGACCGTGGTGAAGCACATCGCCAGCTCCCGGGCGATGGCCGCCTCCGGCATGGTCGTCATGCCGACGATCGACCAGCCAGCGGCCTGGTGCCACTGCGACTCGGCCTTGGACGAGAACCGCGGCCCGTTGATCACGACCAGCGTCCCGTCGGGAGCGACCTGCTTCCCGGCGGCCTCGGCGGCCGAGGTCACGACAGCCCGACCCCGGGGGCAGAAGGGATCGGCGAAGCCGACGTGAACGACTTCTCCCTCGCCGGCATAGACCGTCTGTGGGCGGCCCCACGTGCGGTCGACCACCTGGTCGGGGATCACGAACGTGCCCGGCCCGAGCTCGCTCTTGAGCGAGCCGACCGCGCAGGGCGACAGGATCTGGCGCACGCCGACCGAGCGGAGCGCCCACAGGTTGGCGCGGTAGTTGACCTCATGGGGCTGGAAGCGGTGACCCTTGCCGTGCCGGGCGATGAAGGCGACCCGCCGGCCCTCGACCTCGCCGACCACGAGGTCGTCGCTGGGGTCGCCGAACGGCGTGGGCACCGAGACCTGCTCGGCGTCGGTGAGGAACTCGTAGAAGCCCGACCCGCCGATGACGCCGAGGTCGGCGCGCGGTCCGCCGGTCGAAAGGGGGCCGCTGGTCGAAAGGGGGCCGCTGGTCGAAACGGGGCCGGTGGTCATGACGTGAAGGCTACGCAGACGCGCAGCGCCGGCAGGAGGTCAGCTCGCGGCTGTGGACGACGCGCCGGCTTTCGCGGGAGCGGACGACGAACCTGTGGACGACGAGGACGAAGCGCGGTTTGCCGAGCCAGAGCCCTTCGAGCCGGAGCCCTTCGAGTCGGAACCCTTCGAGTCGGAGCCGTTCGAGCCGGAGCCCGAGGAGTCCTTCGCCGACCCGGAGGAGCCATCCGCCGAGCCTTCCGACGAGCCAGACTTCGCATCGGACGAGCCGGACCGAGCTGACGCGCTCTCCTTGCGGGAGTCCGTGCGGTAGAACCCGCCACCCTTGAACACCACGCCGACGGCGTTGAAGACCTTGCGCAGACGGCCATCGCACTCGGGGCAGACCGTGAGCGAGTCGTCGCTGAAGGACTGGAACACCTCGAAGCGGTGGTCGCAGTCGGTGCAGGCGTAGGCATACGTCGGCACAGGTTCCTCCAAGTCTTGCAGCGGCGGGTGCCGCGGAAACGTCTTGCTGCGGCGGGTGCCGCGGAAACGCATCGGCTGTGAAGTATAGGTCGCCATCCGGGCTCCCTATTCCCGCAGATCCCTCACCCGGCGCCGCAGCAGCCCGCCCAGCACCTCGCGGCGACCACCGCGCGACCGGACGACGTTGCGCGCCCACACCAGCCTGGGCGGTGGTTCGCGGACCCGCCTGGGCTTCGGCTCGTGGACCGGCCAGCCCGCCAGGCGGCCCTCCCGGCTGACCGCGCGCAGGCGCGACTCGGCGGCGTCGCGGTTCTCGGCTGTGGTCACGACGAGCAGCTGGTCGCCGCGTCTGAGGACCGTGTTGGGCCCGGGCACGAACCCGTGCCCGTCGCGCACGATCATGGTCACGTTGGTCCCCGGTGGTAGGCGCAGCTCGAACACCTCGACGCCGTGCAGCCGCGACCGGTCGCCCAAGGTGACTTGGAGCAGGTCGGCACGCATCTCGGCCAGTGGCGTGGCCTCCACAGCGAGGTCGAGCGACTGGATGTCCTCGGTGACCCGCAGCCGGTGGGCCACCCAGGGCAGGGTCGGCGCCTGGACGAGCGTGAAGATCACCACGAGCACGAAGACCAGGTCGAAGATCCAGCCCACATTCGGCGTACCGACCGTGGCCGGCACCGTGGCCAGGACGACCGGCACCGCCCCCCGAAGCCCGGCCCAGGACAGGAAGGCCTGAGTTCGTATGCCGGTGCGGAACGGTGTCAGCGAGACCAAGACTGACAGTGGGCGGGCGACGAGGAGGAGCACGAGCCCGAGGACCAGGGCCGGGCCGACCTCGCCGCCGAGTCGGCTTGGGGAGGCGAGGAGCCCGAGCAGGACGAACAGGCCGATCTGCGCGAGCCAGCCCAGGGCGGCGGCGAAGCCGTGGACGGCCGCGCCGTGGGGCAGCCTCATGTTGCCGAGCACGAGCGCGGCGAGATAGCACGCGATGAAGCCCGAGGTTTGCAGCGTGGCGGCGGCGGCATAGGCGAGGACCGCGATGCCGACGATGCCGAGGGAGAACAGGGCGGACGAGCCGGACGCCACGCGCCGCATCAGCCGCCCACCCAGCCAGCCGATCGCCAGGCCAAGAGCCGCGCCCCCCACCAGCTCGACCGCGGCGTGCCAGACGAGGGTGTACCAGGGGTGGGCGTGCGACGGGTCGGCGGCCTGGACCGCCAGGGCCGTCACGAGGATGACGACAGGGGCGTCGTTGAAGCCCGACTCCGCCTCGAGCATGCCGGTGATGCGCTTGGGGAGCGGCACCCGGCGGAGCACGGAGAACACCGCCGCCGCATCGGTGGAGGACAGGACGGCGCCCAGCAGCAGGGCGATGGTCCACGGCATCTTGAGCAGGTAGACACAGGCCAGGGCGACGACGAAGACGGACACCACCACGCCCACGGTGGAGAGCACCACGGCCGGCGCGACGGAGTGGCGGATCGAGCGCCACGACGTGGTCAGCCCACCCTCGGCGAGGATCAGCACCAGAGCGGAGTAGCCGAGGACCTGGGTCAGCTCGCCGGAGTCGAACCTGATGCCCAGGCCCGACTCGCCGAGGGCTATGCCGATGCCCAGGTAGAGCAGTAGGGACGGCAGGCCGGACCGCACCGACAGCCGGACCATGCCCACCGCGACGACCAGCACGAGCGCCCCGACCAGCAGCACCGGCGTGAGGTCCTGCACCGTGAACGCTGACGTCTCGGTCGCTCCAGGCACGGACCCACCACCACCTCTCGCTCTGGTCGGTGCCCTAGTCTCTCAGGGTGTCTCGCCTGACTGCCGCACGCCGCATCGCCATCGGGCTGATCGCCTTGCTGCTCGTGATCGCGGTGGTCCTCGGGGCGTTCGGCGTCAACCTTGTCAGGCGCGCGTTTCCGCAGACCTCGGGCCAGATCACGATCCCCGGCCTCTCGTCCAAGGTCAGCGTCCTGCGCGACGACCGCGGGGTGCCCCAGATCTACGCCGACAACCCTGCCGACCTCTTGCGGGCCGAGGGCTTCGTGCATGCCCAGGACCGCTTCTTCGAGATGGACCTGCGGCGTCACGTGACCGCAGGCCGCCTGTCCGAGCTGGTCGGCTCGGCCGGCGTCAAGACCGACCGGGTGATCCGCACGATGGGCTGGCGGCGGGTCGCCGAGGCCGAGCTGCCGACGCTCAAGCCCGAGACCCGGCAGTACCTCCAGGCCTATGCCGACGGTGTCAACGCCTACATCTCGCGCGCCGGGACGCTGAGCCGGATGAGCCTGGAGTACTCGATCCTCGGCCAGAAGGTGCCGGACTACCGGGTCGAGAAGTGGACCCCCGTCGACTCCTTGGCCTGGCTCAAGGCGATGGCGTGGGACCTCATCGGCGACTACGACAACGAGCTGATGCGTGCCACGATCTACGGCCGGGTCACCGACGCCCAGCTCAACGAGCTGTTCCCCAGCTACCCCGAGCAGCAGAACAAACCGATCCTGTCCAGCGCCGACTGGAGCGCGAGCTCCAGCAGC
>DASSJT010000042.1:0-5936 GCA_035691065.1 Dermatophilaceae bacterium
TGGAACGTCTTCGCCCCGTTGCCCATGGCCCTCGGGGTGCTCGTCATGCTCGCGACGGGCATCGTGCAGATGCTGCGCGTCGACGTCGTCATGGGGCTGGTCGGGCTGGCGGCCTTCCCGTCCCTGTTCCTCGCCAACGCCGTGTTCCAGCGCGCGATGTCCCCCCGCGTCACCCGGGCGCAGCAGCTGCGCGCGGAGGTCTCCGAGGTGGCGCACGAGAGCTTTGAGGCGGCGCTCCTGGTCAAGGCGATGGGGCGGGAGGACCGCGAGACCGAGCGGTTCGAGGTGGTCAGCCGCCGCCTGCAGGAGGCCAACATCGAGGTGGGGCGCACCCGCGGCACGTTCGACCCGGTCATCGACGCGATCCCCACCATCGGCACCCTGGCGGTCCTCGCCCTCGGCACCCAGCGCGTGGCCAGCGGCAACCTCGCCCCTGCTGACGTCGTGCAGGTGGCCTACCTCATCTCGGTGCTGGCCTTCCCGGTGCGGGCGCTCGGCTGGGTGCTGGGCGAGCTGCCGCGCACCGTGGTCGGCTGGGACCGGGTGAGCGCAGTCCTGGAGGCCTCGGGGGAGATGGCCTACGGCGGCCGCTCGGTGCCCCACCGCGCGGCCAGCCGGCTGAGCCTGCGGGACGTCGACTACGCCTACGACAGCGTCGACGAAGCGGGTGCTGACATCCGGGTCCCGGCGATCCGCGGGGCGACGATCGAGGTGGGTGCGGGATCCACGGTGGCCGTCGTGGGTCCCACCGGGTCCGGGAAGTCGACGCTCGCCGGGCTGGCGATCCGGCTGGTCGACCCCGACACGGGGATGGTGGCCATCGACGGCATCGACCTGCGCGAGGTCAGGCACGGCGGCGTTCCTGCCGTCGCGGCGCTCGTCCCCCAGCAGACCTTCCTGTTCGACGACACGGTCCGGGGCAACATCACCCTGGGCCAGGAGTTCTCCGACGCCGACGTGTGGGCGGCCCTGCGGACGGCGCAGGCGGACGGGTTCGTGGCGAGCCTGGCCGAGGGCATCAACACCCGGGTCGGCGAGCGCGGCGCCTCCCTCTCCGGGGGCCAGCGGCAGCGCATCGCCCTCGCCCGGGCGGTCATCCGCCAGCCCGGGCTCCTCGTGCTCGACGACGCCACCAGCGCGGTCGACCCGTCGGTCGAGCAGGCGATCCTGGCCGCGCTCAGGGAGGCCAGCGCCGGCACCACCGTCCTCGTGGTGGCCTACCGCCTCGCGACCATCGGGCTGGCCGACGAGGTGGTCTACGTCGAGCGCGGCCGGCTGGTCGACCGCGGCGCCCACAACGACCTGATGGCCCGCAGCCCCGGCTACCGCGACCTCGTCACCGCCTACGCCCGCGAGGCGGCCGAGCGGGCCGCCGTGGCGGCCGGGGAGGAGCCCAGGCGCGAGGGTGAGCGGGAGGGGGTTCAGCCATGAGCGCGGTGATCGAGTCCACCTCCTCGCTCTCGACGTGGGAGACGATCAGGCGCGGTCTGCGGATCTCGCCCGAGATGCGGGCCGGGCTCGGGGTCACGCTCGGGCTGGCCCTCCTGACCACGGTCGGCCGAGTGGTCGTGCCGTTCGTGGTGCAGCAGACCACCGACCACGGGCTGCTGGCCCCTGGCGGACCCGATGTCGGGATGGTGTGGCGGACGGTGGCGCTGGGTGCGTGCATCGTCACCTTGACCGCGCTGTGCGCGTATGCCGTGAACGTCCGGCTGTTCCGCGCGTCGGAGGGGGGTCTCGGCACCCTGCGGGTCTCGGCGTTCCGCCACATGCACGACCTGTCCATGCTCACCCAGAACACCGAGCGCCGCGGCTCGATGGTCGCCCGGGTGACCACCGACGTCGACACCATCTCGATGTTCCTGCAGTTCGGTGGCGTCATCCTGTTGGTGAGCCTCGCCCAGATCGCCGTCGCGACGTCGCTCATGGCGATCTACAGCCCCCTGCTCACCCTGGTGGTGTGGGCCTGCTTCGTGCCGCTCGTGATCGTCGTCCGCCACTTCCAGGTGAACCTCGGCCGCGCCTACGCCACAGTGCGGGAGCGGGTCGGCGACATGCTCGCCGCGATCTCCGAGTCGGTCGTGGGAGCAGCCACGATCCGCGCCTACGGGGTCGAGGCCCGGACCGCCGAGCGCATCGACGCCGGCGTCGAGGCCCACCGCCGCGCAGCCATCCGCGCGCAGGTGCGCTCGGTCGCGGCCTTCTCGGCCGGGCAGCTCGTTGCCGGCCTGACGCTGGCCGTCGTGCTCGTGGTCGGCACGGTCATGGTGGCCGCACACGGGCTGAGCCTGGGCCGACTGCTCGCCTTCGTCTTCCTCGTCAACCTGTTCACGCTGCCGGTCCAGCAGGCCACCGAGATCCTCAACGAGCTCCAGAACGCCGTCGCCGGCTGGCGTCGGGTCATCGGCATCATCGACACGGCCGCCGACGTGGCCGATCCCGGTGCCGACGGCCGGGTCCTGCCCCGTGGGCCGATCGAGGTGGAGTTCGACGGCGTCGAGTTCGCCTACCCGGGCGGCCCCACCGTCCTGCACGACGCGACCCTGGTCATCGCGCCGCGCTCGCGGGTGGCCATCGTGGGCGAGACCGGCTCCGGCAAGTCGACCTTCGCCAAGCTGCTCACCCGGCTGATGGACCCCACCCGAGGCGCGGTGCGCGTCGACGGGGTCGACCTGCGGCAGGTGCGCTTCTCCAGCCTGCGGGAGCGGGTCGTGCTCGTCCCCCAGGAGGGCTTTCTCTTCGACGACACGTTGCTGCAGAACATCCGCTTCGGCCGGCCGCAGGCCAGCGTCGACGATGTGCGGCTCGCCATGACCGAGCTCGGTCTCGACACCTGGGTGGCGGGCCTTCCGGCCGGGCTCTCCACCGAGGTGGGCCAGCGCGGCGAGTCGCTGTCGGCTGGCGAGCGCCAGCTCGTCGCGCTGGCCCGCGCCTACCTCGCCGACCCCGACCTCCTGGTCCTCGACGAGGCGACCTCCGCCGTGGACCCCGCCACGGAGGTGCGCCTGCAGCGAGCCCTGGAGGGCCTCACCCGGGGGCGCACCTCGGTCACGATCGCACACCGGCTGTCGACCGCCGAGGCGGCCGACCACGTGGTCGTCATGGACAACGGCCGGATCGTGGAGCGTGGCCACCATCGCGACCTGGTGGATGCCGGCGGGGTCTACAGCCGGCTGCACGCCTCCTGGGCCGCCCAGCAGCGGGGAGCGTGAACCGCCCGGGCGCTCGCATCGTGGGTGCGGCTCAGCGACTCATCAGGACCACGGCAGAATGGCCGGGTGACCCCCGCACCCGGACTGGCTCCTGAGATCGCCGCGCGGCTCAAGCGCGACACGGCGGGGCTGGTCGCCGCCATCGTCCAGCAGCACGACACCGGCGAGGTCCTGATGCTGGGGTGGATGGACGACGAGGCCCTCCGGCGCACCCTCACCGAGGGCCGGGTCACCTACTGGTCCCGCAGCCGGCAGGAGTACTGGCGCAAGGGCGACACCTCCGGCCACGTCCAGCTGGTGCGCTCGGTGGCGCTGGACTGTGACGGGGACGCGCTCCTCGTCCGGGTGGAGCAGGTCGGCAGCGCGTGCCACAGCGGCGACCGGACCTGCTTCGACGCCGGGGACCTTGCCGCGAGGCCGGGCCACCACCAGGCGAGGGCCCTCGATGGCTGAGACTGCCGAGACCGCGACCGACGTCGCTCCCGACCTGGCCTTCGGCGCGACCTGGCCATCGCTGGAGGTGTTCCGGCTGCTGGCCCCCGACCGCCGGGTCATCCCAGTGGTCCGCCGCCTCATGGCCGATGCCGAGACACCGGTGGGGGTCTACCGGAAGCTTGCCAACAGCGCCCCCGGAACCTTCCTCCTCGAGTCTGCCGAGCACGGCGGGGTGTGGTCCCGCTACTCCATCGTGGGAGCCGCCTCCCGGGCGACACTGACCGAGCGCAACGGCGAGGCGCACTGGATCGGCGAGCCGCCGGTCGGCGTCCCCACCGGCGGAAGCCCGGTCGACGCCCTCCGCGACACGGTGTCGGCTCTGGCCACCGAGCCCATCCCCGGGCTGCCACCGCTCACCGGAGGCATGGTCGGCGCCATCTCCTACGACGCGGTGCGCCGCTGGGAGCGCCTGCCCCGCGAGGCCGAGGACGTGCTTGGCCTGCCCGAGATCTCCATGATGCTGGCCACCGACCTGGCCGTCCTCGACCACAGCGACGGGTCGCTGCTGCTGATCGCCAACGCGGTCAACTACGACGCCACCGACGAGCGGGTTGAGCAGGCGTGGGCAGACGCGGTCGCCCGCCTCGATGTCATGGCGTCGGCCCTCGCCCAGCCGGCGCAGAGCACCGTGGCCGTGATCGACCAGGACGCCAGCGCCGAGGCCTTGGCCGACGTCTCGAGCAACATGACCCCGCACGAGTACGAGCAGCTCGTGGAGCGGGGCAAGGAGGACATCCGGGCCGGTGAGGTGTTCCAGGTCGTGCTGTCGCAGCGCTTCTCTGCACCCTGCCCGGCCGAAGCCCTCGACGTCTACCGCGTCCTGCGGGCCTCCAACCCCAGCCCCTACATGTACCTCTTCCGCTTCCCGGGACCCGGCGGCACGGCATACGACGTCGTGGGCTCCTCGCCTGAGGCCCTGGTCAAGGTGACCGGCCGACGGGCGATCACCCACCCGATCGCCGGCTCCAGGCCGCGGGGCAAGTCGCCGGAGGAGGACCAGCTGCTGGCCGAGGACCTCCTGGGTGACCCCAAGGAGCGCTCGGAGCACGTGATGCTCGTCGACCTGGGCCGCAACGACCTCCAGCGGGTGAGCGGCGCCGGCACGGTCGACGTCGTCGAGTTCATGAACGTCCGCCACTACAGCCACGTCATCCACCTGGAGTCGACCGTGGTCGGTGACCTGACCGACCGCGCCAGCGCCTACGACGCGCTCGTGGCGACCTTTCCGGCGGGCACGCTGTCCGGGGCGCCCAAACCGCGCGCCATGGAGCTCATCGAGCGCTACGAGCCCAGCCGGAGGGGCCTGTACGGCGGCGTGGTCGGCTACCTGGACTTCCACGGCGACCTCGACATGGCCATCGCCATCCGCACGGCGGTGATCAAGGACGGGACCGCCTACGTGCAGGCGGGCGCCGGGATCGTGGCCGACTCGGTCCCGTCTTCCGAGCACCAGGAGTGCGTCAACAAGGCAGCAGCGGTCCTGCGCGCGGTGGCCGCAGCCGGCGCGCTCCGGACCGTCACGTGAGCCGGCCCGCGATGAGCATGCTCACCGGAAAGCGCGGGGTCGTCGCATTGGCCCTGGCCGGCGCCCTGGTCCTGGTGGCCTCGGCCTCGCGCACCTGGGTGTCGGGCACCGTTGACGACGCGGTCCTCGGCGCGAGCCGGGTGAGTGGCACCGGCAGCCAGCTGGCGCCGGGACTCGTCGCGATCGCGCTCGCCGGGGCGGCTGCAGCTCTCGCCGCGACCACGTCGGGTCGGCTTGTGCGCCGGCTCTCGATCGTCGTCCTGGGCGTCGCCGCCCTCGGAGCCGGGGGCCTGGTCGCGGCCGTGCTGGCGGACCCTGCCGGACGGCTCGGGGGCGTGGCCGCACGAAGTACCGGTCGCACGGGATCCATGGAGACCCATGCCTCGACGGGGGCCTGGCCGTGGCTGGCCCTGGCCGGCGCCGCCCTGCTGCTCGCGGCCTCCGTGGCCGCCTGGGTCGGAGCGGGCCGCTGGCGGGGCCTGTCGGCGCGGTACGAGACGCCGCTGGGCACAGCCACCGAGGTGGGGATGCGCGGAGCGGCTGCGCCCGGAAGCGTCGCTGAGGCTCGGGCCGGCGCGCGGGGCCAGCGCGTCGCCTCCGCGTGGGAGAGCCTCGACGCGGGGGTCGACCCCACCGAGCCTGCGCCCGCGCCGCCGGCCCCCGCCGAGCGCGCGCCCAAGCCGCCAGCCCCCGCCGAGCGCGCG
>DASSJT010000043.1:0-3855 GCA_035691065.1 Dermatophilaceae bacterium
ACTCCCGCACGCAGGAGCGCCTCGTAGTAGGAGCGCTGGGCGTGGTAGACCATGAACTGGTCACCGGCCTCGCTCACGAACAGCTCCACCTCGACTCCGCGCTGGGCCGCGGTGGTGATCGCGTACAGCAGGGACTCGTCGGGAACGAAGTAGGGGCTGGTGATCGACAACCGACGTTGTGCCGAGTACAGCAGCGTCGTGAACGCGCGCAGGTTGTTCTCCGTCGCGAAGCCCGGCCCGCTCGGGATCACCTGCCCCTCGATCTCTCCGGCCGATGGCGACGCCGTGCCGATCTCCTCGGTCAGCTTGACCCCGGTCTCGCTGTACCAGTCGGTGGCGAAGAGGAGGTTGAGCGCACTCACGACCGGACCTTCCACACGCGCCACCAGCTCGACCCACTCGCGTCCGAGCTCGTGGTTCTTCGGCTTGTTGTAGCCGGGCTCGACCAGGTTCTGCGACCCGGTGAACGCCACCGCGCCGTCGACCACCAGGATCTTGCGGTGGTTGCGCAGGTCCGGGCGGCGCCACTCCCCTTTGAGGGGCTGGATCGGCAGCATCGGGTGCCACTCGATCCCGGTCCTGTCCAGCCGCGCCGTGAACTGCTTGTAGCCGGGGATGCCGCGTGACCCGAGGTGGTCGAAGAGCAGGCGGACGGTGACCCCACGCTCGACCGCACGCACCAGCGCCTCGTAGAAGGGTCCCGTCACGTCGTCCCAGGCCGTGATGTAGAACTCCACATGCACCCAGGTGGTGGCCGCCTCGATCTCGGCGGTCATCGCGGCGATGGAGTCCTTGTAGCCCGGGAACAGCGCAACGTGGTTGCCGGGCATCGCCGGCTGTGCCCCCAGGTTCCGGTTCAGTGTGGCCACCGACTCCACGTAGTCCGGGCCGGGGAAGTCGTGCTCCAGGGTGGGCACGTGCGCGGTCCGTTCCGCGACGAGCGCGTTGACCTCGGCCTGCTGTTCGTGACGCCGACGCCCCAGCCGGGTCCGCCCCAGCACCAGGAAGACCACGAGGCCGACGAACGGGATGACCATGATCACCAGCAGCCACGCCATGCCGCTGGAAGGCCGTCTGTTCCTGGGCACCAGTCCCAGCGCGATCACCTTGATCGCCAGATCCAGCAGGTACAGTGCAGTTGCAATCCACGGAGCCATGCCGGTCAGCGTGCCGTCCGGAGAGCCAATGGTCCTCACCCACTGTGCGTGAGTTGCGCGCTCGGCTCACCTCTGGTGCGAGGGGTCAGGACCTCGTCGCGTTGCGGCCGGCCACCAGCCTGACCAGGGACGCGATCACGACGACGTTGAAGACGATCAGGCAGCAGACCATGGCGCGGGCGACCTGGCCCTCGGCGTGCACGTCGCCGAACCCGACCGTGGACATCGTGCTCAACGTGAAGTAGAGCGCGTCCGTCCGGGTGTCCATACCCACGATCTCACCCGGCCACAGCAGGTTGACGAGGAAGAACGCGAGCGAGGACGAGATCACGAGCAGCACCACCATCATGGCCAGGACCTGGGGGTCGCGCCCGACCTGCCCTCGACGGACGTGGCTGAGCTCCTTGGCCAGCATGGTCGCGAGCAGGGCCAGACCACCGAACGTCAGCACCATGCCGAGTGCGGCGGGCACCAGCGAGCCGCCCAGGTCGACCGGGAAGGCGTAGTAGGCGATCAGCAGCCCCACCAAGCCCCAGACCGGGCGTGCCCAGGATCGCGGCCGCAGGCTCATGCCGGCTCGACGGCAGGGTCGTCCTCGGGGTGCCCGCTGATCAAGGGGAGCATCCAGCCCGCGTCCGGATCCGCCTCGACCAGGATCGCCTTGAACAGCAGGCTCATCGGCACGGCGAGCAGGGCACCGAGAGGGCCCAGCACCCAGGTCCAGAAGACGAGGGAGAGAAAGGTCAGCGTCGTCGACAGCCCCACGGCGTTGCCGACGTACCGCGGCTGGATGATCGACTGGATCACCAGGTTGACGACGCAGTACATGACGATGACCGCGAGCATCAGACCCGGCCCTCCCTCGAGCAGACCGACCACGGCCGGCGGGACGAGGCCGATGACGAAGCCGATGTTGGGGATGAAGTTCGTCACGAAGGCGAGCACGCCCCAGACGAACGCGCCGGGCACGCCCATCACCGCCAGCAGCGCGGTGTCGATGACGGCGACGATCAGCCCGAAGACCGCCGAGACACCGAGGTAGCTGCGGGTGCCTTGCGCGAACGACCCCAGCGCGTCGACCAGGTTCGGCCGGTGCCGCCGGGCGCCCTGTGCGAGGCGTGTGACATTGGCGGAGTCGAAGGCGAGGAACAGCAGAAGCGTGATCAGGAAGAACAGGTCCGAGAGAACGGACAGGGCGCTGCCCAGGACCTCCGTCGCGACCTCGACCACCTTGCCGACGTCGAGGGCACCGGCGACCGCGTCGACCTGCGCGCCACCGACACCACGCGCTGCCAGCCAGTCCCCGAATCCGGAGACCGCGTCGTTGATCTGCGGGGCGTACGTCGGCACGAGCTCGGCGAGCTGGCCGATGGAGACGACCAGGGCGAGGGTCAGCAGCACGATCAGCGTGTACGCCGCGAACAGCACCACGAGCGACGCCGCCCACACGGGCATCCGCCTCTCCAGTGTCGTGCGCAGCGGGTGGAACACGAACGTGAGCGAGAGGGCCAGCACGACCGGTCCAACGATCCCTGCGGCCGACCTGAGCCCCGTCACGACGATCACGATCGCTGCGGCGCCGATCAGCAGGGTCGTCGTGCGTGACAGCTTCATGGCGTGCTCCTCGGGAGGTTCGTCCGGTGTCCCAGCGACTCCAGGATCCCGACGAGGTGCCGGTGGAGGCTGTCGCCGCCGTGGATGACGTCGGTCGGTGCGAACAGGTCGGACGGCGCGAGGACGAAGCCGCGGTCCTGCCAGCCCCCCAGTCCGCCATGGCAGCCGACCAGTGGCTCGAAGGCGGCCACGTCGAGGGTGTCCGTGTCGAGGAGGCTGTTGACGTAGATGTCCGGCGCCTGGGCCATGAGGGTCGCCTCGAGGAGCACGGCCGGGACGTGGTCGCCGAAATCCGCCAACGGGTCGACGCCCTCGACGGCTCCCGTCGTGAGGTGGTGCCGGCCGGCGCCCCCGATCGCCACCGGACCATCGTCGCCGAGGACCGCGACGAAGCTGACCCCCGGATGCCCGGCCAGGCCCTTCACCAGGGAGGGCCAGCGGGCGTCCAGCTCTCCTAGGGTGAGCCGTTGCGGGCTGGGGACGTAGACCAGGCCGAGGTTGCCGCTGCCGAGCACGATCAGCTCCGCTTCATCGTCTTCGACCTTCGGCGCGATCTGCTGTCCGACCCGGCGGGAGGCCGCCTGCGAGACACCCGAGGGGCTCCCGCCCGACAGGTCCTCGAGCACCGAGTCGACCCGACCCCAGCCCTCGACGCTCCCCTCGATCCCGGTCGTCTCGGAGTGTGCCAGCGACCGGCAGAGCTCGCTGAGGTCGAGTCCGTACCTCGAAGCGAAGGGTTCGCCCTGGGCCTGGCCGTGGTCGCTGAGGAGCACGAGGTGGTAGCGCCGGGGCGCTCCGCGGGCCACCCGCTCCAGCACCGAGAACACCTGGTCGAGGCTGGTCAGCGAGGCCAGGGACTCGATCCGCGTGCCCCCGGCGTGGTGCGCGATCTCGTCGTAGTCGACGTAGTCCACATAGATGCTGCGGGCACCGCGCATCATCTCCTCGCTCACCACCGTCGTGTTGAGGTCGCGGAGCAGGCCGTGGCTGAACGCCCGCAGCCCGGCGAACGTCCAGGAGCGGTGCACGCGCGGGTAGACCACGAGGCGCTTCTGCTTCACGGCCTGGAACCGCTCCCGGACGA
>DASSJT010000044.1:0-17697 GCA_035691065.1 Dermatophilaceae bacterium
GGCGCAGCCGCTGGCCGGGCAGGATGAGGTCCGGGTCGCCACCGATCAGCTCCCGGTTGGCCTCGTACCACCGCGGCCACTCGGCGGCGATCGCGGAGTCGGTGGCGTCGCGGCCCAGGTGCCGTGCGGCGATGTCCCACAACGTGTCGCCGCGGTGGACGACCACCACGGCGTCCTCATCGACCGTCGTGGCAGTGCCGCGGTTCGGCGTGAGCAGGTCCGGCGTGTGGATCGGGCGGGTGGAGGGTCGTGAGGGTGTCCACCCAGGCCCGTCCGGCGGAGGGCCGCCCGACCCGCCCGAGCGGGCAGGGTGGCGCTGTGTCGAGGCGGGGGCGGCAGGCGCCCCCAACGCCCCGCGGGTCGTGGGCGCCACGGGCGCGACGGAGGATGCGGACCAGTCCGGGCCGAGGGTCGTGGCCGGAGGCCACCCCGGCTCAGGTACCGCGACGACCGACGTGGACGGTGACCGGGCGACGTCTGGTCCGAACGACGGCCCGGCCACGGCCGAGCCGGGCATGACCGCACCGCCGAGGCCGACGCCGAGCAGGAACGCGGCCCAGCGTCGGACCGCCGCGGGCGTCAGCCGCTCGAGGACTCGTCGGGCCGCGTTGCCGGCAGACCCCGGTAGGCACGCCAGGAGGGCAAAGGCGAGCGAGAGGCAGAGCCAGGCCAGGAGCGCGGTGGACAACGCTGCCGCCGTCAGCGTGAGGGCCTCCGGTGGGCTCGTCGGACCCGGCCGGCCGACTTCCTGGGCCAGTGCCCCGACGATCCCGAGGCAGCCGGAGAGGACTCCGGCGCAGAGGAGGACGGATCCGCCGAGCGCCGTCAGGGTGCGGATCCACGACGGGCTGGCGAACGACCTCTGAATTGGTACAGCGGCGGGCATGCGACCCCCTTAGGCAGTTTAGATGTGTTTGCTTCAGTTAAAACGTATTTGATATCGCTTGCTTTTGGCAACTGCCGCCTGCACGACGGTGGATAAGATGCCGCCATGCGCTGGGATCGGCTGTTCGACGACCTGGAGGCGCAGTGGGACGCCCAGGCCCGCCGGGATCTCGACAGCGAGATCGCGGACCGCACCAGGCGGGAGCGCGCGGCGGTCGAGATGTTCGATCGCGTGGCCGCGCACATGGGGCAGCCGCTTCAGGTCCGCCTCGTGACGCGGTCGGTGGTCGAGGGCCTAGTGGCCGACCTCGGCAAGGGCTGGATGCTGGTCGACGAGGGGGGAGGCCGGTCCGCTCTCGTGAGCCTGCCGGCGGTGATGTCGGTGACCGGTCTGGGCAGCCGGGCGCAGGCGGCGGTGACGGCGCGGCGGTTCGGCCTCGGCTATGCGCTGCGCGGACTGAGCCGAGACCGCGCAGTGGTTCAGATGGAAGACGTCAGCGGAGTCATGCTCACCGGGACCATCGACGCCGTGGGCGCCGATGCCTGTGACTTCGGCGAGCACGCGGCGGACGAGCCGCGCCGCCGGGAAAATGTGAGAGCGCACCGCACGCTGCCGTTCGAGGCAATCGCGTGCGTGCGCCCTGTGGCCGGGAGGGGAAGACCTTCCGGCCGGCCCTGAACCGCGATGCGACGCCGCGCGTCCAAGGGCGGACCCGACCGGCTGGTCAGGCGATGTCCGACTCCTCCTCGTCGATGCCCTGGCCGAAGGGGTGGGCCTTCACGAACGTCTTGGTCTGGGAGTACATCCGCTGGATGTAGGACTCCAGCTCGGTGACCTCCACCCGCCACTGCCCGCGGCCGCCGACCTTGATCGCCGGCAGGTCGCCAGATCGCACCAGGGCGTAGGCCTGGGCGGAGGAGATGTCGAGGATCTCGGAGACCTCCGAGAGCTGGATGAAGCGCTTCGCCATGGTTGGGGCCCTTCTCTTCTTGGCTGCTGAACGGCTGGGAGGCGGCCTTGGAAGAACCCTTACGGTTTCTTGACCATCTCTTGACCTTTATCTTTCGGCATCGTTTGCATGCTAGTCAAGCGATTCGGAACTATCCGTTTGAGCACGGTTGGACGGGGTGTTTTCCCGCTTTGTCCAGACTCCGACCAGCATTCGTCCAGCACTTGAGGTGCCGCCCGCCATGCCCGACCTGCCAACTCCCACGGCCAACCGTCTGCGCAAGCCCTCCTGGAAGGACGGCCGGCTGCTCGTCGGCATCCTTCTGGTCCTGATGTCCTCAGTGATCGGCTCGCTGGCCATGGCTCACGCCGACGACCGAATACCCATGTATGCCGCGAAGACTCACCTGCTGCCGGGCGAGGCCCTGACCGCGGAGCGACTCACCCGCGTCGATGTCCAGCTGGGTGACCGGGCTGCGGCGTACCTCAGCGCGGCGGCCGATCTGGCGCCGGACACCTATGTCCTGAGGGAGGTGAGGGCCGGCGAGCTGGTACCGCTCTCGGCGCTGGGCGGTCCCGACCAGATCTCGGTGCAGCCCCTCACGCTCTTGGTGGACGCGACCTCGGCTTCGGCTCTCGTGGTGGGCTCGGTTGTCGACGTCTACGTCAACCCGCCGGTCATGGGCTCCTCGACCGGGGAGCTCGAGGGGCCGGAGCTCGCGCTCCAGTCAGTATCCGTCTCCCGCCTGGCGAAGGCCGCCGCCGGACTCGGCAGCGCCCCCACCGCGGCCCAGGCGGTTCAGGTCATGGCACCCGTGGACCAGGTCAAGGACCTCATCGCGAAGATCGACGTCGGCGCGAAAGTCACGCTCGTCCCAGTTCCGGGCTCCCGGGTGAGGACGGACCAATGAGCCTCCGCCTGATCACGGCGCTCAGCCACGACTGGGAAGCCGGATTCGCCACCGCCGTCGAGGGCTCCCGCGAGCTGACCCTCGTGCGCCGGTGCGCCGACCTGGCCGACCTTCTGGCCGTCGCCTCGGCGGGCCTCGCCGACGTCGCCGTGGTGTCGCCTGAGGTGCGCTGGCTGGATCGCGATGCCGTCGGGCAGCTCCGTGCGCACGGCGTCACGGTCGTGGGTGCCTTGGCCCCGGGCGACGACGCGGGGGAGCGCCGACTCCGCCAGCTGGGCGTCGGCCGCACGCTGGCGGTGACCTCGACAACCGAGCAGGTCGAGGATCTCCTGGCCGGGGCGACACTCGGGGACGCCCCGCTCGCCCCGCTCGACTTCCCGGTCAACTTCCCGCTCGACGGCGAAGCGAGCTCGTTCCACGAGACTGAACCGGCCAGTCCAGACGGTCCGGCCGGTCCGACCCGCCAGACGAGCCCGACCGGCCCGGCGAAGCCGACCGGACCGGGGGACCTGTCGGACCCAACCGCCAGGAACCCGATCTGGCCCCCAGAGGGCGCGGTCGACAAGGGTTCCGCTGAGGCGGCCGAGTCGCAGCCCGGCCGAGTCATCGCCGTGTGGGGCCCGATCGGCTCGCCCGGCCGGACCACGATCTCCATCGGGATCGCCGCAGAGGTGGCGGCCGCCGGCATACCGACGCTCCTGGTCGACGCTGACACCTACGGCGCCTCGGTCGCCCAGGCCCTCGCCCTCCTGGACGAGGCGCCCGGCATGGCGGCTGCAGCGCGCGCCTCGGAGCTGGGCACCCTCGATCTTCCCGCCCTGGCTCGGCTGGCACCCGAGGTGACCGATCGTCTCCGGGTCCTCACCGGTATACCTCGATCCGACCGCTGGCCCGAGCTGCGCGCCTCCGCGGTGGAGCACATCCTGGGCCTGGCCCGCCGGCTCGCAGCCTGCGTGGTCGTGGACTGCGGGTTCAGCGTCGAGGATGACGAGGAGCTCAGCTACGACACCCTCGCGCCGCGAAGGAACGCCGCCACGCTGGCCGTCCTCGAGCAGGCCGACGAGCTGCTTGTCGTGGGTTCGGCGGAGCCGATCGGCCTGCAGCGCCTCGTCCGCGCGGTCCAGGACATCGGCACGGTCCCGTCGCCGAGGCCGCGGGTCGTGGTCAACAAGGTCCGTGCCGGCGCGGTGGGGCCACGCCCGGAGCGGGCGATCAGCGAGGCGCTGTCGCGGTTCGCGGGGATGGAGGACCTGTTGTTCGTGCCGTTCGACCCCCACACGCTCGATGCCGCCATGCTGTCGGGGCGGACCCTCGTGGAACACGCGCCCAACACGGCGGTGCGCAGCGCGATCCGAGCCGTCGCCGAGGCCTGCCTGCCGCCAGAGGCCGCGGAGTCGCGCACCGGGAGGCGCAGGCGCGCCTTGGCCAGGCGATGAGCGCCGTGGTTACGGGCTGAACGGCATCGGCCGCGCGCTCAGACGCGGGTCAATGGCTGAACAGCAGGGTGAGGCCGGCGACGGTGTACACGACCATCACGATGACCAGCGGCAGCTGGCCGATGACCGCGGTGCGCCGGTCGAACAGCGCCACCGCGCGCTCGTGGGCCACGACCACCCCCAGCACATGCCCCGTGACGATCGCCACTACCTGGAGCACCGACACGAAGCCGGGAGCGATCAGGGCGGCCGAAGGAGTGAGGTGACCGGTGCCGAGCCAGTTCGCGCCGGTCCCAAGCGGGTCGCTCAGCTTCGCCAGGGCGTTGGTGCCCTCCCACACCCACAGCGACCAGTAGTGCGCCACCAGGTATCCCGCCGCGATCGGCAGGAGTGAGGGCGCGAAGGCCGACGCCATTCCCCGGACCGGCTGATGCGCGAGTCTCGCCGACAGCGCCGTGGCCCCGTACATCAGGCCCGCGACCACCAGGCACATGCCCAGCAGGCCCAGCGTCTCGATCAACCGCGGTTGGGCGGTGCCCTGTACGAAGGTGAACCACCGCGGCTGCCCGGCGAAGCTGTCGTATGCCGTGCTCCCCAGCATGACGGAGGCCGTCGCCAGGAGTCCGGGCCGGATCTCCAGCAGGATCGGCCCGTGGACCGGCGTGCGGGCCACCCAGCGCCGGTCCGTGCGTCGGCCAAGAATGCTGAGGGTGCCGAGCAGGCGTGACCAGGCCTCGAAGGGATCCGCCTCCCGGTGGGCCCTGGCTCCGAGAACGAGGGCCAGCACCAGGTCGATCAGCAGGAACCCCACGATGGCCACGCGCATCGTGGTGAGGCTGGTGTTGTCGGGCGCGACCAGCTCGAGCCAGACGAAGGCGAAGAGCCCCACGGCTGCCGGCCAGTAGCCCACTCGTCGCTCGGTGAGCACGAAGTCGGGCGCGATCCGGGCCGCCGCGAGGATCCCCCGGTGCAGCCAGTGCACCGGGTTGAGCAGGCTCCAGACCGGCCCCAGCAGGATGGAGGCGAAGGCGAGGGCGACCCACAGCCACACATAGACGACGTACGGCACGGGGTTGTTGGCGTCGTCCTGACCGGCGGCGAGGGCGAGCAGGGTCCAGGCGGTGAGTGCCAGTCCTGCCACGGCGACGACCACCCGGAGGCCCCGGCTGTCGAGGAACCGCTGGACCCCGCCGGGCAGCTGCACGCCGTCCTCGGCGCGGATCTTCGGCGTGCGCCAGCCCAGGCCGAGCGCCACGAACGAGACCGCGAGCGCCAGGGCGGCGCCCACCAGGACGTAGGCGAAGGGGAGCGGAAGGTCTTCCCGTGAACCCACACCATGGGCGGGGAGCGCAGCGAGGGCGGTCATCGGCGCCATGTCAGTCGCTCCATGTCAGTCGCTCCAATGTCGCTCGCTCCAATGTCGGTCGCCCAATGTCAGTCGGTCCATGCGAGTCGATCCATGCCGGTCGCTCCATGCCGGTCGGTCCCGTCGGCCCACATCGCTCGCGGACGTCACTGCACGTCCACGACGAGCAGGCGCAGCTCCGGGTCGTGGGTCTCGACCTCGTAGCTGCCGGGTGCCTTGCCGGTCAGGGTGACGGTGGTCGGCCGTCCGGCAACCAGGGCCTTCTCGACATCGAACCCGTGGGCATGGAGCGTGTCGTCGTGGTCGCTCGTGACCACCAGCGTGAGCGACTGGCCCACCGCCAGCGTCACCGTGGAGGGTGCGGGGTCGACCTTTCGGCCGGTGATCGTGATCACCATCTGGGCGGATGTCTTCTGGGTGGGTGCCTGGGTCGGCCCCTGGGTGGGCGCCCCCGTCGCCGCGTCCGTGGCCGCGTCCGTCGTCGAGAGCAGCGCACTGGTCGCGTCGACAGAGCCGGCGGGCGACCCCCCACACGCGGCGAGGCTGGCCACGAGGGCCAGCCCCACGGCATACGACATGGGCTTCCTCAGCGGGGTGATGGGAAGCTTGACAGGTCGCCTCGTGGGCATCGCCTTGGTCACGTCGGGCAGTGTAGACATCGAGGGCTAGCCGGGTCTGGGACCATGGTCCTGTGGCAGATCGGCTGACGTCCCTCGACGCCTCCTTCCTCTACCTGGAGGAGGCAAGCACGCCCATGCACGTGGGCTCGGTCATGGTCTTCGACCCGCCCGACGACGGGTTCGACTACGACCGCCTGGTGGCGCTCATCACGCAGCGCATCGCCTTCGTCCCCCGCTACCGGCAGCGCATCCGGGAGGTGCCGGGCCGGCTGGCCAACCCGGTGTGGGTCGACGACGAGAACTTCGACGTGACCTACCACGTGCGCCGCTCGGCCCTCCCGCGGCCGGGCAGCGACGAGCAGCTCCAGGAGCTGGTGGCGCGGATCCAGCCGCGGCCGCTCGACCGGCACCGACCGCTGTGGGAGGTCTACCTCGTCGAGGGGCTGGCGCAGGGCCGTTTCGCCATCATCACCAAGTCCCACCAGGCGCTCGTCGACGGCATCCACGCCGTTGACATCGGCCACGTGATCGTCGACGGGGACCCGAGCGTTGATGCGCCGCTTCCGGACACCTGGCGCCCGGCACCCGAGCCGTCGTCGGCCGCCCTGCTGACCGATGCCCTGGTCGACGCCGTGCGCCGCCCGAGCCAGGTGGTCGAGAACATCCGCGGCGGCATCGCCGACGTGCGCGCCACCGGCACGCGGCTGCTCTCGATGGCCGGGGACGTCGCGGCCACCCTCGCCCGCGCTTCCGCGCGGCCCGCGCCCACCTCCCCGCTGAACGCCCATGTCGGGGAGGCGCGGCGCTACGTCATGGTGGGCACGGACCTCGACGACTACAAGAAGGTGCGGGCGCGCCTCACCCGCGGCACCTACGCCGAGGACGTCACGATCAACGACGTCATCCTGGCCACGATCACCGGGGCATTCCGCGCCTGGCTCCTCACCCGCGGCGAGGCGGTGCACCCCGGCACCACGGTTCGGGCGATGGTCCCGATCAGCGTCTACGACGACGAGCCGCGCTCCCAGGTCGGCAACCGGGTGCGCGCCTGCTTCGTGAACCTCCCGGTCGGGGAGCCGGGGGCCTCGATGCGGCTGCACCAGATCGCGTTCGCCATGCGCCAGCAGATGGAGGGCGGCCAGGCGGTCGGGGCCGAGTCACTCGCCGGGCTGGCCGGATTCGCGCCCCCCACGCTGCACTCCCTGGGTGCGCGGCTGGGGAGCGCGATGTCCCGGCGCCTGTTCAACGTGGTGATCACCAACGTGCCCGGGCCGCAGCAGCCGCTGTATGCCGGTGAGGCCAGAATGCTCTCGACCTACCCGGTGATCCCGCTCGCCCGCGGGCAGGCCCTGGCCATCGGGCTGACCTCCTACGACGGCGGGGTCTACTACGGGCTGAACGCTGACCGCGACGCCATGCCCGACGCCGACGTGCTGGGGCAGAGCATCGTCGACTCGCTGGACGAGTTGCTCGACTCCAGGGCCTCGGGGCGGTGAGATGGGCCCGATGACTGCTGTCCCTGAGCCCGAGGGTTCCCCTGCCCCTCGGCGGCGTCCGCCCGGCCCCCGACGCCGCCGGTCTGCCGTCCGACGACGAGCCACTACCCCGCAACCATCCCCCTCCCCGCAAGGGCGCGAGGGGTCTGCCTCCAGGCTTGCCCTTCCCGACCCGTCGGCGGTCCGCATGCGTGACCCGTCACTCCCGGTGCGGCGCGGGCTGGTGCTGGGGGGCGGCGGTGTTCTCGGGGCGGCATGGACGGCAGGTGCGCTGCGGGCACTTGAGGAGCGCTTGGGCATGGACGCCCGCGACTTCGACCACGTCCTCGGCACCAGTGCGGGTGCGGTGTTCGCCGCCCTCATCGGCAGCGGCGTGCCGGCATCCGACCTGTTGCAGCACCAGCTGGGCCAGCCTCTGGTGTCCGGCCCCTTCGTCGGCTTCGTCTGGGACTACGACACGGCCACCGGCCCGGAGCGGCCACCTCGGCCCAAGCCCGGCCTGGGGTCCAGCACGATGCTCCGCTCGCGCGCCCGGCAGCTGCGCCACCTGCCGCCGACGGCGGTGCTCGCCGCGCTCCTGCCTGAGGGCCGTGGGCGACTGGACGCCGTCGGCGACCTCGTGGCCCACGTCACACCGACCGGATGGGCTCGCAGGCCCGGCATCGGGATTGTGGCGCTCGACTATGACACCGGACACCGGGCGGTCTTCGGCCGGCCGGGCTCGCCCGAGGCCGACCTGCCGCGGGCCGTGATGGCCTCCTGTGCCATTCCCATGTGGTACGAACCGGTCGTGATCGACGGCGACCGGTACGTCGACGGCGGTGTGTGGTCCTCCACGAACCTCGACCTCATGACCGGTCTCGACCTGGACGAGGTCTACGTGCTCGCCCCCATGGTGAGCTTCGTCAAGTGGACGCCCAAGCCGCTCGGTGACCGGATCGCCCAGCGCTGGCGCTACCGAGTCACCCTCCGCTGCCTGCGCGAGCTCGAGAAGGTCCGTTCCGAGGGAACCAAGGTCACCGTCCTCGGTCCGGGCGAGGAGGATCTGGTGGCCATCGGCAACAACCCCATGGACGTCGCGCGGCGACCCGGCGTGGTCGAGACCTCCGTCCGCACGTCGCGTGCGGCCCTCGACAACCCGATCCTCCTGCCGGAGCCGATCCAGTTCGAGGACGTCGGATGAGCCTGACGCGCATCTACGTGCCCCTGACCCCCTCGATGGTTCGCGCGCTGGCTGACACCCGGGAGATCGCGCCGGCGCCGATCCCCGCGCACGCGGTCACGCAGCGGCTGGAGCGCGCGCGCCCCACCGCAGACGAAGAGGAGCGGGAGTATGCCGCTCTCAGCGAGGCCGCCGAGGCGGCCGGTGCGCTGTCGGCCGGCAGCGTCGTGCGCCGGGTTGTGGTGGCGGCCGACGTCGACTCCACCTGGGTGGACCCCCGCCGCGGCGAAGGGTCCGACGTGCTCTCGACCGTCGACGTCACCGAGCCGGTACCGCTCCGGCTCGTGGCCTCCTTCCACGTCGACGAGGTCCCCGGGCAGGACGACGAGGAGCTGCTCTGGTACGACGTGACCGAGCTGCCCGAGGTCGTGCGCCTCGCCGGAGCCTGAGCCGCATCCCATCCCCATCCCGGTCGCAGGCGCCCGACCCGCCCTGCATCCCAGCCGCACGCGTCCGAGCCGCTCCCCATCCCAGCCGTAGGCGCCCACGGGACGGATGGCCCATGGTGGCCGACGCGGACCGCTCCGTAGGCTGGAGACGGACGGTGGCAACACCAGTCTGGCGCCGCGTGCACGGGAGGGCCTGCATGGACTCTTACCAGGAGGTGCAAGCGCGGCTGCACGACGCATGGTTGGCCAACCGGCTGGGATCCCGGACTCCACACGTGCTCATCGGGCTGCCGTCGTTGAGCCTCAGCCAGAGCATGCTGCAGCACTACGCCACCCGGCTGCCCGCTCTCGAGCACCGCTTCCTGCTCCTGCTCCTGGTGCTCGGGCGCATTCCCAGCTGCGAGGGACTGCTCGTCACGTGCGGGCACCCGACCGACGGCGTCCTCGACTACTACGCGCGGCTGGCCTCGCCCGAGGACCCCGAAGACGTCCGAAGGCGCCTGCGGGTCCTCGTCGTGGACGACGGAAGCCACCGGGGGGTCGCCGCCAAGCTGCTCGACCGCCCCGACCTGATGGAGGAGATCCGGTCGTTCGTCGCGGGCCGGCCGGCGCTCATCGAGCCCTGGAACGTCACCGAGCACGAGGTCGACGTTGCCGTGGCCCTGGGCGTCCCACTCAACGGCACGGCGCCGGGGCTGTGGCCGCTGGGGTTCAAGAGCGCCGGTCGCCGCATGTTCCACGAGACCGGGGTGCCGACGCCGTTGGGCCTGGAGCACGTCCGCGACCTTGCGGGGGTTGCAGAGGCGATCCGCCACATCCGCCGGGCCCGTCCTCGCCTGACCGGCGTCGTGGTCAAGCACGACAACAGCGCCGCCGGAGACGGCAACTGGATTGTGCGTACTCGCGACCCCGACGGGCACCGGATCCCCCTGGCGAAGCTTCGCGACGAGGCGTTCGCCGAGCTGCCCGACTGGTTCAAGCGCGACCTCGCCGAGGGCGGTGTGGTGGAGGAGCTCATCGCCGGGAGCGACTTCAGCAGCCCGAGCGCACAAGTCGAGATCACCCCGGATGGCGGTGTGCGGCTCCTGTCGACCCACGAGCAGGTGCTCGGCGGGGATACCGGCCAGGTCTACACCGGCTGCGTGTTCCCCGCCGACGGGTCGTATGCCGGCGAGCTCGCCGAGCACGGCCGCGCCGTCGGCGAGTGGCTGGCACGCGCGGGAGCGGTCGGTCGGCTGGCGGTGGACTTCGTCGCCGTCCGCCGCCGCAGGCGCTGGCAGGTCTTCGCCCTCGAGGTCAACCTCCGCAAAGGGGGCACCACGCACCCCTTCTCGGTGCTACGGCACCTGGCGCCGGGGCAGTACGACGCGGCCACCGGGGTCTGGCACGCCGAGTCCGATGGGCTGCCGCGCTACTACCGCTCCACGGACAACCTCCTCGACGAGAGCTGGCTGGGGCTCGAGCCTGTCCGGGTGATCGAGGCGGTCGCGGACGCGGGGCTGGAGTTCGACCGGGGCAGGGGCACAGGCGTGGTGGTGCACATGTTGTCCTGCCTGGCCGTCGACGGCCGGTGTGGCCTGACCGCAATCGGGCGCAGCCGCGACGAGGCCGACGAGCTGTTCGCGGCAGCCGAGGCGGCGATCGATCGTGCCGCAGCCTCCGTCGCCGGGCGTCGATACGGCACGCAGATGCAGCGATAACGACGCGGCGGGCGTCGCTCCGTGACGCGCAGATGCAGCGATAACGACCAGGCGGGTGTCACTCCGTGACGCAGATGCAGCGACACGGCTGCCGGTCCAGCTCGGCGCTCCGAAGCAGGTCGCGCTCCGGCCGGGGCACTTGCCCGTGCCCTCGGCAGGGTCGATCCCGCCGACCGGACACTGCCCTGGGTTACACGACTCAGAGCGACGTGACGAGGAACCGGTCGACGATGGTGTGATAGGCGTCGGGCTGCTCGCGGCGCACGCAGTGTGCGGCGCCGGGGATGACCGCGATGGCGAGGTTTGGGTTGTGGAGCGCTTCCGCCCGGCGGCGGATCGCATCGGTGACCAGCACGTCCAAGCGATCGCCCGTCAGCGCCAGCGTGGGAACCTCCAAGGCCTCGACCAGACGCTCCCACGGATGCGTGAAGGAGGCGACCCCGAGGGCGAGGAAGTCCAGGTCCACGAGCGTCTTGGCCCGGGCCCACGGCTCGTACTCCACCTCCGGCCAGCCCGGGTTCTCAGTCCTGCCCCGCTCGAGCGCCGCGGCGTAGTCCTGGCGATAGTCGCGGCAGTCCGCAAGGCGCTCCGCGATGATCTCGTCGGAAACGACCCTGTACTGAGGGTCACGCCAGGCCGGCTCCTCGAGCACCGCGGCACGGACCAGATCCGGTCGACGTGCGGCGAGTGCCCCGGCTATGCCGCCACCCATCGAATGACCCACCACGACAACGGAGTCCTTGCACTCGGCCACGATCGAAGCGAGAGTCGCCTCGGCGGCGGCATACATCTCTTCGACGGGGTCGGCAGCGACCAGCTGCGCGGGTGTGAACCGAGGCGACTCGCCGTGGCCGAGGGCGTCGACGCCGGCGATGCAGTACCGGGGTGACCACCGCGCGACGGCGTCGGGCCAGCATTGGCCGGAGTCTCCCAGCCCGTGGAAGAGCACGAGGGCCGGCGCCACCGCAGCAGGGCGGCCGTACCAGTGAACCGCAAGGACCGGTGCGTCGAGCTGGCTGTCCATGCGTGACACGATAGGTGGGCACTCATCGCCGAGAGACCCTCGAGGAGCCAGCCACCATGGACGCCGTCACCCACGTGCCAGTCCCCGTCAACGAACCCGTCCTCGACTACGCCCCCGGCAGTCCGGAGCGGGCGCGCCTTGAAGTGGCGCTGGCCGAGCTCGCGAGCACCCCGGTGGACCTGCCGCACACGATCGGCGGAAAGCGGGTGATGGGCACCGGCAAGCGGATCGAGGTCCGCCAGCCGCATGCCCGGCACAAGGTCCTGGGCACGATGCGCAACGCCACGGTGGCCGATGCGCAGGCCGCCGTCGATGCGGCCAAGGCAGCGGCCCCGGGGTGGCGCTCGCTGTCGTTCGACGACCGTGCCGCCGTGATGCTCAAGGCCGCCGAGCTCCTTTCCGGCCCGTGGCGGGCCAAGCTCAACGCCGCGACGATGCTGGGACAGAGCAAGACGGCATACCAGGCGGAGATCGATGCGGCGTGCGAGCTGATCGACTTCTGGAGGTTCAACGTCCACTTCGCGCGCCAGATCCTGGAGGACCAGCCGCCGGCCAATGCCAAGGGCATCTGGAACCGCACCGACCACCGGCCGCTCGAGGGATTCGTCTACGCGATCACGCCCTTCAACTTCACCGCGATCGCGGGCAACCTGCCCACCGCGCCGGCCCTCATGGGCAACACCGTGATCTGGAAGCCGTCCACCAACCAGCAGCTCGCGGCGCAGCTCACCATGGAGCTGCTGGAAGCGGCCGGACTGCCGCCAGGCGTTATCAACCTGGTCACCGGCCACGGGATCAACGTGTCGAAGGTGGCGCTCTCCGATCCCGACCTCGCCGGGATCCACTTCACCGGGTCGACACCGACCTTCCAGCACCTGTGGCAGGAGGTCGGGGCCAACCTCCAGCAGTACCGGTCCTACCCGCGACTGGTTGGCGAGACCGGCGGCAAGGACTTCATCGTCGCCCATCCCTCGGCGGACCCGGCTGTGCTGCGCACGGCCATGATCCGCGGGGCATTCGAGTACCAGGGGCAGAAGTGCTCTGCAGCCTCGCGGGCGTATGTGCCGCGGTCGGTCTGGAAGCAGCTGAAGCCCGAGCTCGTGGCCATCACCGAGGGGCTGAAGCAGGGCGACGTGACCGACCTGTCCAACTTCATGGGGGCTGTCATCGACGAGCGAGCCTTCGCCAAGCACTCCGCGGCCATCGAGCGGGCCCATGCTGCCAGCGGGGTCGCGGTCATCGCCGGCGGCAAGTACGACGACACGGAGGGGTGGTTCGTGCGCCCGACGGTGCTCGAGATCGACGACCCAACCGACGAGTCCTTCCGGACGGAGTACTTCGGCCCCATCCTGTCAGTGCACGTCTATCCGGACCGCACCTACGACAAGGTTCTCGACCAGATGGAGTCCTTCGCCCCCTACGCCCTGACCGGGTCGATCATCGCTCGGGACCGTGCAGCGATTGCCGACGCCACCGAGCGCCTGAGGTTTGCCGCGGGCAACTTCTACATCAACGACAAGCCGACCGGCGCCGTGGTGGGTCAGCAGCCGTTCGGGGGCGCGCGGGCGTCGGGCACCAACGACAAGGCCGGCGCGGCCCAGAACCTCATGCGCTGGACCAGCACCCGGTCGATCAAGGAGACGTTCAACCCGCCGACCGCGCACGAGTACCCGCACATGGGCTGAGCGGGGGCCCGGACCGCTCAGGTCCGGGCCTCCCTCCGTTCCGCCCGGCGCTCCATTCGGCCCGGTCCTGAGTGCTGGGCCGCCGTCGGTTCCAGTCAGCACAAGCGCCGGGTCAGCCTCGGAGAAAGTCGTCGCGTGTGGCCGCTTCGATGTCGATGGCACGCTCGATGGGCACCGAGGCGGCCTGCTCGATCTTGCCGCCGAGAAGAGGGATGTGGGCCTTGAGCTCGGTGTCGACGTCCTCCAGCGTGCCGGTGGCGGTCGGAATGAGCGAGATCGTGCCGCGCAGGGTCACCGGCGCGCCCCTGACATGCATGTCGATGCTGGCGATGCGAGAGCCGTCGGCACCCGCCGGTCCCCAGTCCTGGTGCTCCACGATCGTGATCGACTCCCCCACAAAGGTCTTGACGAAGTCCGGCAGACCTTGGGACGCCAGGACCCGCTCCGTCATGACGAAGACGCGCTCGCCGGATGCCGTCACGGTCGCCGTGTGGGAGATGGCACCGGTCGCGACCATTTTCGCGTCCTGGAAGGCCTGGTCGGCGGTCACGGCGAAGACAGCGTGGACCGTGGCTGCGTACTCGTAGGACTTCGCAATTCTCATGCGCGCAATGTATCTGCCCAGTCACCGCAGTGCGGCGCGGTGATCTTGGCTACCTTCTACGTCCCGACCCGAAGCCGCTGCGCGTACGACGCAAGTGCCTGCGTGGCCGCGTCAGCGGCGCGGGCGAGTCGGCTCTGACGGCGGCTCAGCTGCACGACCAGGATGTCGAGGTCGCGCTGCAGGACGATCCGCGCGTCATCGCGCTGGGCGTCGCGTGATGGATCGGCGAGCCCGGTCACGCCCCATGCCGGGACGACCTCGCCCTCGGCAACCTGCAGGCCGGCCGACGCCGCTCGTTCCGCGACCTGTCGCAGGGCCTGGGCTGACTCCGCGACGTCCGCCGCGTGGGCCTGCAACGTCGCGCCCGCACGGTCGAGCTCATCGGCCGCGGCCCGGGCCACTCCGCACAGCGTGTCGGCTCGGCGCCGAGCGCGGACTGATGCTCCGCCCGACCAGTGGCCGCGCAGCTCACCGAACTCACCCGCCACCCGCCCCGCGTCGGCGCGGAGTCTGTCGGCGATGCGGCGAAGCGATCCACCGACCTGGGAGCACGAGGCCGGGTCGCCGCCGAGCTGGAGGCTCACGCGCGCCCCGACCCGGAGCGCCGTGGCAGCGATCGGCCCACGGTGTCCTCGGCGACGCTCGTGGTGGTGGCGCAGGTGCGCAGTGCGAGGGCGAGCTCCGTGGCCTCGTTGGACAGGCCGAGGAGGAGGTCGGCCGCGGCGTCCACCAAGCCGTCAACGGCCGCCTGCACCCGCCGTTCGCCAAGGACCGCGAAGTGGCCGAGCAGCTCGGACGCGCCGGTCTCGCACCCTTGGCGCAGCGGCGTCAGGGAGCCCGCGGCAGCGAGGACCCGCTCCGGGTCGACCGTGATGGGGGCCATGCTGCAACTGTAGTAACCGAACCCGCGAAGCCCCCGCCGCTGCCCACAAGGGGGGCGACAGGGGCTTCGATGAGGCCTTATCGGCCTCGGTTGTCGGCGGGGCCGACTAGGACTGGGATTTCAACCTCGCTAATACCAGTTCGTCCGCCCACCGACCGCGGTACCCATCCGCCCCAGGATGAAGAGGATGACACCGATGACCAGCAGGATCACCCCGATGGTCGTGAGGATGGAGATGCCGGCGAGCCAGCCGATGATGAGGAGGATCAAACCGAGGATGATCATGAACTCTCCGTTTTCCCTGGCATAGGGGAAATGCCAGTTGTCTCGCACTCTGCCACCAAACTCCGCGGAATCAAGGACTCTCATCCGCGAACTCTCGTGTTGGGGCCGGCCACGTGGCCGGCCCCGCACAGCGTGCGTGTCGTGACGAGTCATTACCCGGCTCTACGCGGGGCATGCAGGAAGCCGAATCGGGACCTTCGGAGGGGCTTCGTCGAGGTGACCGGCAAAGGTGACGCCGGCATGCGGTCAGGCCCACGTAGGACGTAGGCAGGCATGATGCGGCCATGGTGCGACCCCCTGAAGACCTTGGCGCCGCTGCCCTCGACCTGACCCGCCGGCTGGTCGGCATCGACTCCGTCAACCCCGGCCTCGTGTCAGGCGCCGCGGGTGAGGTGGCCATCGCGGCAGCGGTGGCAGACCGGCTGTGCGAAACCGGCTTCGACGTGCGCCTCGTGGCCGCCAAGGACCGTCCGGATCGACCCAGCGTCCTCGCCATCCACGGCGGGGACGAGCGTCGCACCGTCGTACTCAACGGCCACCTCGACACGGTCGGTGTCGAGGGGATGGCTGACCCCTTCACGCCGCGTCTCGACGGTGGCCGCCTCTACGGCCGTGGCAGCAGCGACATGAAGGGCGGCCTTGCCGGGCTCGTGGTGGCGGCCGAGGCGCTCGCTCGGCGCGGCGTGCCGGGCCGGGTGGTCTTGGCTCTCGTCGCCGACGAGGAGGACGGGAGCCGCGGCTGTGAGGCTGTGATCCGCGAGCTAGCGGCCGGGGGCATCAGGGCCGATGTCTGCCTGGTCGCCGAGCCGACGTGGCTCGATTTCGCGGTGGCACACAGGGGGTATGCCGTGGTGCGGGTTCACCTGCGCGGCCGCGCCGCGCACTCTTCGCAACCTGAGGAGGGGGTCAACGCCACCGCACACCTCGGACGGGTGCTCGTCGCCGTGGAGGATGCGGACGGCCGGCTCGGAGCCGGTCCGCCTCATCCGCTCGTCGGGCGCGGATCGCTCACGGCGACGGTGGCCCGCGGCGGGGATGCGCCGTTCACCCTCGCAGCCAGCGCTGAGGCAATCGTCGAACGCCGGACCATCCCGGGCGAGACTGGCGAACAGGCGCTCGACCAGGTCGGCTCGATCCTGGCTGGGCTGCGGCAACGGGATCCCACGGTCGACGGCAGCTGCGATCTGGTGATGGCCCGCTCGCCATGGCAGCTGGCCGACGACACGGCCGCAGGCGAGCTGCTCGGCTTGCTTTCGGCGAGCCTGCGCGCCGTGGGCGCAGCCCCACCGCGTCGGATCGGGGCTCCCTACTGGATGGAGTCGGCCCTCTGGGAGGAGTCCGGGGTCCCCACGGTCGTTTGCGGCCCGGCAGGTGGGGGGCTGCACGCCGCCGACGAATGGGTCGATGTCGATCAGGTCCGAGCTTTTCCGTCCGCTGTCTCCGATGCGGTGGAGCGCTTCCTGCTCGGGAATGAGAACCGTGTTGCCGGCCGCGCGTCGCCCAACTCGACGCCGCTGGAACGAACTTGAACCCACTGGGCCGACGGCCGAGCTTGTCGTTCCAGCGGGCAGAGCGGCCTTGCCGTTCGAGTCGCCGGACGCTCTTCCTCCAGCGGCCGGCCTTGACCCTCCCCAGATCTGGCACCCTGTCCGACTGGCGACACGCCGACGACCCCGACCTACGCCAGGCGGGGTGCGGGGCGGCCGAGCTAGACGTGCCAGGTGACACCGGTGTCGGTGATGGTGCACCGCAGGTCGCGCTCGTGGACGATCGTGTGGTGACGCGCGCACAGGGTGGCGGTGCTAAGGAGACCCGTGCCGCCGCCGGCATACCACGCCACGCCATGGTGCCCGTCGCACCACTGGCAGGGGATCGTGCAACCCCGATATGTGCAGTGTCGGTCGCGCAGCCATGCGGCCACGCGGATGGCCGACGTGAGCAGGCGCTTCTTGCGCCCGACCTCCAAGACATCGGCCCTGGTGCCCAGCACCGCGGGGACGATGTCGGCATCGCACGCGAGGCGGGGAAGCGTGGTCGCAGACAGCAGCTCCTCGCCGACCGTCAGCCCGGCGCCTCGGATGCCCTCGCGGAGGGAGTCGAAACTCATGGTGACAACCACCTGGGACTTGGCGGTCTTGGGTGCCTTGCCTGGGGAGGAGACTCCACGCGCGACCACCATGAGCAGCGCGTCGGCCTGACGTGCAGCGGGTGTGCGCAGGTCTGCCTCCCGAGATCGCCCAGC
>DASSJT010000045.1:0-5403 GCA_035691065.1 Dermatophilaceae bacterium
GCCCGCGGCCGGATGGAGGTCCGCGAGGTCTCGCTGGGTGACTACGTGCTCAACGGCGGCGAGGTGGCCGCGCTCGCGATCGTCGAGGCCGTGGTGCGGCTCCTGCCCGGGTTCATGGGCAACGCCGGGTCGCTCACCGAGGAGTCCCACGGCGACTCGGGGCTGCTCGAGTACCCCGTCTACACCAAGCCGCCGAGCTGGCGCGGTCACGACGTCCCCGACGTCCTGCTCTCCGGCGACCACGCCCGGATCGAGGCCTGGCGGCACGACCAGTCCCGCCGGCGTACGGCGGAGCGGCGACCCGACCTGCTGGCCCCGTCCGCCGTCGGTGACCTCGTCATCCGCCCGGTGCGGCCCGGCGATGCGGGGGAGCTGCTGACCCTTCAGCGCGCCTGCTGGGTGCAGGAGCAGCAGGCCAACCCCGAGGTCCCGATCGACGCGCTGACCGAGTCGTACGACGACGTGCGGGCGTGGATCGGCGAGGGCACGGTCCTGGTCGCGCATCGCGCGGGACGGCTGGTCGGCGCCGTGCGTGGCCGGCTGCACGATGCCGTCTGGGACGTGGGGCGGCTGATGGTGGCCCCCGACCTGCAGGGCGAGGGGCTGGGCCGGATGCTGCTGGAGCGGATCGAGGCCGCCGCTCCGGAGGTCGCGGACGGCTTCGAGCTGTTCACCGGCGCCGGCAGCCTGCGCAACCAGCGGCTGTACAAGAAGGCGGGCTACCGGCTGCGCGGCGAACGGAGCCCGGGCGTGGTGCGGATGACCAAGGTCCGCCGCCGCTGACGATTTCGTTGCGCTGCCCGGCCTGTGGCAGACTTTGCCCTTGGTCCAACCGGCCGAAGGGCGGCTCCGTGCGAGCGGAGCGCCTGCGTCGGGTTCCTGCCACAGGGGGAGCCTCACGCCGCCGGCACCACGGCTGGCCCGCACATGTGAACACCGATCCGCTAAGCGCGGCTGACCTGTGGCACTCGCGAGGAGACATCTCATGTCGAACGTCATCGACGCCCTCAACGCCGCGACTCTTCGCGACGACGTCCCCGCCTTCCGGGCCGGCGACACCATCAAGGTCCACGTCAAGGTGGTCGAGGGCAACCGCTCCCGCGTCCAGGTCTTCCAGGGCGTGGTGATCCGCGTCCAGGGCTCCGGCGTGGGTCGCACCTTCACCGTCCGCAAGGTCTCCTTCGGTGTCGGCGTGGAGCGCACCTTCCCGATCAACTCCCCGATCTTCGAGCAGATCGAGATCGTGACGCGGGGCGATGTCCGCCGCGCGAAGCTGTACTACCTGCGCAACCTGCGCGGCAAGGCAGCCAAGATCAAGGAGCGTCGCGAGGCGTGACCACCCCGACGGGTGGTGCCGGTGAGGTCGGCGAGGCTGGTCACGAGGGTGGACGTACTGTTCCCTCCGTGAAGACACGCCCGGAGAGCCGCAAGGCGGGTCACAAGGAACGCAAGCAGCTCCCGCTGTGGCAGGAGACTCTCCTCCTTCTCGTGGTCGCGCTCGGCCTGGCCATCCTGATCAAGGCGTTCTTCGTCCAGGCGTTCTACATCCCGTCGCCCTCGATGGAGCCGCAGTTCGTCAAGAACGACCGGATCCTCGTGCAGAAGGTCTCCTACTGGGGCGGCGGCGGCCCCCAGCGCGGCGACATCATCGTCTTCAAGGACCCGGGCGGCTGGCTGCGCGCCCAGGACACCCAAGGCCCCAAGTCGGGCGTCAAGAAGGTGATGGAGACGATCGGTCTCTATCCCGCGGGCGGTCACCTCGTGAAGCGGGTGATCGGCGTCGGCGGCGACCACGTCGTCTGCTGCGACACCCAGGGTCGCGTGACCGTCAACGGCCGCGCGCTGGAGGAGCAGTCGTACCTGCCCAAGGACACCGCGCCCTCGCTCACCAAGTTCGACAAGACGGTCCCCAAGGGCTATCTGTGGATGATGGGCGACAACCGCAGCGACTCCTCGGACTCCCGCGAGCACATGGGGCAGCCCGGCGGTGGCTTCGTCTCCGACGACCTGGTCGTCGGCAAGGTGTTCGCCCTGGTCTGGCCCGTGGGGCGTGCCGAGTTCATCCATCGTCCCAGCACGTTCGACTCCGTACCGGACCCGAAGTAGCCAGGCCATGAACACCCCACGAGGCCGCTCGCAACGCTCGCGCCCCCGCAGGGACCCCGACAGATGAGCACGCTCCCGCGCGGCATGACCGTCCGGCGCGACGCCGGGCTCTACGGCTACGAGCGGGCGCTCCGCCGCGCCGGCATGACCTACGTCGCCGGCGTCGACGAGGCCGGGAGGGGTGCGTGTGCGGGCCCGCTGGTGGCCGCGGCCGCGATCCTGCCCGAGGGCAAGGCGGGCCAGGTGCCCGGGCTGGCCGACTCCAAGCTCCTCACCGCGAAGGCCCGCGAGCGCTGCTACGAGCAGGTGCTCCGCCGGGCGCTGGCGTGGTCAGTGGTCGTGGTCGGGCCGGAGGAGTGCGACCGGCTCGGCATGCACGTCGCGAACGTCGAGGCGCTCCGGCGTTCGCTGGCCCGGCTGGAGGTGCGCCCGTCGTACGTGCTCACCGACGGGTTCCCGGTCGATGGACTCGAGGTGCCGGGGCTGGCGATGTGGAAGGGCGACCGGGTCGCCGCCTGCATCTCGGCAGCCTCGGTGATCGCGAAGGTGACCCGCGACCGGATGATGATGGCCGAGCACGAGCGTTGGCCGGCGTACGACTTCGCGGTGCACAAGGGCTACTGCACGCCCGAGCACCAGGAGGCGCTCGACGAGCACGGGCCGTGCGCGATCCACCGCTACCGCTTCGTCAACGTGCGACGGGCGGCGGGGCTGCCGGAGTTCCCGGAGCCGATCAGCCTCGAGCCGCAGCTTGACCTTTTCGCCGACCTGGAGGTGTGACGTCATGAGTGCCGAGGACCTCGAGAAGTACGAGACCGAGATGGAGCTCACGCTCTACCGCGAGTACCGCGACGTGGTGGGGATCTTCAAGTACGTCGTCGAGACCGACCGCCGGTTCTACCTGTGCAACCAGGTGGACGTGAAGGCGCGGACCGAGGTGGGTGACGTGTTCTTCGAGGTGACCATGACCGACGCCTGGGTGTGGGACATGTACCGCCCGGCGCGCTTCGCCAAGAACGTCAAGGTGCTCACGTTCAAGGACGTCAACGTCGAGGAGCTCAGCCCGACCGAGTTCGAGCCGCCGAAGACCTGATCCGTTTGCCGCCCCCAGCCCGTTCCTGACGGGCGGTTCTCCACAGCGGGCCGGCCGGCACGTGATCCGCGCTGCCCGCGCGGCCAGCATCGGCGCATGAGGTTCCGATGAGCACGGCCGGGCAGCGCAGGGCTCTGGGCAGGTACGGCGAGTCCGTCGCCGCCCGCCGCCTGGTCGCCGACGGGATGGTCCTGCTGGACCGCAACTGGCGCTGCGAGCTCGGCGAGATCGACCTCGTGCTGCGCGACGGGTCGGTGCTCGTGGTGTGCGAGGTGAAGACCCGCTCCAGCGACGACTTCGGCTCCCCGCTGGAGGCGGTGCGCCCGGCCAAGGCCGCCCGGCTCCGTCGGCTGGCCGACCGGTGGCGCGAGGACCACGGCGTGCCGGCCGACGAGGTGCGGATCGACCTGGTCGGCGTGCTCCAGGACGGGCACGGCGCTCCCGCCGTCGACCACGTGCGGGGAGTCGGCTGATGCCCTGGGCCACCGCGCACACCGTTTCCCTGGAGGGGGCGGTCGGCCACGTGATCGACGTCCAGGTCGACGTCTCGCACGGGTTGGTCAACACCGCGCTGGTGGGGCGCCCCGACGTCTCGATCTCGGAGGCACGCGACCGGTGCCGGGCGGCCGTGCAGAACTGCCAGCTCGAGTGGCCGGTCACCAAGCGGGTGACGATCCTGCTCTCGCCGGCCGACCTGCCCAAGCGTGGCCCGCACTTCGACCTGGCGATGGCCGTTGGCGTCCTCTCCGCGACCGGGGTGATCCCGAGGGACGCGCTCGACGGGGTGGTCCTGGTCGGCGAGCTGACCCTCGACGGCCGGCTCCGTGCCGTGCCCGGCGTGCTGCCGATGGTGATGGCCGCGGCCAAGCGCGGCATGCGCAGCGTCGTCGTACCCGAGCCGCAGGCCGACGAGGCGGCGATGGTGCCGGGCATGACCGTGTTCGGGGTCCGCTCGCTGCCACAGGTGGTCGCGCTGCTCACCGGCGCCGAGGAGATCCCCGAGGCGCCGGAGGTGCCGCCGCTCAGCGGCCAGCCGCTGCTGAGCTGGCGCGGCGAGGAGCGGCTCGGTGACGTCGACCTCGCCGACGTACGGGGCATGGCCGACGCCCGGTTCGCGGTCGAGGTGGCCGCGGCGGGTGGCCACCACCTGCTGCTGAGCGGCCCCAAGGGCGCCGGCAAGACCACGCTCGCGGAGCGGCTGCCCGGGCTGTTGCCCGATCTCACGCTGGAGGAGTCCCTGGAGCTGACCGCGATCCACTCGCTGGCCGGCACCTTCCCGCCGGGTGCGCAGATGATCGTGCGACCGCCGTTCCGCGCGCCACACCACTCGGCGAGCCGGGCCAGCCTGCTCGGGGGCGGGAGCGGGCGGGTCCGTCCCGGCGAGGTGAGCAAGGCCCACCTCGGGGTGCTGTTCCTCGACGAGTTCCCGCTCTTCGCCTCCGACATCATCGACGCGATGCGCCAGCCGCTGGAGAGCGGCGACATCACGATCGCCCGGGGCGAGGAGGTGGCGATGTTCCCGGCCCGCTCGATGGTGGTGCTGGCGTGCAATCCCTGCCCCTGTGGCAACTATCACCCGCTGAACCGCGACCACGCCTGCGTGTGCTCGGAGGTGAGGCGGCGCGCCTACCGCAGTCGGCTCTCGGAGCCGATCGCCGACCGGATCGACATCACCCGTCACGTGGAGCCGGTGCCCGAGCACGAGTTCGCCGACCGGCTGACCCAGCCGGAGTCGACCGCCGACGTGCGCGGGCGCGTGCTGGTCGCCCGCAGTCGACAGGCTGCCCGCTACCTCGGCACTCACTGGCGGCTCAACTGCGACGTGCCCGGCCCGGCCCTGCGCGAGCAGTGGCCGCTGACCGACGAGGCGGGGCGTCGGCTGGACTCCGAGATCTACTCGGGCCGGCTCACCCAACGCGGTGCGGTGAAGGTGCACCGGCTGTCCTGGACGGTCTCCGACCTGCGTGGCGTCGACCGTCCCGGGCGGGCCGAGCTCGACGTCGCCCTGCGGCTCCGCTCGGGCAGGCCGTTGGAGATGCGCACCCTCGCCCTGGCGGCAGGCTCGTGAGTGCCACGGTCGACCGGTTGGCGCGGGCGGCCCTGTGCCGACGCGGGGAGCCGGGCGACCCCCGGCTCACCGGGCTCGTCGCGGGCGTGGGCGCGCCCGTGGTCTACGACCGGCTCCTCGGCGAGACCGACGAGCG
>DASSJT010000046.1:0-3665 GCA_035691065.1 Dermatophilaceae bacterium
CGGGGTCACGGTCGAGACCGCACCCACGCGCACCGGGTCGGCGACGCCGAGCCTCCGGGCGCGCTCCACGCTGGCCAGCACCACGGCGGCCGCGCCGTCGGAGGTCGCGCAGATGTCGAGCAGGTGCAGCGGGTCGGAGACGACCGCGGAGCCCAGCACGTCGTCGACGGTCACCGCCTTGCGGTACCGGGCGTTGGGGTTGGCCAGGCCGTGCCTCGCGTTCTTCACCTTCACCGCCGCGAAGTCCTCGGCGGTCGCACCGTAGAGGTCCATCCGGCGGCGCGCGTACATGGCGAAGTACGCCGGGTTGGTCATCCCGAGCAGGCGGAAGCGCAGCCAGTCCGGGTCGTCCCACCGCTCCCCCGCGTTCGGCGCCAGGAACCCCTTCGGGGTGGTGTCGGCGCCGACGACGAGGGCGACCTCGCTGCTCCCGGCCCGGATCCGGCTGCGGGCGGTGTCGAGGGCCTGGGCGCCGGTGGCGCAGGCGGCGTACGACGTCGCGACGCTGGCGCCGTTCCAGCCCAGCGCCTGGGCGAAGGTGGCGCCGGCGACGTACCCGGCGTAGCCGTTGCGGACGGTCTCACCGCCCACCACCAGGTCGACGTCCCGCCAGTCGACGCCGGCGTCGGCGAGGGCGGCGCGAGCGGCGTGGACGCCGTAGGAGACGAACGAGCGGCCCCACTTGCCCCACGGGTGCATGCCGACCCCGAGGACGGCCACGTCACCGGCGGTGCTCATCGGTCGCCCTCCTCGCCCAGCTCAGCCACCGGCTTCCAGCGCCAGATGCCACGCCCGCCGTCGTCGTCGACGTACAGCGTCTCGACCACGAGCTCGACCTCGGCCCCGACCCTGAGGTCGTCCACGCCGTACCCGGTGGCGACCTGCCCGAGCACGACCATCCCCTCGTCGAGCTCGACCGCGGCCAGCGCGAACGGCTCGAACGGGTCGGTGGGCGGGACGTACGGCGGTGGGGGCTGGTACTGCGCGTCGGTGTAGGACCAGACGCGCCCGCGACGCGACAGCGGTGTCTCCGTGAAGGTCTCGCCGCCGCAGCCGGGATTGCGGCAGAAGCCCTCCGGCCCCGTCGGCGGGAAGAACACCGTCGCGCAGGAGTCGCACCGGGATCCGAGCAGCCTCGGCTCCGCGTCGGTGGTGAACCAACCGTCGATCGCCGGGGTCGCCGTCATGCCCCCAGACTAGAACATGTTCTCGTTATCGACGACGCCCGCCGTACTACTGCCCCAAGTCGGGCCTCGCGTCGTGCGTCACGCGGCGCCGGGGGCTGCGGTGGCGACTTGCCGCAGCATCTCGGCAAGCGCAACCGCCGCGACCAGCACCCGCCGCACCTCCTCGGGGTGGAACATCACGTCCTCGTAGCAAAAGCGGAGCACGATCCAGCCGTTGATGACGAGCATGTTGTAGCGGCGGGCGTCTGACGCCAGAGCCGCTCGGCCTCCGTGCCACGCGAAGGAGTCCGCCTCCCCCACGATGCGCAATCGCCCGTCGACCAGGTCCGGCCGGACGGCGAAGTCGCCGTCCGTGATCGTCACCTGGGGTCGCAAGTCGAGGCCGGGGACATCCAGGGCGATGGCGCGCAGCGCGGACTCGAAGGGGTTCGCCGCCAGAGGGCTCGCCTCTGCCGCGACCCGCCTCATCTGCGGCGAGCCCGGGCCACGGGCGGAGTCTGCGATCCGCTCCAGCACCGCGGCACCAACGCCTTCCCGAAGGGCTGAGTCGGCCACGGCGAGTGCTTCGTCGAACGGCAATCTGCGAAGGCAGTTCTCGAGCGTGACCTCCACGGACGTCGCCCATCCGTCCACCTGACCGGGTGCGAGTTCGGCCCAGTGCACGTGGGCGAGGCGGTCGGCCACCTTGCGACCACGGCTCACGGTCACATGCGGTCGGTCCGGCACGGTCTTCACGGCCCAGCCGTGGTGGAGTGCCGCGCTGGTCAGGGAGAGGACGCCGCCGAGACGTGCTGCCACGCGCACCGCGGAGTCGACGTCCGGCAGCGCATAGAGTCCGCGAGCGTCACGGACGATCTCACCGGCTCCGAGGCTGCGCTCGAGATCCGGGCGCGTGACCACGCGCAGCAGGGCACTGCGTCGTGCCACTCCGCCGAGCTCGAGCAGCAGGTCCACCACGTCCACATGGCGATCCTGCCGTGGGAAAGGGCGGGCGTAGGCCCGTTCTCCACAGGCGCGGGGCGGGGGTCAGCCCTTGGCGAGGAAGGCCAGGAGGTCCTGGCGGGTCAGCACGCCCACCGGTTTGCCATCCTCCTGGACCAGCGCGGCGTCGGCACCCTCGAGGAGGGCGACGGCGTCGCTGACCGGCTCGGAGGAGCCGATCGTCGGCAGCGCGGGCGACATGTGCTGCTCGACCGAGTCGGTGAGGCGGGCCCGGCCGGCGAACAGGGCGTCGAGGATGGTGCGCTCGGAGACCGAGCCCGCAACCTCGGCTGCCACGATCGGCGGCTCGGCCCGCACCACGGGCATCTGCGAGACGCCGTACTCCTGCAGGATCGAGACCGCCTCGGCGATGGTCTCGTTGGGGTGGGTGTGGACCAGGTCGGGCAGCTGTCCCGACTTGCCGCGCAGCACCTCACCGACGGTCTTGTCGTCGCGCCCGAGCTCGCCGACGGCGAAGCCGTACTGGCCGAGCCATTCGTCGTTGAAGACCTTGGTCAGGTAACCGCGCCCGGAGTCGGGCAGCAGGACCACGATCACCGCGCTGTCGCCCTCGGGCGTGCCGGACAGCTCGGCGGCCAGCTGCTTCGCGGCGTACGCCGCCATCCCGGAGGAGCCGCCCACCAGCAGCGCCTCCTCGCGGGCCAGCCGGCGGGTGAAGGCGAAGGAGTCGGCGTCGGAGACCTCGATGATGCGGTCGGCGATCTCGCGGTCGTAGGTCTCGGGCCAGAAGTCCTCGCCCACGCCCTCGACGAGGTAGGGGCGCCCGCTGCCGCCGGAGTAGACCGAGCCTGCCGGGTCGGCGCCGATCACCTGGATCTCGGGGTTCTGCTCCTTCAGGTAGCGGCCGACGCCGGTGATCGTGCCGCCGGTGCCGACGCCCGCCACGAAGTGGGTGACCTTGCCATCGGTCTGCTTCCAGATCTCCGGGCCGGTGGTCTCGTAGTGGGAGCGCGGGTTGTGGGGGTTGGAGTACTGGTCGGGCTTCCAGGCGCCGGGCTCGGCGGCCAGCTTGTCCGAGACGTTGTAGTATGAGTCGGGGTGCTCCGGGGCGACGGCGGTCGGGCAGACCACGACCTCGGCGCCGTAGGCCCTGAGCACGTTGCGCTTGTCCTCGCTCACCTTGTCGGGGCAGACGAAGACACACCGGTAGCCGCGCGCCTGGGCCACCATCGCCAGCCCGACACCCGTGTTGCCCGAGGTGGGCTCCACGATCGTGCTCCCCGGCTTGAGCAGGCCCTCGGCCTCGGCGGCGTCGATCATCCGGGTCGCGATCCGGTCCTTCACCGAGCCGCCCGGGTTGAGGTGCTCGAGCTTCGCCAGCACCAGCGGGCCGGCGTCCGTCTCGAGCTCGGGCGCGAGCGAGGTGGACAGCCGCAGCAGCGGGGTGTCACCGATCAGGTCCAGGAGGGAGTCGACGTACTGCACCCGGCCAATCTAGTGGGTCATGGCGAAGGGGCGGTCACCGTCAGGTGACCG
>DASSJT010000047.1:0-9966 GCA_035691065.1 Dermatophilaceae bacterium
TCGACCAGTCGGCGACCGGACTCGCGCGCCTGCTCGATCCGGTCGCTGGTCTGCTCCACGAAGGCGACGTGCCGCCACGTGCTGGCGCCGAGGGCGCCGGTGTTGTCGTAGGAGGAGCCGAGGAGGTTGAAGCCGTCGTCGGGGATGGCGTTCCACTCCTTGCAGGCGACCTCGCACGCCTTGCAGCCGATGCACACGGAGGTGTCGGTGAAGAAACCCTTGCGCGACTCCGGCGCCGGCCAGGCGGCGTCGCGGGTGGGGTCGGTCGGCCCGGCCAGCTGGTTGCGCCAGAAGCCCATCAGGTCTCAGCCTCCTTGTCGGCGTCGGGCTCGCTGTCGGCCTGCGGCCGCGCGGTCCTCAGCGCGTTGCCCGTCTCCGGGGTCACCCCGGCTCGGGACTGGTACTCGCTCACCAGCCGCAGCAGGGCCTCGCCCCGTGGCCGGCGGCCGGCGATGATGTCGCACGAGCCGGCCTTGGACTCCTGGATCTGGACGTTGGGGTCCAGCGCCACGCCCATCAGGTCGTTCGCCGCGTCGCCGGAAACCAGTGCGTCGCCGCCGACGCCCCAGTGGTACGGCAGGCCCACCTGGTGGATCGTGTGGCCGTTGATGAGCAGCGGGGTGAGTCGCTCCGTGACCAGCACGCGGGCCTCGATGGCGGTGCGCGCGGAGACGATGGTCGCCCAGCCGCCGTTCTCGAGCCCCTTCTCCTGCGCGAGCTCGGGTGAGACCTCGCAGAAGAACTCCGGCTGCAGCTCGGAGAGGTAGGGCAGCCACCGGCTCATGCCGCCCGCGGTGTGGTGCTCGGTGAGGCGGTAGGTGGTGAAGACGTAGGGGAACACGCCCGCGCCGGACTGGCTGCCGGACGGGCTCCAGAGGTTGTCCTTGCGGGGGAAGACCTTGCGCGCCGGGTTCGACTGCTGCCCGTAGAGCGGGTTGTCGACCGGGGACTCCTGGGGCTCGTAGTGCGTCGGCATGGGTCCGTCGAGCATGCCCTTGGGGGTGAACAGCCAGCCCTTGCCGTCGGACTGCATGATGAACGGGTCGTCGCCAGCAAGGCCCTCGGGACCGCCGACACCGACCTCCGCGCGGAAGGCGGGCTCCTTGTCGGGCGGGAAGTCGGGAACGTCCTCACCGACCCACTTCTTCTGCTCCTCGTCCCACCAGACGTACTTCTTCCGCTCGCTCCAGGGCTTGCCTTCGGGGTCGGCGGACGCGCGGTTGTAGAGGACTCGGCGGTTGGCCGGCCAGGCCCAGCCCCACTCCAGCGCGGCGAGGTTCTGCTCCCGGCCCGGCTTACGACTGGCGGCGTGGTTGACGCCGTCGGCATAGACGCCGGTGTAGATCCAGCAGCCGCCGGCGGTCGAGCCGTCCGCCTTCATCTCGGTGTAGGCGGACAGCGGCTCTCCCGCCTTGTCTCCCGTGAGGTGGACGCCGTTGATCTCGCGGAGCACGGCCTCGGCGTCGGGCTCACCCAGCGCGTCGACCGGGTAGTCCCAGGTGAGGTCGAGCAGCGGCCGGTCGCGGGGGTCGGTGGAGTCGATGAGCTTGGCGCGGATCCGGGTACCGAGGTCGTAGAAGAACTGCAGCTCGCTGCGGGCGTCGCCCGGCGGGTCGACGGCCTTGTGGTGCCACTGCAGCATGCGCTGGGTCTGGGTGAAGGATCCCGACTTCTCGACGTGCGAGGCCGCCGGCATGAAGAACACCTCGGTGTCGACGTCCTCCGTCTTCAGCTCGCCGGTGGCGATCTCCGGGCCGTCCTTCCAGAACGTGGCCGACTCGATCATGTTGAAGTCCCGGACAACCAGCCACTTGAGGTGCGACATCCCCATGCGCTGCATGCGGCCATGGGCCGACCCGACCGCGGGGTTCTGGCCGAGCAGGAAGAAGCCCTCGACCTCGTCGTCGAGCATGGCCATGGTGGTCTGGTAGGTGCCGTGCGGACCGGTCAGACGGGGCAGGTAGTCGAACGCCCAGTCGTTGCCCTCACGCGCGTGGTCTCCCCACCACGCCTTCATCAGGCTCACGGCATACGTGTCCGCCTTGGCCCAGAAGCCCTTCTGCTCCTTGCTCCCGATGGCGTTGAGGTACTCGTCCCAGGTGTCGTGCTTGCCGGCCACTGGCATGAGCAAGTAGCCGGGGAGGATGTTGTAGAGCGTCGGGATGTCAGTGGAGCCCTGGATGCTGGCGTGGCCGCGCAGTGCCATGACCCCTCCGCCGGGGCGCCCGACGTTTCCGAGGAGGAGCTGGATGATCGCAGCTGTGCGGATGAACTGGGCGCCCAGGGTGTGCTGGGTCCAGCCGACGGCGTAGACCCAGGCGGTGGTGCGGTCGCGGCCGCTGTTCTCGGTGATCGCCTTCGCGACGTAGGTGAAGTCCTCGACCGACACGCCGCAGACCCTGGCGGCCATCTCGGGTGTGTAGCGCGAGTAGTGCCGCTTCAGCACCTGGAACACCGTGCGGGGGTCCTGGAGGGTCTCGTCGCGCAGCACCCTCGCGTGCTCGAGCGGCGGTCCGCCAGAGCCGTGCTGGTCGCCGGAGGCATGGGCCTGCTGGGTGTGCCCGTGCTCATGGCCTGAGCCGGGGCCGCCGATGCTGCCCGGCGAGCCCTCGTGCTCGATGCGGTCGCCGTCGCCGTTGCGGTCGCCGTCGCCGTTGCGGTCGGCGGCGGCGTTGCGGTCGCCGTTGCCGTCGTCCGCGGCGGCGTAGGCCCAGCTCTTCAGGTCGTAGCTGCCGAGCCGCTCGTTGAACCCCGAGAACATGCCGTCCAGGTCCTCGGTGTCGCGGAAGTCCTCGGTCAGGAGGGTGGCGGCGTTGGTGTAGTGGACGACGTAGTCCTTGAAGTACAGGTCGTTGCTGAGGATGTAGTTGACCAACGCCCCGAGGAAGGCGACGTCGCTGCCGGCCCGCAGCGGGATGTGCCGGTCCGCCGTCGCGGAGGTTCGCGTGAACCGCGGGTCGATGTGGATGACCTTGGCGCCCTTGCGCTTGGCCTCCATCACCCATTGGTAACCCACCGGGTGGCACTCGGCCATGTTGGAGCCCTGGATGACGATGCAGTCAGAGTTCGACAGGTCCTGGAGGTATTGGGTGGCGCCTCCGCGCCCGAACGAGGACCCCAGACTGGGGACCGTGGAGGAGTGTCAAATACGGGCCTGGTTCTCGATCTGGATCGCGCCCGCCGCTGTGAACAGCTTCTTGATGAGGTAGTTCTCCTCGTTGTCCAGCGTCGCGCCGCCAAGAGAGGCGATGGCCATGGTGCGTCGCAGCTTGCGGCCCTTGGCGTCGAGCTCCTGCCAGCCGTTCCGCCGACTCTCGATGAACCGGTCGGCGATCATGTCCATCGCCGTGTCGAGGTCGAGGTCCTCCCAGTTGGTGCCACCCGGGCGGCGGTAGCGGATCTTCGTCTGCCGGCCGGGGCTGTTGACCAGCTGCTCGCTCGCAGATCCCTTGGGGCAGAGGCGTCCCCGTGACACGGGCGAGTCGGGGTCGCCCTCGATCTGGACCACCTTCTCGTCCTTCACGAACACCCTCTGCCCACACCCCACGGCGCAGTAGGGGCAGATGCTCTGGACGACGCGGTCGGCGGTCACGGTGCGCGGACGCGTACTTCGCGTGCGCTCCGACGTCACTGCAGGGCCGCGGCCGAGCACGTCGCCACTGGCGAGCTGGCGAACGACCGGCCAGGAGAGAAAGGTCTTCTTCGCGTCCACGGATCACCTCTGCCTCGCGCTCTACCCACCCTGCCACAGATGTATGCAGCTGGCGCGGCGGGCGGTTCGCGTGCGTATCCGAGCGGCTGGCGAGCGGACGGCGAGCGGTTGGCGGGTGGCGGCGGGTGGACGGCGAGCCGTTCGCGAGCGGTTCGCGAGCGGGTGGGCCGCTGTTGGCGCGGCTCGACACGGCTGTCGGTGCCGTTGGGCAGGATGGATGCGTGGCAGCGTCGACGACTTCGCACATCCTGCGCCAGCGGCTGGCGACCCAGCGACTGTCGTCCGCGCCGCTGCCGACACCGGCCGACGTGGTGGGTTTGCTCACCTGCGTCCAGAGTCAGGAGCGCGACCATGCGTTCTTCTCGCTGGGCATGCGGAGCAGGACCAGCACGTATGCCGGTGTGCGGGCTGCCTACGACAGCGGCACCTTCCTGCGCACCCACATCCTGCGCCCGACATGGCACTTCGTCCGGCCCGAGGACCTGCGGTGGATCCTTGCGCTCACTTCACCTCGGGTGGAGGCGTCGATGAAGGGACGACACCGGCGGCTCGGCCTTGACGACGACACTCACTTGGGGCGCGCTCTCGACACGATCTGCGAGCTGCTGCGCGACCATCGCTACCTGACCCGAGCCGAGCTTGCGGAGGAGCTCGCCGCCCGGCCCGGCCTGCCCAGTGCCGGCCAGGAGCTGGGCCATGTGCTGCTGGCCGCCGAGCTCCGCGGGCTGATCGTGTCGGCGCCGCTCAAGGGGGTCCACCACACCTACGCGTTGGTCGACGACGTCGTGCCTCCGCAGCCGGAGGTCGACCGCGAGGAGGCTCTCATCCGCCTCGTCCGGCGGTTCTTCAGCGGTCACGGTCCCGCGTCGGTCAAGGACTTCACCCGATGGTCCTCCCTGACCGTGGCCGACACCCGGCGCGCGCTGGCCGAGATCGGCGACGGACTCCAGCAGACGGAAGTCGACGGCACACCTCTGTGGCACGACCCCGAAGCCCTGCCCCGCCGCAGCACTACGGCCCCGTCGGCCTACCTGTTCCCGGTCTACGACGAGGCGGTGCTCACCTACCCGGCCCTGAACTTCCCCTCCGCGCTCGACCACCCCCACGCCGCACGGCCCGACCCGTTCTGGGCCTGGGTGGTCGTCGACGAGGTCAACGTCGGCCTTTGGAAGCGCGCCGTCAAGGCCGATCGGGTGGTGGTCGACGTCCGGCTCGCACCGTCGGTCGACCGCGCTGGCCGCGCGGCAGTCCAGGCCGCGGCTCAGCGGCTGGCCGACTTCCTCGAGCGCGATCTCGAGTACATCGAAAGCGACGGCAAGCCGCGCCTGTGGGGCGGCGACCAGGGGCACCCAGCAGATCGACCGCGCCGAGCCGCGCGGGCCGAGCGCTCACCGGCGGCGGGGGGCTGACCGCGCCGCCCGTCGCCACGTGACGCAGGCGGGTGGAGCGCCGGGCCGGGGGCTGACCGCGCGGCCCGGCGCCACGTGATGCAGGCGGGTGGAGCGCCGGCAGCGTCGGCGTGGCGAGCGCGGGCGTGTCAATGCCGGCAACGGCGGGTGTGTCGAGCACCGGCAACCGCGGGCTGGTCTGGCCGTCCGGGCTCCACGCCCTGGGGCAGCGGTCAGGGCAGTGCCCGGAGCCGGCGCGGCATGCCGAGGTCGTCGCGTACAGCGCAGCGCTCTGCGATCCGACCATCCTCCAACCGGTACACCGTCGCGTGGTCGCGCGAGCAAAGGCCCGAGGTGGCTCCTAGGGAAACCAGCGGCCCCGACGCGCCAGGACCATTGGCGCGCCGGGGCCGCTTCGCTCGTCGGCTCCGCGAAGGGTGTCAGTACTTCGGGATGACCAGCGACTGGCCCGCGGAGACATGCGAGCTGGGGAGGTCGTTGGCGATCTGGATGCGCGCCACGGCCTCGCGCATGGCGAGACCCGGCATCTCGCGAAGGGCAATCTCGGACAGGGTCTGCCCCGGCTGGACCGTCACCGCGTGATCGGCCGCAGATGCGGCCGAGCCGGTAGCGACGGCGATGGCAAGCACCAGGGCGACAACAGCCCCGACAACCGCGGCGGCGACCAGCAGGACCAGCCGCCCACGGCGGGTCAGGCGCAGCCGTGGTTGCACCGGCTCAGGGACGGCGTCACCCGTGGGAACGGAGATCAGGTGACGGTGCGGCCGAGGAAGGGTCGCCGGTGCCGGTTGCCTGAGGGGCCGCACGGACCCCGCGGACTCCAACGTGTGCCAGACGGTGGCGCTCATCTCGTCCTCCCAGAGTGGTCAGTCGAACCGGTGTTCGATAGAACGCTTGTACGATTAGTAGCACAGGTGTTCGAACCGATCAAGACACGCCTCGAACACATGTTTGGAAAGTGTGTTCGAACTCCGTAGGCTGTGCCCATCGAAAGAGCGTGACAGGGACCACTGACAGCCCATCTGCCCCATCTGCACCACTCAGCGATGGCGGCAACAGCACAGGTGTTGAACAGACGGAACCTGGGCCGACAGCAGTAGGCCAGACAGAGGTTGGACCCGAGGATCGTCCGGACTGGAGAGGGACATGCCTGACAAGCCTGATGACCGCAACGACGCCACCATCAGCGAGCTGCCCGAGCGCGCCGGCGGCGACGGGCTCACCGTGCGCCAGCGCCGCGTGCTCGAGGTGATCCGCAACTCGGTGGATCGCCGCGGCTACCCGCCCAGCCTTCGCGAGATCGGGGAGGCCGTGGGGCTCACCTCCCCCAGCTCAGTGGCCCACCAGCTGTCCACCCTCGAGCGCAAGGGATACCTCCGCCGAGACCCCAACCGGCCACGCGCCATCGAGATCGTCTCTCCCGACGCCCCCGCCGACATGCGCGGCTACCGCGGCGGAGCGGCTCCCGACGACGAGGCAGCGTTCGACGAGACCGGTGTCTACGACCAACGGCCGCAGGCCTCCTACGTGCCGGTCCTCGGCCGCATCGCGGCTGGCGTGCCGATCACGGCTGAAGAGCTGGTTGAGGACGTCTTCCCGCTCCCCCGCCAGCTCGTGGGCGAGGGCCAGCTGTTCCTCCTCCAGGTCGTCGGCGACTCCATGGTCGACGCAGCCATCTGCGACGGCGACTGGGTGGTCGTGCGCCAGCAGCCCACCGCTGACAACGGCGACATCGTCGCGGCACTGCTCGACAACGAGGCGACGGTCAAGACCTTCAAGCGCAAGGACGGCAAGGTCTGGCTGCTCCCGCACAACCCCGCGTTCGAGCCGATCGACGCCACCCACGCGACGATTCTCGGCAAGGTCACAGCGGTCCTGCGGCGCGTCTGAGGAGGCCCCGCCGGCGGTCGGCCCGGAAAAGGCCGGGCGCCGCGTCGGCGCCCACGGGTAGAACTGGGCCCATGCAGACACGACTGGACTTCCCGGCATACCTCCAGCACATCGAGCAGCAGTCGGCGCGGTTCTCCGAGGCGCTCGCCACCGCGCGGGGCGATGAGCAGGTGCCTTCCTGTCCTGACTGGACGGCCGACGACCTGCTCTACCATCTCGGCCAGGTGCACACCTACTGGTCCCGTGTGGTGGGCGAGGGCGCCCTCACCTACGCCGAGGTCGAGGCGTTCAAAGACCCCGAGCGTCCCGACAGCCACGACGGACTCGTGGAGTTCTCCCGCTCTGCCACGGCTCGGCTGGTCGAGGTCCTGGCGGCTGTCGACCCTGCCGACCCGAGGTGGACGTGGTCGGAGGAGCAGACGGCCGGCTTCACCTTCCGCCGGCAGGCCCACGAGGCGATGATCCACCGGCTCGACGCGGAGCTCACCACCGGTCAGCGCACGCCGCTCGACCCCGCGCTCGCCACCGACGGCGTCGACGAGGTCCTCAAGATCATGTATGCCGGGTGCCCGCCCTGGGGGTCGATCTCGCCTCATGAGGGGCGCACCGTGCTCGTCGAGTCCACCGACACCGGCGCCGCGTGGCTGGTGACGCTTGCTCGGTTCACGGGCACCAACCCGAAGGACGGGAAGACCTACGACGAGGGCGACATCGTCGTCGCCAACGCGGTCCCGGAGCAGCGGGCCGCCGCAGCCATCCGCGGCACCGCGGCCGACCTCGACTCCTGGCTCTGGCACCGCCCCACGGTGGGCGAGCTGGCGCGCAACGGCGACGCCGACGTTCTGCGCGAGCTCGACGCAGTGCTGGCCCAGCCGCTCAACTGACCTGTGGGGGCTGGCTGGCCTGCGACCGGCCGTCACGGCGTCGGGTCAGTCCTCGGGCAACAGGTCAATCCTCGGAAGAACCTCAGCTCCTTGGGGAGAAGCTCAGTTCCTCGGCCAACAGGTCAGTCCTGGGGGAACAGGTCAGTCCTGGGGCAACAGGTCCCTGAACCGGTCGATCGACTCGCGGACCTCCGGGGTCAGCCCCGCATCGGTCCACAGCTCCCACCACTCGTTGTCAACGGGGTCGAGCGCTCGGTCGAATGCCTGCCTCGCCAGCTCGCTGAGGTCGTCGTCCACCTCCAGCGGGTCGGTCAGCACCCAGCTCGGCAGCATCGGCTCATGGTTGAGCGACTCGCCGTGCTCGTCGGGCGGGTCGGCCGACACGGCGACCACGGCAGCAGCTGCGACGGCCTCGGCCATGCTGGGGGCCTCGACGTAGCCGGCCGAGCGGAGCACACCCCGTATCGCCTTCCGTACCAGGCGCGGGCGGTCGTCGGGCTCGGCATCCTCGAGCTCGTCGAGGAAGTCGAGGGCGTCGTCGTTCTGGAAGGGCCCAGTTCCCGTAGCGCCCATGGAGTTCCCCTCTTCGCGTGATGGGTCCGGGATGCGGCGGGCGCTGGCGGGCACCCACCCCCACTGGCGATGGTAGGAGGGGCGGGCGCGCCTGTGGAGAGGAAGGGGCCGACAGATTGCCTGGTCCGCCAAACGCAGGCGCAGCCCGCTCTGGGCCCGATTCGCGTTCCAGCGGTCAGTCGGAACGCGGGAGGCGCTGGTACCACGCCGTGTCGACGAACCGCCCGAACTTCTGCCCGACCTCACGCAGCGTGCCGACGTGGTCGAAGCCGAACGACCGGTGCAGGGCCTCGCTGGCCGGGTTCGGGAGGGCGATGACCGCGACCTGGGTGTGCACCTCGGCGAACCCGTCCAACGTGCCCAGCAGAACGGCATACAGTCGCCGACCAAGACCGAGCCCGCGCGCCCCCTCGGCGACGTAGACACTCGTCTCCTTGGTGCCCGCGTATGCGGGGCGCGGCCGGAACGGGCCCGACAGTGCGTAGCCGACCACGTCGTCGCCGCGGGTGGCGACCATGACCAGGTCGCCGGGCCCGTGGGCGGCGAGTTTCTCTCCGAGGTATGCCGTGCCGCGCTCCTCCACGTCGAACGTCGCCACCGAGGTGCGCACCTGCTCGTTGTAGATCGCCGCCATGGCCGGCAGGTCGTCCATCGTGGCCTCTCGGATAGCGATGCCGTGGTGGGGTGCCTCCGGGCCCGAGGCGCCGGTGGTCGGGGTGGCGGTTGGCGAGGGTGTCGGGCCCGAGTGGGTGCTGTGGTCGGGGTCGTTCGGCATAGCGGCACTGTAGGAGTCCATGCTGGGGTGGTGAGCGAAGCAGCGAAGGACCGACGACGGATGTGGGACGAGCGGTACGCCGCCGAGCAGGTGTGGAGTGCCGAGCCGAACGCGCTCGTCGCGGAGATCGTGGGCGGGTGGCCACCGGGTCGGGCGCTGGACCTCGGAGCCGGTGAGGGGCGTCACGCGCTGTGGTTGGCATCCCTGGGCTGGGCCGTGACGGCGGTGGACTTCTCCTCTGTGGGCATCGACCGGGGTCGGGCGCTCGCGGCATCCCGGGGGTTGGACATCGACTGGGTGGTGGCCGACGCCACCGAGTGGCTGCCCCCCGAGAGCGCGGAGTTTGACCTGGTGCTGGTCGCCTACCTCCACCTGGCCGAGGACGTAGTACGGCGGGCAGCAGACTGGCTGGCCCCGGGTGGGTCCCTGGTGGTGGTCGGGCATGCCCTTCGCAATCTCACCGAGGGCGTCGGCGGACCGCAGGATCCCTCGATCCTCCAGACGCCGGAGGGCCTCCGACGGGCCGCAGAGGGCCTGGATGTGAAGCGGTGTGAGGAGGTGACGCGGCCGACGGAGGCCGGCACTGCCATCGACGTCGTGCTGGTCGCGCGTCGTCCCGACGCCTCATAACGCGCGAGTCATGGCGCGCGAGTCATGGCGCGCGAGTCATAGCGCGCGAGTCATAGCGCGCGGGTCATGGCGCGCGACGCCCGATCAGGGAGG
>DASSJT010000048.1:0-21767 GCA_035691065.1 Dermatophilaceae bacterium
CGAGGGGTTCCGGGTGCCGGCGGGGCAGGCGTATGTGGCGGTGGAGTCGGCCAAGGGGGAGCTGGGCTGCCATGTGGTCTCCGACGGTGGGACCCGCCCCTACCGGGCCCATTTCCGGGACCCCTCCTTCAACAACCTCCAGGCCGCGGCCGTGATGTGCGAGGGCGGCCAGGTCGCCGACGTCATCGTGGCCGTCGCCTCCATCGACCCCGTCATGGGAGGTGTCGACCGGTGACCGTGCCCATCGGCCAGCAGACCGCCTCGGGCCACCTCCACGTGGCCCCCGAGAGCAAGGAGCCCTACGGGCCCGACGTGCTGGAGCGGCTCCACGCCGACGCCGAGCAGGTGCTCGCCCGCTATCCGCAGAAGCGGTCCGCCCTGCTCCCTCTGCTGCACCTCGTGCAGTCGGTCGACGGCTACGTGGCCGGCCGCGGCATCGACTTCTGCGCGGAGGTGCTCGGGCTGTCGACCGCCGAGGTCAGCGGGGTCGCGACCTTCTACACCCAGTACAAGCGCCACCCCAACGGCGAGTACACGGTCGGCGTCTGCACCAACACGCTGTGCGCGATCATGGGCGGCGACCAGATCTGGGACGAGCTGTCCGAGCACCTCGGGATCGGGCACGACGAGACCACCGACGACGGCATGATCACGCTGGAGCGGGTGGAGTGCAACGCCGCCTGCGACTACGCGCCGGTGGTGATGGCCAACTGGGAGTTCTTCGACAACCAGACGCCGGAGTCGGCCAAGCAGCTGGTCGACGACCTGCGCGAGGGCAAGGACGTCCGACCCACCCGCGGGCCGAGCCGGGTCTGCACGTTCAAGCACGTCTCGCGGGTTCTGGCCGGCTTCCCCGACGGCCTCGCCGACGAGGGCATCGGCGCCGGCCCTGCCTCCCTGGAGGGCCTGAGGCTGGCCCAGCACAACGGCTGGACCGCTCCCGAACCCAAGAAGTCCGGCAAGGAAGGCGACTGACCGACATGGCGACGACGCTGACCCCGATCCTGACGAAGTTCTGGGACCACCAGCAGTCCTGGACCCTCGCCACCTACGAGGACAACGACGGCTACAAGGCGCTGAAGAAGGCCATCGGCACAGCTCCGGCCGACCTGGTCCAGGCGATGAAGGACTCCGGCCTGCGCGGCCGCGGCGGCGCGGGGTTCCCCACCGGCATGAAGTGGGGCTTCCTACCCCCGCCCGACGGAGGCCCCCGCTACCTCGTCGTCAACGCCGACGAGTCCGAGCCGGGCACCTGCAAGGACATCCCACTGATGCTGGCTACCCCCCACTTCCTGGTGGAGGGGGTCGTGATCACCTCGTTCGCGATCGGCTGCAACCACGCCTTCATCTACGTACGCGGCGAGGTGGTCCATGTCTACCGTCGACTGCTGCGCGCCGTGGAGGAGGCCTACGAGGCGGGCTACCTCGGCAAGAACATCCTGGGCTCGGGATTCGACCTCGACGTCACGGTCCACGCCGGTGCTGGCGCCTACATCTGCGGCGAGGAGACCGCGTTGCTGGACAGCCTGGAGGGACGCCGCGGCCAGCCCCGCCTCAAGCCACCGTTCCCCGCCGTGGCGGGCCTCTACGCCCGGCCCACGGTCGTCAACAACGTCGAGTCGATCGCCTCGGTGCCCTCGATCGTCATGAACGGCTCGGACTGGTTCGCCGACATGGGCACCGAGAAGTCCACCGGCTACGGCATCTTCAGCCTCTCCGGCCATGTCAGGCGTCCGGGACAGTACGAAGCGCCGCTCGGCATCACGCTGCGCGAGCTCCTCGACATGGCGGGTGGCATGCGCGACCCGAACCGGAAGCTGAAGTTCTGGACACCGGGGGGCTCGTCGACCCCCCTCTTCACCGACGAGCACCTCGACGTGCCGCTCGACTTCGAGTCGGTCGCCGCCGCCGGTTCGATGCTCGGCACCCGCGCCCTGCAGATCTTCGACGACAGCACCTGCGTCGTGCGCGCCGTCGAGCGCTGGACCGACTTCTACGCCCACGAGTCGTGCGGCAAGTGCACGCCCTGTCGCGAAGGCACGTACTGGCTGAAGCAGATCCTCGACCGCCTCGAGCACGGCCAGGGTTCGGAGGAGGACATCGAGAAGCTCCTCGACCTGTGTGACAACATCCTCGGCCGCGCGTTCTGCGCGCTCGGAGACGGTGCCACCTCCCCGATCACCAGCAGCATCCAGTTCTTCCGCGACGAGTACATCGCCCACCTCACGCACGGCGGGTGCCCCTTCGACCGGGACGCCGCGTCGCTGTTCGCAAAGGCATCGGTGTCTGCATGACGACCTCCCCGCCGACCAGCACGACGAGCCCCACCACCGGCCCCAGCTCCGGGGGCAACGCCGTCAGCACCGGGGGAGACGCCTCGGTTCCCCCCGCGGTTGACCACGTCACCCTCACCATCGACGGCGTCCCGGTGTCGGTGCCCAAGGGCACGCTGATCATCCGCGCCGCCGAGCAGGTGGGCATCCAGATCCCCCGGTTCTGCGACCACCCGCTCCTGGAGCCGGTCGGCGCCTGTCGCCAGTGCCTCGTCGAGGTCGCCATGCCGGGGCCGGACGGCCAGCTGCGCCCGATGCCCAAGCCACAGGCGTCGTGCACCATGACGGTGGGCGAGGGCATGGAGGTGAAGACCCAGCACACCTCCGCCGCGGCCGACAAGGCCCAGCACGGGAACATGGAGTTCCTGCTCATCAACCACCCGCTGGACTGCCCCGTCTGCGACAAGGGCGGTGAGTGCCCCCTCCAGAACCAGGCGATGTCCAACGGCCGGGCCACCTCGCGCTTCGAGGACGTCAAGCGCACCTATCCCAAGCCGATCAACATCTCGGCCCAGGTGCTGCTGGACCGGGAGCGCTGCGTGCTCTGCGCCCGGTGCACCCGGTTCTCCGACCAGGTGGCCGGCGACCCGTTCATCGCCCTGGTCGAGCGGGGCGCGCTCCAGCAGGTGGGCATCTACGAAGAGCAGCCGTTCGAGTCCTACTTCTCGGGCAACACGGTCCAGATCTGCCCGGTCGGTGCGCTCACCGGGGCGGCCTACCGGTTCCGCTCCCGCCCGTTCGACCTGGTCTCGACGCCCAGCGTCTGTGAGCACTGCGCCTCCGGGTGCGCCACCCGCACCGACCACCGCCGTGGTGTCGTGCTGCGGCGCATGGCGGCCAACGACCCGGCGGTCAACGAGGAGTGGAACTGCGACAAGGGCCGCTGGGCCTTCCAGTACCCCACCGTCGGCGACCGGCTCGCCTACCCGATGGTCCGCGGGGCCGACGGTGAGCTGCGCATCGCGTCCTGGCCCGAGGCGCTGGCCACCGCGGCGGAGGGCCTCCGCGCGGCGAACGGCACGGGCGTGCTCGTCGGCGGACGGGTGAGCGCCGAGGACGCCTACGCCTACAGCAAGTTCGCGCGAACTGTCCTCTCCACCAACGATATCGACTTCCGGGCCCGGCCCCACTCGGCCGAGGAGGCCGACTTCCTCGCCTCGCACGTGGTGGCGACCGGCCCCGAGGGCGGGGCGGTCACCTACGCCGACCTCGAGCGCGCCAAGACGGTCCTGCTCGTCGGGTTCGAGCCGGAGGAGGAGTCGCCGATCGTCTTCCTGCGGCTGCGCAAGGCGTTCCGCAAGAACAAGACCCAGGTGTATGCCGTGTCGCCGGCTGCCACACGCGGGCTCGCCAAGCTGGGTGGTCGCCTGATCGGCTCTGCCCCGGGCACCGAGACCGAGGTCCTCACCGCGCTCGCCGGCAAGGGCTCGTCCGCCAAGCCCACGGAGACGATCACGGCAGCCTCCGAGGCGCTGGCCGGCGGCGGCGCCATCGTCCTCGTCGGCGAGCGGCTCGCCTCCGTGCCGGGTGCGCTGAGTGCCGCTGCGGCGCTGGCCGCTGCCACTGGCGCACGTCTCGCCTGGATCCCCCGGCGCGCCGGCGAGCGGGGCGCCCTCGAGGTGGGCGCGCTCCCCAACCTGCTGCCCGGAGGGCGACCGGTCACCGACGCGACAGCGCGGGCCCAGGCCGCCGAGGCCTGGGGGGTCGTGGGACTGCCCGACGCCGCCGGCCGCGACACCGCCGGCATCATCCAGGGGGCGGTCTCCGGCCACCTCGGTGCCCTGCTCGTGGGCGGTGTCGACGCCGCCGACCTCGGTCTGCCCGGCGTCGAGGAGGCTCTGGCGAAGAGCTTCGTCGTGTCGCTCGAACTGCGCTCGTCGTCCATCACGGAGGTGGCCGACGTCGTGCTGCCGGTCGCCCCCCACGCGGAGAAGGCGGGTTCCTTCGTCAACTGGGAGGGCCGGGTCCGCCCGTTCGAGGCCGCCCTCGACTCCCAGGCGATGAGCGACTACCGCGTCCTCGACATGCTTGCCGCAGAGCTCGGCGAGTTCCTCGGTACCCGCTCGGTGGCCGAGGTCCGGGCCGAGATGGCCGCGATGGGCCCTTGGACCGGAGAGCGTCCCGCCGCACCGTCCGTGGCGGGAGCCGACCTGCCGCGGCTGGGCGACGGACAGGTCGTCCTCGCGACCTGGCACCACCTGCTCGACCGAGGCAGGCTCCAGGACGGCGAGCCGTTCCTGGCCGGCACTGCCCCCGTCGCCGTGGCGCGGCTCTCGGCCGCCACCGCGGGGGCCCTGGGGCTCGCCGCCGGTGACCAGGTGACCGTCGCGACGGAGCACGGATCGGTCACCCTCCCGCTGGTCGTGTCCGAGATGGTCGACCACGTGGTCTGGCTGCCGACCAACTCCGGCGACGCCGCCGTGCGCGGCGCACTCGGCGCCGGGGCCGGCTCCGCGGTGGAGGTCACCAAGGCCGAGTCCGACACCAAGGAAGGTGCCGCATGAGCATGACGACCGCGACGGCATACGGGCTCGTGCATCACCTGGCGACCGCTGTGCCTGCCGTCGAGAACCCCAGGGCCGACTTCCGCGACACCCCCGTCTGGCTCTCGCTGGTCAAGGCCGTGCTGCTGTTCGTCTTCCTGCTGCTCAACACCCTGATCATGATCTGGTTCGAGCGGCGGGTGATCGGGCGGATGCAGCAGCGCCCGGGGCCCAACCGCACCGGCCCCTTCGGCCTGCTGCAGACCCTGGCCGACGGGATCAAGCTGGCACTCAAGGAGGACCTGACCCCCAAGAACGCCGACAAGGTGGTCTTCCTCCTGGCACCGGTGATCGCCGGCGGCATGGCCTTCGTGTCGTTCGCCATCATCCCCATGGGCCCCGCCATCTGGATGTTCGGTCACCACACCCCCTTGCAGCTCACCGACATCCCGGTCGCCGTGCTGCTGGTGCTGGCCGTCGCCGGGATCGGCGTCTACGGCATCGTGCTGGCCGGCTGGTCCTCGGGATCGACGTACCCGCTGCTCGGCGGCCTCCGCTCGACGGCGCAGGTGATCTCCTACGAGATCGCGATGGGACTGTCCCTGGTCGCGGTCTTCCTCTACAGCGGCTCGATGTCGACGTCGCAGATCGTCAGCGCGCAACGCAGTCTCTGGTACATCCTGCCGGCGTTCTTCTCCTTCCTCGTCTACCTGGTCACGATGGTCGGCGAGACCAACCGGCTGCCGTTCGACCTGGCCGAGGGTGAGGGCGAGCTGACCGGCGGGTTCCACACCGAGTACTCCTCACTCAAGTTCGCGATGTTCTACCTCGGCGAGTACGTCAACATGTTCACCGTCTCGGCCCTCGCGACCACGATGTTCCTCGGCGGCTGGCAGGCGCCTCCCGGCATCGCGGCGATCAACGACGGCATGTTGAACCAGGGCTGGTGGGGCCTGCTCTGGTTCATGATCAAGCTCTGGCTGTTCATGTGGTTCTTCGTGTGGCTGCGCGGATCGCTGCCGCGGGTCCGCTACGACCAGTTCATGAGGTTCGGCTGGAAGTTCCTCATCCCGATCACCCTCGCATGGGTCGTCGCCGTCGCCTTCATCCGCGGCGCGCAGCTGGGCTTCTTCGGCGGCTCGACCGTGTCGTTCGCCGGGCGGCTCATCCCTGTCGCGACACTGGTCTTCATCGGGGTCATCCTCGTGGTCGTCTTCCTCGTGATGTGGGTCTGGGAGAGCCGCGCGGCGGCCCAGGAGGCAGCGAGCCGGCCTGCGGTGCCCGAGGAGGTCGACCCGTTCGGGGGCGGCTACCCGGTGCCGCCGATGCCCGGCCAGCGCCTGCGCGAGCCGACCCTCACCCAGTCGTCCAGCCAGCCGTCCAACCGGGAGGTCACCAGTGCCTGACAGCAAGAAGGGCGGGTTCCTCTCCGACCTCTTCGCGCCTGTGGGCGGGTTCGGCGTCACGTTCGCCACCATGTTCCGCAAGCTGGAGACCGAGGAGTACCCCGAGGAGAAACGGCCCACCCAGCCGCGCTACCACGGCCGCCACCAGCTGAACCGCCACCCCGACGGCCTCGAGAAGTGCGTCGGGTGCGAGCTGTGCGCCTGGGCCTGCCCCGCCGACGCGATCTTCGTCGAGGGCGCAGACAACGACGACACCCCGCTCGAGGAGGGTGGCACCGGCCGGTTCAGCCCCGGCGAGCGGTTCGGCCGGGTCTACCAGATCAACTACCTGCGGTGCATCTTCTGCGGCCTGTGCATCGAGGCGTGCCCCACGCGTGCGCTCACCATGACGAACTTCTACGAGCTCGCCGACCACACCCGCGGGGCCCTCATCTTCACCAAGGAGCAGCTGCTCGCCCCCCTGCAGGAGGGCATGCTGCCGCCGCCGCACCCGATGGCCGACGGCATGGAGGAGCGGGACTACTACCAGGGGAAGGTGGCCGCCGCGACCGACGCACAGCGGGCCTGGGTGCGCGAGCAGCACGCCCACCCCGACGACGCGGGCCTGGCTCCCTCGGGCGACCCGGTGATCGGCACCGACACGGTGGCGCACGGCCAGCAGGCCACCCGGGAGACGACCGAAGGAGTCCACCGATGACCGGTCTCGGTGAGCAGGTGCTCTTCTGGGTGCTCGCGCCCATCTCGGTGGTGGCAGCCCTCGGGCTGCTCTTCGCCAAGAAGGCGGTGCACGCAGCGATCGGTGTGGCCCTGGTCATGGTCAACCTGGGCATCTTCTACATCGCCGAACAGGCCCAGTTCCTCGGCATCATCCAGATCTTTGTCTACACCGGCGCCGTGATCATGCTGTTCCTGTTCGTGCTCATGCTCGTGGGCGTGGACTCCTCCGACTCCCTGGTGGAGACGCTCAAGGGCCAGCGGGTGGTCTCGTTCCTGCTGGCCGTCGGCCTCGGCCTGCTGCTGTTCCTCGCCATCGGGACGGTGCGGTTCGGCCCGGCCGCCGGTCTCGACAAGGCCAACAGCGACCCCGGAAACGTCACCGGGCTGGCCGACCTGATCTTCGGCAAGTACGTCTGGGCGTTCGAGATCACCAGCGCGCTGCTCATCACGGCCGCCCTGGGTGCGATGGTGCTCGCCCACCGCGAGCGGATCGGAGCCCGGCCCGACCAGCGGGCCTGGTCGGAGCGGCGGTTCCGGGAGGGCAAGCACCTCGCCGGCCTGCCGGCTCCCGGCGTCTACGCCCGGCACAACGCCGTCGACACTCCCGCGCTGCTGCCTGACGGCACGCCCAGCGAGCTGTCGGTCTCCCGCGTGCTGGCGGCCCGCGAGCAGGTCACGGCGCCTGACCCCTACGCGCGTGCGGAGCTGGCCATCGAGCAGGAGATCGAGGAAGGCAACGAGCGGTGAACCTCGTCAACTACATCTACTTCGCCGCGATCCTCTTCGCGATCGGTGGCGCCACCGTGCTGCTGCGCCGCAACGCCATCGTCGTGTTCATGGGGGTGGAGCTGATGCTCAACGCCACCAACCTCGTGTTCGTGACGTTCGCGCGCATGCACGGCACGCTCGACGGCCAGGCCATCGCCCTGTTCGTCATGGTCGTCGCGGCCGCCGAGGTCGTCGTCGGCCTGGCGATCATCATGGCCATCTTCCGCGCCCGCCGGTCTGCCTCGGTCGACGACGCCAACCTGCTGAAGCTGTAGAAGGAGCACAAGAGTGCACTCGTTGACCCTGCTTCCCGTGGGCGTCGGGCAGGTCGTTGCTGCCGCGGACCCGGCCGGGGCCGCCCCCGCGACTGGCGCTGCGGCATACGCCTGGCTCCTGGTGGCGCTCCCGCTCGCCGGCGCCGCGATCCTCGTGCTGGGGGGCCGCCGCGCCGACAAGTGGGGCCCCGGTCTGGCCGTGGGTCTGTCCTGGGCCAGCTTCGTGGTCGGCTTCGCCATCCTGATCCAGCTCCTCGGCCAGGACAGCGAGCACCGGGCGTTCCGCCAGCACCTGTACTCCTGGATTCCCGCAGGCTCGTTCCAGCTCGACGCCGCGCTGCTGGTCGACCCGCTGTCAGTGGCCTTCGTGATGCTGGTGACCTTCGTGGGCTCGCTGATCCTGGTCTACTCCCTGGGCTACATGGAGCACGACCCCGACAAGCGGCGCTTCTTCGCCTACCTCAACCTCTTCGTGGCCTCGATGCTGCTGCTCGTGCTGGCCGACAGCTACGCGCTGCTGTTCGTCGGGTGGGAGGGCGTCGGCCTCGCGTCGTACCTGCTGATCGGCTTCTGGAACTACCGGCTCGACTACGCGGCCGCAGCCAACAAGGCGTTCGTCGTCAACCGGGTGGGGGACCTCGGGCTGTCGATCGGCATCGCGCTCATGTTCGCGACCTTCGGGGGCGTCGACTTCGCCACGGTCAACGCGGGGGTTCCGAAGGCCAGCCAGGCCACGCTCACCGCGCTCGGTCTGCTGCTCCTGCTCGGTGCCTGCGGCAAGTCGGCGCAGTTCCCGCTCCAGTCCTGGCTCGGCGACGCCATGGCCGGCCCGACCCCGGTGTCCGCCCTGATCCACGCAGCAACCATGGTCACCGCCGGCGTCTACCTGATCGTGCGCAGCCACGTGATCTTCAGCGCGGCGCCCAATGCCCAGCTGGGCGTGGTCATCGTCGGCGCCATCACGCTGCTCTTCGGGGCGATCGTGGGCTGCGCGAAGGACGACATCAAGAAGGCGCTGGCTGCCTCGACCATGAGCCAGATCGGCTACATGATGCTGGCCGCCGGGCTGGGCCCGGTCGGCTACGCCTTCGCCATCTTCCACCTGCTCAACCACGGCTTCTTCAAGGCCGGCATGTTCCTCGGCGCCGGCTCGGTCATGCACGGCATGAACGACGAGATCGACATGCGCCGCTTCGGTAACCTGTCGGGTGCCATGAAGGTCACCTGGGTGACCTTCGGCCTGGGCTGGCTGGCCATCCTCGGCGTGCCGCCGTTCTCGGGGTTCTGGTCCAAGGACAAGATCATCGAGTCCGCGTTCGTCGGCGAGGGCTGGCGGCCCTGGGTGTTCGGCCTGGCCGCCCTGATCGGCGCCGGCATCACGGCCTTCTACATGTCACGCCTGTTCTTCATGACCTTCCACGGCAGGAAGCGCTGGCCTGAGGAGGCGCACCCGCACGAGTCGCCGAGGGTCATGACGGCGCCGATGATCGTGCTCGCGCTGGGGTCGGCCTTCCTGGGCCTGATCCTCGGGCCGACCGGCGTCTTCACCCGCTGGCTCGAACCCGTGGTGGGGGCGCAGAGCGAGGAGCACGGTCCGGTGCTCTCGGTGCCCGTGCTGACCACCCTGACCCTGGTCCTCGTGGTGCTCGGCGCGGGCCTGGCCTGGCTGCGCTACTGGCGCCAGCCGGTCCCCGAGACCGCCCCGCAGGGCTCGCTGGTCACCCAGGCCGCGCGCCGAGACCTCTACCAGGACGACGTCAACGAGGCGATCTTCATGCGTCCCGGGATCCATCTCACCCGGGCGCTGGTGTTCGGTGACAACAGAGGCGTCGACGGCGCCTTCGGCGGTCTGGCTGCGCTGATCGGCGGGCTGTCCAGCCGAACCCGTCGGCTTCAGAACGGCTTCGCCCGGTCCTATGCCCTGACGATGCTCGCCGGCGTCGTCGCCATCCTCGGAGCTGTGTGGGTGATCCAGTGATGACGAACTTCCCCTGGCTCACCGTCATGGGCGTCCTGCCGCTCCTCGGCGCCGTCGTGATCTTCGCGATGCCCAACTCCCTGGCGGGGCGGGCGCGCCACGTCGCCCTCGGTTTCTCGCTCGCCACGCTGGTGGTCACGGTGGCGGGAGCCCTGCAGTACGACACCGGGTCGAAGAACCAGTTCCAGCTCGTCGAGCAGCACGAGTGGATCCCCCAGTTCGGCGTCTCCTACGCCTTGGGCGTCGACGGCATCGCGCTCGTCCTCATCCTCCTCGCGGCGATCCTGACGCCCGTGTGCCTCCTGGCCGCCTGGCACGACGTGTCCGAGGGCGGGGCCCGGGAGCGCAACTACTTCGCCCTGATGCTCGTGCTCGAGACGTTCATGATCGGGGTGTTCACGGCCACGGACGTGTTCCTCTTCTACGTGTTCTTCGAGGCGATGCTGATCCCGGTCTACTTCCTGATCGGCTCCTACGGCGGGCCGCGCCGGCAGTACGCCTCGGTGAAGTTCCTGCTCTTCTCCCTGGCCGGCGGGCTGATCATGCTCGTCGCGGTCATCGCGCTCTACCAGTACGGCCCCGGCGGAGCCGACGGCTTCCTCGTGTCGAAGCTCACCGGGCTCAAGCTGGGCTCGACGCCCGAGCGGCTCATGTTCCTCGGCTTCTTCATCGCGTTCGCGGTCAAGGCCCCCATGTGGCCGGTGCACACGTGGCTGCCGGACGCCGCGACCGAAGCCCGCCCGGCCACGGCGGTGCTCCTCGTGGGCGTGCTCGACAAGGTCGGCACGTACGGCATGATCCGCTTCTGCCTCCAGCTCTTCCCGGAGGCGAGCAAGTGGGCCACACCGGTGGTGATCACCCTTGCCGTCATCTCGGTGCTCTACGGCGCCCTGCTGGCCATCGGCCAGACCGACATCATGCGGCTGATCGCCTACACCTCGGTGAGCCACTTCGGCTTCATCGTGCTCGGCATCTTCGCGCTCACGACCGTCGGCGGGGCCGGGTCGGCGCTCTACATGGTCAACCACGGCTTCTCCACTGCGGCCCTGTTCCTCGTCGCGGCGATGCTGATCAGCCGACGGGGCAGCAAGCGCATCCCCGACTTCGGCGGGTGGCAGCGGGTCACCCCCGTGCTTGCCGGCGTCTTCCTCTTCTCGGGCCTGTCCGGGCTGGCGCTGCCCGGCCTCAGCTCGTTCATCAGCGAGTTCCTGGTGCTGGTCGGCACCTTCCAGCGCTACCGGGTGGCGGCGGTGATCGCCACGGTCGGCATCATCCTCGCGGCCCTCTACATCCTCCTGATGTACAAGCGCATGATGACCGGCCCGAAGCCCGACTTCGGGGAGTCCGAGGAGTCCGGGACGTCGGTCGCAGACCTCGGCCTGCGCGAGAAGTGGGTCGTCGCCCCGCTGGTCGCGGCCATCCTGGTCCTCGGCTTCTACCCCAAGCTGGCGCTGGACTTCATCAACCCGGCGGTCCACCAGACGCTCACCTTCGTCGGCGTCACCGACCCGGCCCCGACGAATGCCGCTGAAGGGAGCGCCAAGTGAAGATGGACTTCCAGGCCGTCCAGGTCAACTACGCCGCCATCGCGCCCATGCTCATCATCTTCGGCGGTGCGATGGTCGGCGTCCTGATCGAGGCCTTCGTGCCCCGCGGCAAGCGCCACGCGCCGCAGGTCTTCGTGGCCCTCGCCTCCCTGGTGGTCGCCCTCTACGTGCTGGTGACCCTCAGCGTCAACGACAGGGGGCGCACCCTGGGCAACGCGGTGGTCATCGACGGACCCGCGCTGTTCATCCAGGGCGCGGTGCTCGCGATGGCGGTGCTCAGCATCCTCACGATGGCCGAGAAGTTCAGCGGCCAGGGCGCTGACGCGTTCACTCCCATGGGCTCGGCGGTCCCCGGGTCGCCCCAGGAGGCCGCGGCGCTGCGCGCCGGCATGGCGACGAGCGAGGTGTTCCCGCTGGCGCTGTTCGCGGTCGGCGGCATGATGCTGTTCCCCGCCGCGAACGACCTCCTGACGATGTTCATCGCCCTCGAGGTGCTGTCGCTTCCCCTGTACATCCTGTGCGGGCTGGCGCGGCGACGCCGCCTGCTGTCGCAGGAGGCGTCGCTCAAGTACTTCCTGCTCGGCGCCTTCTCCTCGGCCTTCTTCCTGTTCGGGTCGGCCCTGCTCTTCGGGTATGCCGGTTCGCTCCAGTTCTCGGACATCGCCCAGGCCATCGGCGCTGCCCCCGGCACCCTCGACGGACTCCTGCTCCCGGGCGTGGTGCTCGTCCTGGTCGGGCTCCTGTTCAAGATCGGCGCCGCGCCGTTCCACATGTGGACCCCGGACGCCTACCAGGGCGCCCCCACGCCGGTCACCGGGTTCATGGCCGCCGGCACCAAGGCCGCCGCGTTCGGGGCGATCCTGCGGGTCGTCTACGTCGGTGTCGAGGGCAGCCGGTGGGACTGGCGGGCCGGCGTCATCGGGGTCGCCGCCCTCACCATGGTGGTCGGGTCGGTCCTGGCGGTCACCCAGACCGACGTCAAGCGGCTCCTCGCCTACAGCTCGATCGCGCACGCCGGGTTCATCCTGGTCGGCCTGCTGGCGTTCGACAAGGCGGGGGTGTCGGGCGTGATGTTCTACCTCGTCGCCTACGGCTTTGCGACGATCGCCGCCTTCGCGGTGGTCTCGATGGTCCGCCAGAGCGGGTCGGAGGCCTCGCACCTGTCCCAGTGGGCGGGCCTTGGCCGTCGCCACCCGGTGGTCTCCGGAGTCTTCGCGTTCCTGCTGCTGGCCTTTGCCGGCATACCGCTCACCTCTGGCTTCACGGCGAAGTTCGCGGCGTTCGCACCTGCGGTCGCTGACGGCGGCCGGTCAGGGGTGGCCCTGGTGATCATCGGCGTCCTGTGCAGCGCGATCACGGCGTTCGTCTACATCCGGATCATCGTGCTCATGTACTTCTCCGAGCCAGTAGGGGAGCAGGAGGTCGTGGCAGCGACCCCGTCAGCCATGACCACGGCCGCCGTCACGCTGGGGACGCTGGTGACCATCGCCCTCGGCGTCGTCCCCGGGCCGGTGCTCGAGCTGGCCGCCCGGTCGTCCGAGTTCATCCGCTGACGGGGCCTTGGTGAGACAGGTAAGCACGTGAGCTCAACCCCACCCGTTCTGGCCCTCCCGGCCGCGTCGTCAGCCCTGCAGGACCGGCTCCAGGAGGGGCTCGAGCGCGTCAACGCCCTGATCCACCAACGGGTCGACCACAGCGACCCGTTCATCGCCCGGGCGGCGAGGCACCGGCTCGACGCGGGGAAGCGGTTCCGGCCACTGCTCACCCTCCTGGCCGCGGAGCTCGGCTCCGGGCTCAACGACCGGGTCGTCGCGGCCGCCGCCGGGGTGGAGCTGACCCACCTCGCCTCGCTCTACCACGACGACGTCATGGACGAGGCCCTGCTGCGCCGGGGCGCTCCCAGTGTCAACGCGGCATACGGCAACTCCGTCGCGATCCTGGTCGGGGACCTGCTGTTCGGGACGGCGTCGGAGATCATCGCCGACCTGGGGGCCGAGCCGGTGCGGATCCAGGCGCAGACGTTCGTGCGCCTGTGTGCCGGACAGATCCGCGACGACCGCCCGTGCCCGCCCGGGGAGGACCCGGTCGCCTACTACCTCGGTGTCCTGGCCGACAAGACCGGTGTGCTCATCGCGACCTCGGCGCGCTACGGCGCGATGTTCGGTGGGTGTCCGCCCGAGGTCGTCGAGGTCATGCGGCAGTACGGCGAGAAGCTCGGCGTCGCCTTCCAGCTGGCCGACGACCTGATCGACATCGCCTCGGACGCCGACGAGACCGGCAAGACTCCCGGCACCGACCTGCGCGAGGGCAAGGCCACCCTGCCGGTCCTCTACGCCCTGGCCTCCCAGGACCCGGCCGACGCCCGGCTGCACGAGCTGCTGGGCACCGACCTCGCTGACGACTCCAGCCTTGCCGAGGCGCTGGCCGTGCTCCGGGCCCACCCGGCGATGGAGCAGGCCCGCGTGGCAACGGAGGCGGTGGCCCAAGAGGCCCGTGACCTGCTGTCCGGGCTGCCGGACAGCGACGCCAAGCGGGCGCTCGATGCGCTGGCCGTGGGGGTCGTCAACCGGACTGGCTGAGCGATGCCTGGCTGGCGGCTGACGGGTTGGGGGCTGACGGGCTGGGGGCTGACGGGCTGGGCGACGCCTGGCCGGGCGAGTACGGGCCGGGCGACAGCTCCAGCACCGCAGACGACCGCTGCCGCCGGATCGACCACGACATCAGGGCGGCCGCGAAGCAGAGGCCGGCCGCAAGCCGCCAGGCCAGGTCGTAGCTTCCCGATGCGTCGCGGATCACCCCTGCCCCCGTCGCTGCGATCGCGGCGCCGATCTGGTGGCTCGCGAAGACCCAGCCGAAGACGATCGGGCCGCGCAGCCCGAACCGGTCCGCGCACAGCGCCACGGTCGGCGGCACCGTGGCCACCCAGTCCAGCCCGTAGAACAGGATGAAAGCCCACATCGGCGGCGCGACGTCCGGAGCCAGCAGGGCCGGGAGGATCAGCAGGGACAGGCCGCGGCCGGCGTAGTAGCCGAGCAGGAGGTACCTCGGGTCGAAGCGGTCGGTCAGCCAGCCCGAGAAGATCGTGCCCCCGACGTCGAAGATGCCCACGACGGCCAGGAGACCGGCTGCCGTGGTGGCCGGCATGCCATGGTCATGCGCCGCCGGCACGAAGTGGGTCCCGACCAGGCCGTTGGTCGAGGCCCCGCAGATGGCGAACCCGCCGGCCAGCAGCCAGAACGTGCGGGTGCGGGCGGCGCCACGGAGGGCTTCGACGGCGCGGCGGGCGCTCGAGCCGGCCGCGACCAGCTTGGGCGGCCCCGGGTTCTCCGGCGTCGCGCCGTATGCCGTGATGCCCAGGTCGTGGGGATGGTCCCGCAGGACGATGAGCACCACTGGCACGACGACGAGTGCGGCGCCGCTCACCGCAAGGGCCGCGGTGCGCCACCCGTGGTGCGTGGCCAGGCTGGCCAGCAGGGGCAGGAAGATCAGCTGGCCGGTCGCGCTGCCGGCTGTGAGGACGCCGCTGACCAGGCCGCGCCGGGCGACGAACCAGCGGCTGGTCACGGTCGCCACGAAGGTCATGGCCATCGAGCCGGTACCGATCCCCACGACGACTCCCCAGAGCAGCAGCAGCTGCCAGCTGGTGGTCATGAAGACGGTCAGGCCGCTCCCGGTGGCCACCAGGGTGAGCGCCGTGGCCACGACTCGGCGGACGCCGAAGCGGTCCATCAGCGCTGCGGCGAACGGCGAGATCAGGCCGAAGAGCATGAGGTTGACCGAGACGGCCGAGCCGATCAGGCCGTGCGACCACCCGAACTCCTCGTGCAGGGGGTCCATGAGCACCCCGGGAGCGGAGCGGAACCCGGCTGCCCCCACCAAGGTGAGGAACGAGGCGACCGCGATCACCCAGGGCCACGGGCTGCGCGAGCCGTCCGGTCGGGGCAGGTCGGGCTGGGCCAGCTCGCCAGGGGCATCGACGCGGAAAGTCACCGGATCACCTTGGCAGGGCCTGCATCCGCGGACGAGTGGCCGAAGAGCCAACATGTGCAAGAATTCGGCCATGAGCCGCCACCGCATCGCCGTCCTGGGGCTGGACCCGGTCGTCGGCTACGACCTTGCGATCCCGCCCCAGATCTTCCGCGTCGCCGAGTCGCGGCTGGGGGAGCCGCTCTACGACGTCCGGGTGTGCAGCCTCGGCGGCCGGCCGCTGCCCACCCCGTCCGGCTACAGCATCACCCCGGACCACGGCGAAGAGGTGCTCGCCGACGCCGAGACGGTCATCATCCCCGGCACGCGCATCCCCGGCCCGCGCCATGAGGGCACCCTGCCCGACCAGGTGCGGGATGCGCTGTCGCTCATCCGGCCGGGCACCAGGATCATGTCCATCTGCACGGGAGCCTTCGTCCTCGGCGCGGCGGGAGTACTGGACGGGCGGCGGGCCACCACGCACTGGGCCTACGCCGAGGAGTTCCGCCGGCTGTACCCCCGGGTCGACCTCGACGACGGGGTGCTGTTCGTCGACGAGGGCGACGTGCTCACGTCGGCCGGCCTGGGCGCAGGCGTCGACCTGTGCCTCCACGTGGTGCGGCGCGACCACGGGACGGAGGTGGCCAACCACGTGGCCCGGTACTGCGTGGTGCCGCCCTGGCGTGAGGGCGGCCAGGCCCAGTTCATCGATCGTCACCTGCCGGAGCCAGCGGCTGCCACCACCGCCGGTGCGCGCGAGTGGGCGCAGCACCACCTCGGCGAGCCGCTCGACATCCCGCAGCTGGCCGGGCGGGCCCGGATGAGCGTGCGCACCTTCACCCGTCGGTTCCGCGAGGAGACCGGCATGTCACCGGGCGCGTGGCTGATCCAGCAGCGGGTGCGGCACGCGCTCCACCTGCTCGAGACCACCGACCTTCCGGTCGACCGCGTCGCCGCCGAGGCCGGCCTCGGCACCGGCGCCTCTCTGCGGCAGCACCTGCGCGCGTCCGTCGGGGTCTCCCCCCTGGCCTACCGTCGCACCTTCCGGGGAAGCCAGGCGGGCTGACGACGGCCTGTCCCAGGGCTCGTCCCAAGGGCTGGTGCCAAGGCTTGTCCCAAGGCCCCGCTACGGTGGTCGCCATGACCGCCCAGCGCGTCCCCTACGACGCCGACGAGAAGACCAGCCTGGTCGCAGCCCTCGACCGGCACCGCGACGCCATCCTCTGGAAGCTCGAGGGGGTCGACGACGCGCAGCTGCGTCGAGCGCTGGTGCCCTCGGGCACGACGCTGCTCGGCATGCTGAAGCACCTCGCCTCGGTCGAGTACGGCTGGTTCTGCGAGACTTTCGGCCTTCCCGGCGACTCGGTGCCCTACGTCGAGGACGACCCGGATGCCGACTGGCGCGTGGAGGCCGACGAGTCGACGCAGGACATCCTCGACTACTACGCCCGGGCCCGGGCGGCGGCCGATGCCTCCATCTCGACTCACGAGCTCTCCGACACGGGCACCTCGTGGGCCGGTGCAACGGTGACGATGCGCTGGGTGCTGGTCCACATGGTCGAGGAGGTATGCCGTCACGCCGGTCACGCAGACATCCTGCGTGAGCTGCTCGATGGCATGGCCGGCGACCACGACTACGCGGTCGAGACGCAGACCTCCGGACAGAACGCCTAGCTAGGGCAGGCACTCCTCCGCGATCTCCTCAGCGGCGCGGACCGCCCGCGCCGTTCGGGCCGCGCGCACGGCATCCGCGGTGAGCACGGCCAGGGCGACCCACACGATTCCGAAGCCGACCCACCGCGCTGGCGACAGCCGCTCCCCGAGCAGGAGCACCGCGCACAGCAGCTGCAGTACGGGCGTGATGAACTGCAGCAGCCCGATGAGGACCAGCGGGATGCGCCGCGCGGCCGCCGCAAAGAACAGCAGCGGGGTGGCCGTGGCCACGCCGGCGAACACCAGCAGTGCCGTGTGCCCCGGTCCGACTGTGGTGAAGGTCGTCGTCCCGCGCGCGGTGAGGACCGCCAGCATCACGCCCGCGATGGGTCCGAGCACGGCGGTCTCGGCAGCCAAGGAGTGCATAGCGCCCAGAGTCGCGCCGACCTTCTTCTTGACCAGCCCGTACGACGCGAAGCTCAGCGCGAGGGTCAGCGCGATCCACGGGATGCTGCGCCCAGCAACGCTCAGGTAGACGCCGGCCACTGCACCGATGGCGACGGCGACCCACTGGAGTGGTCGCAGCCGCTCGCGAAGCACCAGCACGCCCAGAGCCACCGTCACCAGGGGGTTGAGGAAGTATCCCAGCGACGCGTCCGTGGTCCGGCCGTTGAGGACCGCCGCGACGTAGACGACCCAGTTGACCGCGATCAGCAGGGCTGCCGCCGTGATGCCCAGCGACAGCCTTGGGCGCTGCACCAAGGCGCGCGTCCACGCCAGGTCGCGACGGGCGACGAGGATCAGCGCGCACAGGCCGAGGGTCCAGAGAATGCGATGGCTCAGGATCTCCCAGGCGCCGGCGGGCTTGAGCGCGTGGAAGTACAGCGGGAAGGCACCCCAGATCCCATAGGCCAACAGGCCGTATGCCGTGCCGCGCCGACTCTCGTCGTGGGTCACCGGCCGGGCTCAGGACCGGTCGGGTGTGCGGCCCCGGTCGGGTGTGCGGCCCTATTCGGGTGCGTTGCTGTCACCCCACCGTCCAGGTGTCGCGGCCACGCAGCAGCACGTCGAGGTCGGCGTCGGTGGCCGCGCCACCGGCCGCGTCGATCGCCGAGTCGAGCTGCGTGCGGACGCCGTCGTCATAAGTGGGCCGCTTGACGTTGCGGAAGATCCCCATCGGCACGTGGGCCATGTCCGGGCCGTCCAGCCGCGAGATCGCGAACGCCTGCGACGGGTCGTCGGCAGCGACGTCGTGCACCACGACCCGGCCGGCCAGCTCCGGCGCCCCAGCGTCCGCCTCGGGCACGAACTCCAGGCCGCCACTCGCACCCCGCACCAGGACCTGACGGTCACCCTCGGCGCCGAGACGAACGGGTGCACCGTCGACGAGGTGCACGATCCGGGCCTCCTGCTGCGAGCGGTCCTTGATCAGGTCAAACGCGCCGTCGTTGAAGATCGGACAGTTCTGGTAGATCTCCACCAGTGCCGTTCCGCGGTGCTCGGCGGCGGCCTTGAGCACCGCGGTGAGGTGCTTGCGGTCGCTGTCCATGGTGCGGGCGACGAAGGTCCCCTCGGATCCCAAGGCCAGGCTGATCGGGTTGAACGGCTGGTCCACGGACCCGAACGGCGTCGACTTGGTGATCTTGCCGACCTCGGACGTGGGGGAGTACTGCCCCTTGGTCAACCCGTAGATCCGGTTGTTGAACAGCAGGATCGTGAGGTTGACGTTGCGCCGGAGCGCGTGGATCAGGTGGTTGCCGCCGATCGAGAGGGCGTCGCCGTCGCCGGTCACCACCCAGACGGAAAGGTCGGGGCGGCTCGTGGCCAGGCCGGTGGCGATCGACGGCGCCCGGCCGTGGATCGAGTGCATTCCGTAGGTGTCGAGGTAGTACGGGAAGCGCGACGAGCACCCGATGCCCGAGACGAAGACGATGTTCTCCCGGCGCAGACCCAGGTCGGGCAGGAACCCCTGCACCGCGGCGAGGATGGCGTAGTCGCCGCAGCCGGGGCACCAGCGGACCTCTTGGTCGGACGTGAAGTCCTTCTTCGTCTGGGCCGGTGAGCCCTCCGTGAGGCGAGGCATGCCGGAAAGTCCGTGTGCCGGCATACCCAGGTCGATCTGGTTGTCGGTGTGGTGGTGTGTTGTGGTCATGACTCCAGCTCCTCCAGTGCCTGCACGAGCACGTCGGCGAGCTCCACCGTGGTGAACGGCAGGCCGCGCACGCGGCTGTAGGACTGGATGTCGACGAGGTACTTCGCGCGCAGCAGCAGTGCGAGCTGCCCGGAGTTCATCTCCGGGACGATCACGCGCCGGTAGCGCCGCAGGACTTCGCCGGTGTTGGCGGGGAAGGGGTTGAGGTGGCGGAGGTGGGCCCGGGCGACCCGGGCTCCGGTGTTGCGCACGGCGCGGGTGGCGGCCGCGATCGGGCCGTAGGTCGAGCCCCAGCCGAGGACGAGGACCTCCGCCTCGCCGCTGGGGTCGTCGACCTCGAGCTCGCCGATGGTCTTGGCGATGCCGTCGACCTTGGCCTGCCGCAGCCGCACCATGTGGTCGTGGTTGTCGGGGTCGTAGCTGATGTTGCCCGTGACGTCGGCCTTCTCGATGCCGCCGATGCGGTGCTCCAGCCCCGCCGTTCCGGGGATGGCCCACGGCCGTGCGAGCGTGTCCTGGTCGCGCAGGTAGGGGTGGAACACGGGCTGGCCGCGGTCGTCGGTGTCGTTGGGCGCGGTGGCGAACTCGACGGTCAGGTCGGGCAGCTCGGACACAGCGGGGATCGACCAGGGCTCGGAGCCGTTGGCGAGGTAGCCGTCGGAGAGCAGGAACACCGGCGTGCGGTAGGCCGTCGCGATGCGGACCGCCTCGAGTGCGGCGTTGAAGCAGTCCGAGGGTGACTGCGGCGCGATCACCGGCACCGGCGACTCGCCGTTGCGGCCGAACATCGCCTGCAGCAGGTCGGCCTGCTCGGTCTTGGTGGGGAGGCCGGTCGAAGGGCCGCCGCGCTGGACGTCGACGATGATGAGCGGCAGCTCGAGGGACACGGCCAGGCCGATGGTCTCGGACTTGAGCGCGATCCCCGGCCCGGAGGTCGTGGTGACGCCCATCGAGCCGCCGAAGCTGGCGCCCAGGGCCATGCCGACGCCGGCGATCTCGTCCTCGGCCTGGATGGTGGTGACGCCGTAGCGCTTCAGCCCGGAGAGGGTGTGCAGGATGTCGCTCGCCGGCGTGATCGGGTAGCTGCCGAGCACGAGCCGGATGCCGGCCCGGTGGGCTGCCGTGACCAGGCCATAGGCCAGGGCGACGTTGCCGGTGATGTTGCGGTAGGTGCCTGCCGGCATGTGCGCCGGCGCGACCTCGAAGGACGTCGCGAACGCCTCGGTGGTCTCACCGTAGTTCCACCCCGCCCTCAGGGCGGCGAGGTTCGCGGCGAGGATGTCGGACTTGGAGGCGAACTTCTTGGCCAGGAACGCCTCTGTGCCCGCTGTCGGCCGGTGGTACATCCAGGACAGGAGGCCGAGGGCGAACATGTTCTTCGCCCGTTCCTTCTCCTTGCGGGTCAGCGAGTCGAAGTCGGCGAGCGCCTCGACCGTGATCGACGTCAGCGCCACGGGGTGCACTTGCCACGACTCGAGCGTCCCGTCATCGAGCGGGTTGCCGGCATACCCGACCTTCGCCAGGTTGCGGGCGGTGAACTCGTCGATGTTGGCGATGATCGTGGCGCCTCGGGGGAGGTCGCCGAGGTTGGCCCGCAGGGCTGCGGGGTTCATCGCGACCAGTACATCGGGCGCATCACCAGGTGTCAGCACGTCGTGGTCGGCGAAGTGGAGCTGGAAGCTCGACACGCCGGGGAGGGTCCCTTGGGGAGCCCGGATCTCCGCCGGGAAGTTCGGGAGGGTCGACAGGTCGTTCCCCAGGGCTGCGGTCTCAGAAGTGAAGCGGTCGCCCGTTAGCTGCATGCCATCGCCGGAGTCGCCGGCGAATCGGATCACAACGCGATCGAGCTGCTTGACGTTCTTGCTGCTCATGTACTGGCGTTCCTGTGAAAGATGCCCGGAATCCGGCTGGACCTCGGTTCTTCCATGGTAGGACGCACGTCAGGCCCGCTTGGCCCAGGTCCAGAAACTGAGCGAGCGTGTCGCACGCAGCACATGTCGGCGGGCGGGCACCTCGATGCGGCGGTATGCCGCGGCTGCGCCCGAAGCACCCCGGCCACTGCGCCTTCACGCCGTGGCCTGCCTCACGCGGCGAGGGCGAGCTGCTTCGCGAACACCTGCTCCAGCAGCGACAACTCACAGGCGTAGGCGTAGGCGTAGGCATGGGGGTGGGCATCGGCATGGCCATGGGTATGCGCACAAGCACGGGCATCCGGCTCGGCGCTGGGCGAGGTGCTCGCGACCTGCCGCACACCGTCGAGGCCGGCCTTGTTCAGGCGGGCCCTCTCGAGGTCGTCCCTGTCGAGGTCGTCCCTGTCGAGGTCAGCCCAGTCCGGCGGGGGCTGGGGTGGGGCCGCATCGTCCGGCGGCGACTCCGGCTGCGCGGCTTCGGCCACGGCCAGCTCCGCGAGGCTCATGCCAGGCGGCAGGCCGGGCAGCCACTCCCGGCTCAGGGTCGGATCGAGCGCTCGGGTGAGCTGGAGGCTCTCA
>DASSJT010000049.1:0-5758 GCA_035691065.1 Dermatophilaceae bacterium
GGCTCTGACCGACCGACAGGAGGCAGGCGTGCCCGGCTTTCCCGTGCTGATGCACACCGCCCTGGACGCCACCGACGACCGGGGACTCGCGGAGTTCTACCGCGAGCTGCTGGGCGTGCGCTACCGCCCGGGAGACGAGCCACCGACCGACGGCAGCGCCGACGACGAGGACTGGCTCGTCCTCGTCGACGTCGACGGCCGCCGGGTGCTGGCCTTCCAGGAGGTGCCGACCCTGGACCGGCCGACCTGGCCCCGGCACGACGTGCCGAAGCAGATGCACCTGGACTTCCGGGTGCCCACGGTGGCCGAGCTGCAGCGACACCGTGAGCGGGCGGAACGGCTCGGGGCGACGTTGCTCCTCGACCGGACCGACGACCCGGACGAGGCGCTCTACGTGCTGGCCGACCCGGCGGGCCACCCGTTCTGCATCCTGGTCGGCTGACCCGGCTAGAGCCCGCGGATGCCGGCGTCCTCCGGCTCCTCGGCCTCGTCGTCCTCGGTGTCGATGAAGGTGCGGGTGACCCACCACGCCAGCAGGTACGTCAGCGCGCTCAGCGCCGGGATCACGATCACCATCCACCACTCGTCGATGGAGGGCAGGAGGAAGAGCATCGCGACCACCGCGACCAGCCCGACGGCGAGGAACGACGAGCTCATCGGGTCGCCGACCTGCCAGGCCTTGAGCAGGACGGCGCCGAGCAGGACGGCCAGCACCATGACCGCCACCAGCAGGAGCAGGCCGCCGCCGCCGCAGCTGCCGGTGCCGCGCACCAGCTCGCAGCCGCGCGAGGAGAGGAACGTGAGAGCGACGATGACCAGCCCGATCACCACACCGGTCACCACCGAGGCGATCGGTGCGGGCAACGGCGGCAGCGTCAGGGCCTTGCGCTCCTTGCGGACCCGGGCCGGCTTCGCGGGTCGTTCGGGCCCGGGATCGTGTTCCCGTTCCGCTGCGGGTGCGCTCGGCAGCACCTGCGTCGGCTCGGGCGTCCGCTCCGGGTCGGGCTCGTCCGGGGGCGGCGGTGCCTCGGCCTCGACCGGCGTCTCCGCGACCGCCTCCACGGGCGGCTCCTCGGCTGCGGCGTCCTTCTTCGTGCGTCGCCGGAAGCCCAGTTTCGGCAGCTCCAGCTTGGACTCGTCGCCGTCGCCCGGCCTCTTGGTGTCGGGTTCCTCAGCCATGCTGCGAGTGTGCCACGGGGCGGTGCTGCCCGACGGGCTTCCCGGCCCTCGCGGGTCTGGGAGAATCCAGGTCCGAGCGACACCCAGGAGGCTCGCGTGACCACTCCGCATGACCCGCCACTCGTCCAGGTCGCCCAGCACGCCGACGACCTCGCTCGTGCCACGGCGTTCTACACCGACCTCCTCGGGGCCGAGCCCCTCGCGACGTACGACCCGCCCGGCCTGGTGTTCTTCGCGCTGGGCGGCACCCGGCTGCTGGTCGACCGGGCCGCGCCGAGCGCGCTGCTCTACCTGCGCGTGGCCGACGTCGACGCGACCGTCGCCCGCCTGCGCGCGCTGGGGGTGACGGTGGAGTCCGAGCCGCACGCGATCTTCACCCACGACGACGACACGCTGGGCCCGGCGGGGACGCAGGAGTGGCAGGCGTTCGTGCGGGACTCCGAGGGCAACATGGTCGGCCTGGTCGAGCACCGCATCCCGACGACAGAGCTCCCGGCCAGCGATCGCTGACCGGGAGCTCGTGTGGTGTCGGGCTGACAGGATTTGAACCTGCGGCCTCCTCGTCCCGAACGAGGCGCGCTACCAAGCTGCGCCACAGCCCGAATGCGTTCGGGAGTCTACCGGAGCCGTTCGAGTGGCCCGACCACGGCCCGCGCCACCCTCACCCGGCCGGCGTGAGCGTGGCGAGGGTCGCCTCGGGGCGACAGCAGAAGCGCACCTGGGCGTACGGCGAGGTCCCCGCGCCGGCGGACACGTGGAGCCAGGACGAACCCGGATCGCCGGGTCGGGAGCCGGCCGGGTGCCGGTGCAGCCCCTTCGCCCGGCGCGTGTCGAGGTCGCAGTTGGTGACCAGGGCGCCGTAGAACGGCAGGCACAGCTGGCCGCCGTGGGTGTGGCCGGCGAAGGTCACGTCGTACCCGTCGCCCGCGAACTGGTCCAGCACCCGGAGGTACGGCGCGTGCGCGACGCCGATGCGAAGGTCCGCGTCGGCCGGCGCGGGGCCGGCCACCGAGGACAGGTCGTCGAGCCGCAGGTGCGGGTCGTCGACACCCGCGAACGCCAGCCGCGACCCGAGCACCTCGAGCCGGCCGACGGCGTTGTTCAGGTCCAGCCAGCCGTTGTCGGTGAACGCCGCGCGCAGGTCCTCGAACGGAAGGTTCGGAGTGTGGGTGTTCCGCCGGCCGTCGTCGGGCAGCAGGTACCAAACCGGGTTGCGCGGGGTCGGCGCGTAGTAGTCGTTGGAGCCGAACACGAACACGCCCGGTACGTCGAGCAGCGGGCCGAACCCGGCCAGCGTCGGCGCCACCGCGTCGAGGTGCGCCAGGTTGTCTCCGGTGTTGACGACCAGGTCGGGCTCGAGCCGAGCGAGCGAGCGCAGCCAGTCCCGCTTCCTGCTCTGGCTCGGTGTCAGGTGCAGGTCGCTGACGTGGAGGACCCGGATCGGACGGGCTCCCGAGGGCAGGCACGGGATCTCCACCTCGCGGAGCGTGAAGCTGCGGACCTCGATGCCGGCGGCGTACGCGAGGCCGGCCACGCCCAGCGCGACGCCGGCTCCGGCCACCTTCGGGAGGGGGGACGTCCGCGTGTCTGCCACGCGGCAAGGCTGTCACACTGGCCCCCATGAGCGATCTCAAGGACCGCCTCCGCGCCGACCTCACGACGGCCATCAAGGCCCGTGACGAGGTGCGGTCGTCCACCCTGCGGATGGTGCTGACCGCGATCACCAACGCCGAGGTCTCCGGCAAGCAGGCGCGCGAGCTCACCGACGACGACGTGCTCGGCGTGCTGACCAGCGAGTCCAAGAAGCGTCGCGAGGCGTCGCAGGCCTTCGACGACGCGGGCCGCGCGGAGATGGCCGCCAAGGAGCGCTCGGAGGCCGCCGTGATCGCCGACTACCTCCCCGAGCAGCTCACCGCCCAGGAGATCGCCGACCTGGTCACCTCGACGATCGCGACGCTGGGCGTGCAGGACGAGGGCATGCGTGCGATGGGCAAGGTCATGGGCGCGGTGCAGGGCCAGACCAAGGGTCGTGCCGACGGGGGTGCCGTCGCCGCGGAGGTACGTCGCCAGCTCGGCTGACCCGGCCGGCTCAGCCCGGCCCGCGCCCGCCGTTGCCGTTCCCGCCACCGCCGTTGCCGCCGCGGTTGCCCCCGCCCCGTGGCTTGTTGCGCTCGCGTGGCTGCTGGTTGTTGTCGCCACCGTTGGAGCCGGAGAAGTTCGCGCCGTTGGACGGGTAGACGGTGATGGCCGTGCCCGGGGCCGCGGTGGTGCCACCGTCAGGGCTCTGCCCGGCGATCACACCCGGCGCCCGCCGGGAGTCGATCACGGAGCCGACCACCGGAGTGAACCCGGCGGCCCGCAGGGTCGCCACCGCCTGCCCGATGGTCATGTCGATGGTGCTCGGCACCGTCTGCGACCCCTCCGCGACCGGCGCGGCCCCGGGCCGCACGAAGTCCTTGTTGGGCAGCCAGCGTGCGATCGCCTTCATCGAGTCACCCCAGAGCGGACCCGCGACGGTCGACCCGAAGGCCCGGCCGGCGTTGACACCGCCGACGGTCTGGAAGTTCAGCGTGATCGGCGTGCCCTGGCTGTTGGCGCCGGCCACCATCGCGACCGTTGCCATTGAGGGGGTGTAGCCGTCGAACCAGACCGCCTTGTTGTCCTGGATGGTGCCGGTCTTGCCGGCGGACGGCTTGCCGATCTGGAGCGCCGACCCGAACCCGCCCTCCATCACCCCGCGCAGGATGTCGTTGACGGTGTCAGCGGTGTACTTCGACATGACCCGCTTGCAGGTCGGCTTGTACCTCTTGAAGACCTTGCCGTCGCTGTTGAGGATCTCGGAGACGGGCTTGGAGTCGCAGTGCACGCCGCGGTTGGCGAAGGTCGCGTAGGCACCGGCCATCTCCAGTGGGCTGACACTCGGCACGCCGAGCGTGAACGAGGGCACCCGCTCGTGGTCCGGGTCGGTCAGCTCCACGCCCATGGCGCGGGCCAGCTTGTAGGGCTTGCACAGGCCGGTGCGCTGCTCGAGCTGCACGTAGAAGGTGTTCACCGAGTCCTGGGTGCCGGTGTACAGCGTGGGCGCCGGCGGGGCGCTCGTCGAGTTGCCGACCGGGTAGGGCTGGGTGGACGGGTAGTGGCCGTCGCAGTCGGGGAAGCTCCCCTGGTTGAGCACGATCTTGGACGGTGCGCGGATCGCGGTCGTCGGCGGGATGCCCTGCTCCAGCGCGCTGGCGAGCACGAACACCTTGAACGTCGACCCCGCCTGGAAGCCACCGGAGTCACCCAGGGACTGGGGGACGACATAGTTCAGGTAGGTCTGCCCGAGCTTCTTCTTGCGACCCATCGGCCGCGACTGCGAGATCGCCCGGACGTTGCCGGAGCCCGGCTCGACCATGGCAAGGGCGCCGATCGCCTGGTCGGTCGAGTTCACGTGGGCGGTGACCGCCTGGCGCGCCGCCTCCTGGAAGCGCAGGTCGATTGTGGTCTTGATGGTCAGCCCACCGCTCTTGAGCAGCGTCTTGCGCTCGTCGACGGTCTTGCCGAGCGAGGGGTCGCGCAGCAGGAAGCGGTAGGCGTAGTCGCAGAAGAACGGCGCGACCGACGAGACGCATCCGTTGCGGGTGCGGCTGACCGCGAGCCCTAGGCCCTGCTGCTCGACCCTCGTGGCCCGCTTGTCGGTGATCTTGCCGAGCTCGGCCATCCGGTCGAGGACCACCTTGCGGCGCGCCTTCGCGACCTCCGGGTAGGTCGTGGGGTCGAACCCGACCGGGTTCTTGACCAGTCCCGCGAGCAGCGACGCCTCCCGCAGGTCGAGGTTCTTGGCGTCCTTGCTGAAGTAGTGGCGCGCGGCGGCCTGGACGCCGTAGGCGCCGTCACCGAAGTAGGCGATGTTGAGGTACCGCTCGAGGATCCAGTCCTTGGAGTAGTTCTGCTCGAACGCGATCGCGTGCCGCAGCTCCTGGATCTTGCGCTGGTAGGTGTCCTCGGTGGCGGCCTTGCGCTCGGCGGCGGTCTTCGCCTGCGCGAGCAGCGTCATCTTCGACATCTGCTGGGTGATCGAGGAGCCACCCTGGACGACCCCGCCCCCGGCCTGGTTGGTGAGGAAGGCGCGCAGCGTGCCCTTGAGGTCGAGAGCGCCGTGCTGGTAGAAGCGGTAGTCCTCGATCGCGACGATCGCGGTGCGCATGACCGGGGCCACGTTCTCGAGCTGGACCGAGCGGCGGTTCTCGTCGTAGAACGTGGCGATCGGCCTGCCGCCCAGGCTCAACAGCCGGGTGCGCTCGGACAGGGGCTGGGCCCGCAGCTCCTGCGGCAGGTTCTTGAGGCCGCCGGCCGCGGACTTGCTGGCGACACCGAGCGCACCGGCGAACGGGATCGCCAGACCACCGACCAGGAGACCCAGAACTGCCGAGATCGCGATCATCACACCGAGGTGCGACATCACCGATACCGGACCGAGGCGTTCGTCATCGGCCGAGGTCGGGGGGTGGGAAGGCATAGCAGAAGGATAAGGGAGCGGTGGGGACGCTCGACCGAACGGCCCCGGCTGCCTAGTCACAACTGACTAGACGGGTTT